>JBJXGF010000236.1:0-15363 GCA_046153015.1 Acidimicrobiales bacterium | reverse complement strand
GCCCCCAGACCCCATCAGCGTCCGGCTCGCTGCGCTCGCGCGGCCGCCCGACCTCGCTTCGCTCAGTCGGCCTCGTCCTGGGGGCTGCGCCCCCAGACCCCATCAGCGTCCGGCTCGCTGCGCTCGCGCGGCCGCCCGACCTCGCTTCGCTCAGTCGGCCTCGTCGCCGTCCTCGGGACCGTCGGTGTCGGGGGCGTCGACCACCCGGAAGCTCTCGTCGAGCTGCACGTCGACCTCGACGCCGTTGTCGAGGGTCACCTCCACCTCGTAGGCGCTCTCCTCGTCGCCCGCCTCGGTGTCGGTCACCCGCCCGCCGCCGGTGTGGGCGAGGGCGGCGGCCGAGGCTTGTTCGAGCGCCGGGCCGGTGATCGGGCGCTCGGCGTCGTCGCCGCCGGACGCCCCCGCCCGTGCGGCGGCCAGTCCGGCCAGCCCGACGGCGAGCGCCCCGACGGCGATGACGGAGCGGGTCTTGCGCTGCCTGCTCATGTTCGGTCCCTTTCGTTGTCGCTGTTGTTGGCTTCGTGGGCAACGTAGGAACCCCCCGCTGTCGCCAGCCTGAACCGGCGCCGCCGCGCCGGCCGCGCCTCGGTCAGCTGGCGGTCAGCGTCGGTGCGCCACACTGGGCCGGGGCGCCGAGGAGGCGCGGAGGAGACGAGTTGAAGCTGCTCGTGGTGGAGGACGACCTCAAGATCGCGGCGGCGCTGCGGCGGGGTCTCGAGGCCGAGGGGTTCACCGTCGAGGTGTCCCACGACGGCGACGACGGCCTGTGGCGCGCCCTCGAGTCCGCGTACGACCTCGTGGTGCTCGACCTGCTGCTGCCCGGGCGCAACGGCTTCCAGGTATGCCGCGAGCTGCGCGCCGCGAAGGCGGCGACGCCGATCCTGGTGCTCACCGCGAAGGACGGCGAGCTCGACGAGACCGAGGCGCTCGACACCGGCGCCGACGACTACCTCGTCAAGCCGTTCTCGTTCCCGGTGCTCGTGTCCCGCATCCGGGCGCTGCTGCGCCGAGCGGGCGCCGCCGGCCACCCGCCCTGCGTCGCCGGGCGCCTTCGCCTCGACCCGGCCGGGCGGCGGGCGTTCGTGGACGGCTCCCCGGTGGCGCTCACCGCCCGCGAGTTCGACCTCCTCGAGCACCTCGTGCGCCGCCAGGGCCAGGTGCTCTCGAAGGCCGAGCTGCTGGCCGGCGTGTGGCCCGACCGTTTCGACGGCGACCCCAACGTGGTCGAGGTCTTCATCCGGCGGCTGCGCCGCAAGCTCGACGAGCCCTACGGCCTCGCGCTCATCACCACGGTGCGGGGCTCGGGCTACCGGCTCGAGGCGGGGTGAGGCGCGGGTGGGAGGCGTGCGGGCCCGTGTGACCGCCGTCGCGTTCCTGGCCGTCGCGGCGGTGCTGGCCGCCACCTCGGCGACGCTGCTCGTGGTCCAGCGCCGCCTGCTCCTCGACCACCTCGACGAGGGTCTTCGCGCCCACCACGAACGCGTCCTCGAGGACCCGTCCCGCGTGCCGCTGCCCGGCCTCGGCGACGACGACGCGTTCGCCCAGGTGGTCGACCCGGCCGGCTCGGTGCGGGCGGCGACCGCGAACTTCGAGGGGGCTCGGCCCCTGCCCGGCCCCGAGGGCCGCGAGCGGTTCTGGTCGGCCCGCCTCGGCGCCGACCGTGAGCGGGTCCGGGTGCTGTCGCGCCGGGAGGGCGAGCTGGTGGTGCACACCGCCGCCCCCCTCGACGACGTGGACGAGAGCCTCGCCGCGCTGCGCACCGGGTTGGCGGTTGCGGCGCCGGCGGTGGCGCTGCTCCTGGCGCTGCTGATCTGGCGGCTGGTGGGGCGCACGCTGGCGCCGGTCGAGGCCATCCGCACCCGCGTGGCCGCCATCGACGCCGACCATCTCCACGAACGGGCGCCGGTGCCCCCCACCGGCGACGAGGTCGCCCGCCTCGCCCTCACCATGAACGCCATGCTCGATCGGGTGGAGACCGCGGTCGAGGCGCAGCGCCGGTTCGTGGCCGACGCCTCCCACGAGCTGCGCACCCCGCTGGCCCGGATGCGCGCCGAGCTGGAGGTGGACCTCGCCCACCCCGCCACCGCCGACCCCGCCCGCACGCTGCACAGCGTGCTGGAAGAGGTGACCGGGCTGGCGCAGCTGGTGGAGGAGCTGTTGGCGCTGGCCCGCCTCGACGCCGTCGTCGCCGCCGCCTCGACCCGGCGGCGGGTCGACCTCGCCGAGGTCGTGGCCGGGGAGACCGCCCGCCCGCCGGCCCGCAGCGAGGTGACGGTCACGACCATCGCCTCCCCCGTCGAGGTGCGGGGCGACCCGGGCCAGCTCGCCCGGGCGGTGCGCAACGTGCTCGACAACGCGCTGCGCCACGCCGCCGGCCGAGTGGCGATCACGGTGCACGCCCGGGGCGACCAGGCCGAGCTCACCGTGGCCGACGACGGCCCGGGCATCCCACCGGCGGCGCGGGAAGCGGTCTTCGAGCGCTTCACCCGGCTGGACCAGGCCCGGGGAGGCTCGGGCGGCGCCGGCCTGGGCCTCGCCATCGCGCTCGGCGTCGCCCGGGCTCACGGCGGCGCCATCCGCATCGACACGGCCGAGCTCGGCGGGGCGCTGGTCACCCTCACGCTGCCCCTCGCCGAGGCGGGCGCCGGCCGAGCCCCATGAGCGGGGCGCCCTGGTAGCGTCGGGGCTCGGGACGGCTCGCCGCGGAGGAGAGCCGCGAAGGGGGCCCGAGATGAGCAACGTGCACGGTGCGCTCCACGGCATACGCGTGATCGACCTGTCGGCCGTGGTGTCGGGGCCGTTCGGCACCGCGATGCTGGCCGATCAGGGCGCCGACGTAATCACGATCGAGATGTGCGACTCGCCCGACATCATCCGCTCCGCCGGCGCCATCGGCGAGGGGACCGAGGGGGTCAGCGCCCTGTGGGCGGCGCAGAACCGCAACAAGCGGGCGATCGCGCTGAACCTGAAGGACGAGCGGGGCAAGGCCGTCCTGCTCGACCTGGTCAAAGGGGCCGACGTGGTCGTGCAGAACTTCCGTCCCGGCGTGGTCGAGCGGATGGGCCTCGGCTACGACGTGCTCAGCGCCGTGAACCCCGACATCGTCATGTGCTCGATCAGCGGGTTCGGCTCCTCGGGCCCGTACTCGCACCGCCCGGCGTTCGACCCGATCATCCAGTCGGTGGCCGGCTATCCCGTGATCCAGGCCGACATGGACGGCACGCCGCGGCTGGTGAAGACGATCGTGGCCGACAAGGTCACCTCGCTCAACGTGGCCCAGGCGGTGTGCGCCGCGCTGGTGGCCCGGGCCAACGGCCACGGCGGCCAGCACGTGGAGGTGGCGATGATCGACGCCGCCATCCACTTCCTGTGGCTCGACGGGCTGTGGAACTACACCTACCTCGACCACGACAGCACGGTCCCCGACCTCAACCTCGTGTACCACCTCTACAGGACGAAGGACGGGTGGGCGATGGTGTACCCGATCGCCAAGCCCGCGCATTGGCACAACGCGCTCGAGGCCCTCGGCCGGCTCGACCTCGAGACCGACCCCCGCTTCGACCAGCTCCACAAGCGCTCGGCCAACATGGCCATCATCAACGCCGAGCTCTCGGCCGAGGTGGCCAAGTACACCACCGCCGAGATCGTGAAGATCATGGACGAGGCCGACGTGCCGGTCTCGCCGGTCAACACGCGGCTGGAGATGATCGAGGACGCGCACGTGCAGCACCGCGAGATCGTGGTCGAGACCGTGCACCCCTCGGCCGGGCGGATCCGCTCCGCCCGCTCCGCGGCCCTGTTCTCCAAGACGCCCTCGAGCCTGCGGCGTCACGCGCCCCGGCACGGCGAGCACACCGACGAGGTGCTGGCCGAGCTCGGCCGCACCCCCGAGGAGATCGCCGAGCTGCGCGCCGCCGGCGTGATCGTCTAGGACGAACGCAGCTAGACCCGCATCAGCGCCTCTTGCGCCATGCTGGCCACCAGCCGGCCGGCGCGGTCCCACACCCGGCCGAAGGCCAGGCCCCGGCCGTGCGCGGTCGAGACGGGCGCCTGATCCCAGAACAGCCACTCGTCGGCCCGGAAGGGCCGGTGGAACCACATGCTGTGGTCGAGGCTCACCACCTCGAGGCCCTCGTCGGTCCAGGTGACCCCGTGGGGCACGAGCACGTTGTCGCTGATGCACTCGTCGGCGTTGTAGGCGAGGACGCAGGCGTGGAGGTGCGCGTCGTCGGGCAACGGCGCCCAGGCCCGCAGCCACGCCCGGATGCCCAGCTCCTCGGTGGGGCCCGCCGGCGCCCACGGGGCGTTCACATACCGCAGGTCCATGGGGCGGGGCTTCTCGGTCCAGTACGTGTCGAACGGCGGCGTCTCATGGCTGGCCATCAGCTCGGGGAAGCCGGTCACCGCCTCGGGGTCGGGCGCGCCGGGCGGCATCGGCTGCTGGTGCTCCCGGCCCTCCTCGTAGGCCTGGAACGACGCGGTGAGCTCGAAGATCGCCTTGCCGTGCTGGTGCGCCGCCGCCCGCCGGTGGCTGAAGGCCTTGCCGTCGCGGGTGCGCACCACCTCGTAGTCGATCGGCGCGGTCGGATCGCCCGGGCGCAGGAAGTAGGCGTGCATCGAGTGGACCGGCCGATCGGCCGGTGCGGTGGCGCACGCCGCGGCCAGCGCCTGGCCGATCAGGTGCCCGCCGTAGAGGTTCCAAGGGTTCTCCTCGTCCCCCTGCGGCGGGCCGGTGAAGCGGTCCGGCCCGGCGGGGGCCACCCGCAGGACCCGCAGCATGTCCTCGAAGGCCGGGACGCCCATCGAGGTCTAGGGCTTCTCGGGCCAGCCGGGCACGCCCTCGTCGAGCTGCACGCCGCAGGTGTTCAGCAGCGTGGAGACCGTCCGGTAGGCCATGGCGGACATGATGAACTCGATGATCTGCTCGTCGGTGAAGTGCGCCTGGAGCTCGGCCCAGGTGGCGTCGGTGACGCAGTCGTCGGCGTGGATGTCGTCGACCATCTGCAGCACGGCCGCATCGTCGGGCGCCCAGCCGCCCTGACCGATGGGGCGGGTGGTGTAGTAGATCTCGTCGTCGGTGAGGCCCACGTCGCGCCCGAAGAGCGTGTGCTGGCCGAACTCGTAAACGGCCTGGCAGTTCCAGCCCATGCGCAGGATGGCGATCTCCTGCTGGCGGCGGGGGATGTGCGCCTCGAAGAGCAGCTTCTGCACGAACCCGCCCCACGCCTTGTTCATCTCGCGGGCGGTGGCCAGCGTGGCCACCACGTTCACGGCGTTCACGGGGGACTTCTTCATCGCCTCCCGGGCGCGTTCGGCCACCTTCTCGATGGGCTGGATGCGGGGGCTCGTGGGTCGGCGCAGGTGCATGCGGCGGACTCTACGCGCCGCTACGCCAGCGCCGCCCGGTGGTCGGGGTGGGCGAGCGCCCGGATCGCCTCGGCCCGCTGCCCGGTGGTGAGGCCCCGCACCTCGACCGAGCCGTGCTCGGTGATGATGATGTCGGCGGTGTAGGGCGGCAGCGTCACCGGGTTGGGCGGCTCGATGCCGCGCACCACCCGGGAGACCTTGCCCCGACCGGCCGTCGAGCGCAGCGCGATGATCGAGCGGCCCCCGCTCGCCACCGACGCCCCGAACGCGTAGTCGGGCGCGCCGCCCGGCCCGGAGATGATCTGGCCGCCGGCCACCTCGGAGTTGCAGGCGCCGTCGAGCGCCACCTCCACCGTCGAGTTGATGGCGACGAAGTTGGTGAGCCGGCCGAGCGCGGGGGCGCCGTGGGTGAAGCGCGCCGGGCCCATCAGCACCGCCGGGTTGCGGTCGACCCAGCGGGTGATGGCGGGGGTGCTCACCACCTCGGCGGCGATCATCGGCCCCTCCACCGCCCCGGCCTCGTAGAGCTCGCGGCAGGCCTCGGTGAGCATCCCCGAATGCACCCGCAGGCCGCGGCGGGCCTTCAGCAGGTTGAGCGTGGCGTCGGGCAGCGCGCCCACGCCGAACTGGATCGTGGCCTGCTCGGGCACGAACGCGGCGGCCATCTCGGCGATCGTCCGGCCGATCTCGTCGGCCTCCTCGCCGTAGCGGGCCACCGGGATCGGGTCGTCGCACTCCACCAGGTAGTCGAACTCCTCGACCGGCATCTCCCCGGCGCCGAACGTGTAGGGCACGTTCGGGTTCACCAGCGCGATCACGAGCGGCGCCGAGCGGGCCACGTCGACGTTCGCGCCGGTCGACAGGCCCATGCTCACCCGGCCGTCGGGGCCGGGGCGGCTCACGTGGAGCAGCGCGGCGTCGCAGGGCAGCGGCCCGCCGGGCACGAACAGGCCGGCCAGGTCCGAGTAGCGGCAGGGGAGCACGCCGACCGTGCCGGTGGCCCAGAGGTGCTTGAAGGCGGGGGTGGCCTGCGTGGTGAGGAACGTGAACGGCTCGCCGGGGTGCTCGAACGGGGCCGGCCGGCTGGTCATGTACGCCATGACCAGCTCCATCTTGCGCCACCGGGCCCGTTCGTCGTCGAGGGCGCTCAGCAGCCGCTGCGGGGTCATCGAGGAGGCGGCCACGAACACCCGCGCCCCCTCGGGGATGGCCCGCACGGCCTCCTCGGCGCTCGTCCAGCGCGCCGCCCGGCGGCCCCGCGACGCCGCCAGGTACGGGCCGAAGTCGTAATCGGTGTCCGGCATCGAGATCGCCCCCCCGGTCTTGCGCGGCTGGCGCCGGCGCCGTCAGCATCGCGCGCCGCGCGCCAGCGCGAAGGAGGAGGCCGGCCGTGAACCTCGAGGGCAGGGTGGCGATCGTGACCGGCGGCAGCCGCGGCATCGGCCGGGCGATCTCGCTCGGCTTGGCCGCCGACGGCGCCGACGTGGTGGTCAACTACCGCCGCGACGCGGACTCCGCCGCCGCGACCGTGGCCGAGATCGAGGCGCTCGGCCGGCAGGCCGTGCCCGTGCAGGCCTCGGTCGACTCGCTCGATGACTGCCGCCGGCTGGTCGCCGCCGCCCTGGAGCGCTTCGGCTACGTCGACATCCTGGTCAACAACGGGGCGATCGCCAGCCGCGGCCTCTCCGTGCTCGACACCGACCCGGCCGAGTTCGAACGGGTCATGCGGGCCCACTGCTTCGGCCCCCACCACCTCTGCCAGGCGGTGATCCCCTCCATGCGGACCCGGCCGCGGGGCGACATCGTGATGATCAGCTCCGCCGCCACGTTGTCGAACAACGCCAACGGCGCGCCCTACAACATGGGCAAGGCCGCGGTCGAGGCGTTGGCGTTCACGCTGGCCAAGGAGGAGCGCGAGCACAACATCCACGTGAACGTGGTGGCCCCCGGCCTTGTCGACACCGAGATGGGAAAGCGGCTCGCCAAGGCCGTGACCGGCGTGGACGACATCCACGAGCTCGACGCGGGCATGCCCTTCGGCCGGGTGACCGCCCCCGAGGACGTGGCCAACGCGGTGCGGTTCTTCTGCTCGCCGCTGGCGTCCTACCTGACCGGGGAGAAGCTCTACGTGCACGGCGGCGGACAGGAGTGGCGCCAGCCGGGCGCCGGCTGATTTGTACGGTCGCGGCCGGGTAATCTGGCCGGCATGGCGATCGACCAGAGCGAGCTCGGCTCCGACATCATCCTGCGCGTGACCCCCGAGGCGCTCGAGAAGGTCCTCGAGATCCGCGCCGGTGAGGACGAGCCGGCGGCGGTCGGTCTGCGGGTCGAGGTGGTCGGCGCCTACGGGGTCGACTACACGTACGACCTGTCCTTCGAGCCGCTGGCCGAGCTCGCCGCCGACGACGTGGTGAGCGACCAGGCGGGGCTGCCGGTGATCGTGCCCGCCAACAGCGTCGAGCAGCTGCGCGGCGCCACGCTCGACCTGCCGTCGAACGCCACCCAGGGCGGCCTCGTGATCCGCAACCCGAACCGGCCCAACCCCCTGGCAGGGCTGGACCTGGCGCTCGAGGGCACCATCGGCGAGAAGGTGCAGGTGCTGCTGGACAAGTCGATCAACCCGTCGCTCGCCGCCCACGGCGGCTTCGCCACGCTGGTGGGGGTCGACGAGGCGCTCGGCAACGTCTATCTCACCATGGGCGGCGGCTGCCACGGCTGCTCGCTCTCCCAGGCCACGCTCACCCAGGGCATCCAGGTGGCGATCAAAGAGGCGATCCCCGAGGTGAACGACGTGATCGACGCCACCGACCACTCGGCGGGGCACAACCCGTACTACAGCTGACCGGCCGGCTTCAGGGCTGAGACGCCCGCTCGAGCTCGAGCGTGGCGTGCTCCCACTCCGCCATCAGCCGGGTGGCCTTGTCCTTGGCCGCCTGGTGGCGGGCCACCAGCTCCTTCACCTTCTCGGGGTTCTCGTACAGCGCCGGCTCGGCCAGCTCCCGCTGCAGATCGGCCACCTCGGCCTCGGCCTTCTCCCATTGGCGCTCGACCTTCGCCAGCCGCTGGCGGAGGTCCCGCGTGGCCCGGCTGCGCTGGTTGCGCTGCTCCGCCTCGTCCCGCTTGCGCTCGGCCCGGGCCGGACCGGCCTTTGTTGGGCCTGCCTTGGTTGGGCCTGCCTTGGTCGGCGCCGTGCCGGCCGGTTTGGCCTTGACCGCCGCCTGGCGCGTGCCCAGCTCGCCCTTGGGTGAGAGCAGGGCCTCGTCGACCCCGTCGTGCCACCGGGCCCGCCCGCCGCGCACCTCGATCAGCGCATCGGCCACCGACCGGATGAGGTGCCGGTCATGGGTGATGAGCAGCACCGTGCCCGGGTAGGCGAGGAGCGCGTCCTCCAGCACGTCGCAGCTCGGCAGGTCGAGGTGGTTGGTGGGCTCGTCCAGCACGAGCAGGTTCACCGGGTTGCCCATCACCTCGGCCAGCGCGAGGCGGGTCTGCTCGCCACCGGACAGGTCGCCCACCTTCTGCTCGGCGGCGTCGCCCCGGAACCCGAACGCGCCGAGCGCGGTGCGCAGGTTGCGGCCCTGGCGCTCGCCGACCGCCCGGCGGTACTCCTCGAGCACCGTGCGGTCGAGGTGCAGCACCTCGGTCTGGAGCTGGGCGAAGTAGGCGATGTCGACGTTGGCGCCGAGCGTGACCGTGCCCCGCGAGGGCGCCAGCTCGCCGCTCAGCAGGCGCACGAGGGTGGTCTTGCCGGCGCCGTTCGGGCCCACGAGCGCCACCTTCGCGCCCCGCTCGATCACGAGGTCGACCCCTTCGAGCACCGGCGCCCCGTCGTAGCCGACCGTCACGTCGCGCAGCTCGGCCACCACCCGCGCCGAGCGGCGGGGCTCGGGGAACGCGAACTTAGCGATCAGCTCCCGTTTGGTCGGCGCCTCGACCCGCTCCAGCCGGGCGAGCTGCTTCACCCGGCTCTGCACCTGGCGGGCCTTGGTGGCCTTGTAGCGGAACCGCTCGATGAAGCGCTCGGCCTGAGCCACCCGCCGCTCCTGGGCGGCGGCGGCCGCCTCGAGCTGGGTGATGCGGTCCTCGCGCTGGGCCACGAACTCGGCGAAGCCGCCGACGTACTCGGTGAGCGTGCCGCCGGCCAGCTCCAGCACGTGGGTGGCGACCGAGTCGATGAAGTCCCGGTCGTGGCTCACGAAGAGCAGGGCGCCGTCCCAGGCGGAGAGCCGCTGCTCCAGCCAGGCGACCGAGTCCACGTCGAGGTGGTTGGTGGGCTCGTCGAGCACCAGCACGTCGGGCTGGGCGAGCAGCAGGCGGGCCAGGGCCGCCCGCATCCGCCAGCCGCCCGAGAGCTCGGTGATGGGGCGCTGCGCGTCGTCGGGGGCGAAGCCGAGCCCGGCCAGGATGCGCTGGGCGTCGGCCTCGAGGGCGTAGCCGTCGAAGTGCTCGAACTGGCTCTGCGCCGCGCCGTAGGCGGCGAGGGCGCGATCGTGCTCGGCGCCGGAGGTGGCCCCCAGGCGCTCGGCGAGGTGCTCGAGCCGCTGGCCGAGCTCGGTGATGTGCGCCGCGCCCTCGAGCACGGTGGCCAGCACCGTCCCGGCGCCCTGGTCGGGCAGGTCCTGGGGCAGGTAACCGACCCGCAGGTCGTTCGGGCGGTGGACCTCGCCCGAGTCGGGCTCCTGCAGGCCGAGGAGGATCTCCACGAGCGTGGTCTTGCCCGCGCCGTTGCCGCCCACGAGCGCGCAGCGCCGACGGGGGAGCAGGCGCAGCGTGACGTCGTGGAAAAGCACGCGTCCACCGAAGGACTTGGAGAGCTCGGATGCGGACAGCAACCGATCCAGGGTAGTGGGGTCCGGGCTACGCTCCGGCGCATGGACTTGGGGATTGCAGGCAAGCGGGCGGCGGTGGCGGCGGCGTCTGCGGGGTTGGGCCTGGGAACCGCCCGGGCGCTGGCCGAGGCGGGCGTCAAGGTCGCCATCTGCGGCCGCAACGCCGAGAAGGTCGAGAAGGCGGCGGCGGGGATCGACGGCGACGTGATCCCGATGGTGGCCGACCTCTCGACCCCGGCGGCGGCCACCGAGTGGGTCGCCGCGGCCGCGCAGCAGCTCGGCGGCGCGGTCGACATCCTCGTCTGCAACAACGGGGGACCGACCCCGGGCAACTTCAAGACCACCCCGCTCGACGCGTTCCCGGCCGCGCTCGACCTCTCGCTCAACACCACCGTGGCCATGTGCTACGCCGCGATCCCGGCCATGCAGGCGCAGCGCTGGGGTCGGGTGCTGGCCATCACGTCGGTGTCGGTGCGCCAGCCGATCCCGTACCTGATCCTGTCGAACACCGCCCGCGCCGGGGTCACCGGGTTCCTCAAGACCGTGGCCCTCGAGGTGGCGGGCGACGGCGTCACCGTCAACACCATCCAGCCCGGGTCGCACCTCACCGACCGCCTCGGCAACCTCACCAGCGAGGCGCTCGACAACCTGAAGAAGCAGACCCCCACCGGCACGATCGGCGACCCGGAGGACTTCGGCAAGATCGCCGCGTTCCTCTGCTCGGAGCCGGCGAAGTTCATCACCGGCGCCTCGCTGTCGGTGGAC
Organism: Acidimicrobiales bacterium; assembly: GCA_046153015.1. GTDB lineage: Bacteria > Actinomycetota > Acidimicrobiia > Acidimicrobiales > CAIXPF01 > JBJXGF01. Next base: position 4,402 of record JBJXGF010000236.1, on the reverse strand, counting down.
GGCGGCGCCTACAAGGCTCTGCAATAGGGGCGGAGCAGCAGCGGCTAGTGTCGCCCGCCATGCGTGGGATCATCGCCGCCGGGGCCTACGTGCCCTACAACCGCCTGCAGCGCTCGAAGATCGCCGAGACCCTCGGGTCCGGCGGCGGCCGCGGCGCCCGTGCCGTCGCCTCCTACGACGAGGACACCACCACGTTGGCGGTCGAGGCCGGGCGCATCGCGCTGAAGTCGGCCCCCGGCGTCGTGCCCGGCACGCTGGTCTTCGCCACCACCGAGCCCGCCTACCTCGACAAGAACAACGCCAGCGCCGTCCACGCCGCGCTTGACCTGCCGAGCAACGCCGGCGCGTACGACGTGGGCGGCTCGGTGCGCTCGGGCAGCGCCGCCTTCGCCGCGGCGCTCAACAGCACCCGCACCGCGCTGGCCGTGTTCGCCGACACGAGGACGGGCCTGGCCGGCGGCGCCGACGAGGCCGGCTGCGGCGACGGCGCCGCCGCGCTGCTCTTCGGCGACGACGCCGCCGGGCCGGTGATCGCCGAGTTCCTCGGCGGCGCCGCCACCACCGGGGAGTTCCTCGACCGTTGGCGGACGCCGGGGTCGACCGAGTCGAAGCAGTGGGAGGAGCGCTTCGCCGAGGCCGCCTACGCGCCGGTGATCGCCGAGGCGGTGGCCGAGGCGTACAAGAACACCGGCCTCACCGCCGATCAGGTCGATCACGTCGTGATGACAGGCCTCGCCGCCCGGGCGGTGCGCAGCGCCGCCAAGTTCGTGGGCGCGGCGCCCGACCGCTTCGCCGACGACTTCGCCAACACGGTCGGCAACACCGGCACGGCCCACGTCGCGCTGATGCTGGTCGACGTGTTGGAGCGGGCCCAGCCGGGTCAGGTCATCATGGTCGTGAACTGCGCCGACGGGTGCGACGTCGCCGTCCTGCGCACCACCGACGCCATTGCCGCCTACCGGCCGGCCAAGACCGTGGCGGCGCAGGTGGCGGGCGGGTCCGACGCGCTCGACTACGCCAAGTTCCTCACCTGGAAGGGCGCCCTCGTGCGGGAGCCCCCGCGGCGGCCCGACCCCGACCGCCCGGGCGCGCCGCCCATGCTGCGGGCCGAGAAGTGGAAGTTCGGGTTCTACGGCTCCAAGGACCGCGCCAGCGGCGCCGTGCACCTGCCGCCCCAGCGCGTGTCGATCCGGGGCGGGGCGGTCGACGACATGGATCCCGTGCCGATGGCCGACGTGCCCGGCACGATCACCACCTTCACCATCGACCGGTTGGCGTTCTCGTTGTCGCCGCCCGTGATCGCCGCAGTGGTGGACTACGACGGCGGCGGCCGCTACCCGGTCGAGATGGCCGACTGCACGGTCGAGGAAGTCAAGATCGGCATGCGCGTGGAGATGACGTTCCGTCGCCTCTACACCGCTCAGGGCATCCACAACTACTTCTGGAAGGCCCGCCCGGTCCGCTGAACCACGTGAGTGGGAGAAAACGTCACGCGCCCCTCACCGAGCTTCCACGAAAGCTCGACGGACTGCGTTCACCATCCCACTCATCGTCGAGATTTTGATGTCTTTCTCGTCGGTGCGCGTGACGTTTGCTCCCGCTGACTTTAATTTCAGTATGTTTCAGCGAATATCAGTCCGTGATTGTCGGGCGGTTCGCGCAGTTCGGGGTGTTCAGCTCTCAGCTCGACGCCTTCGAGGACTGGCCGGACGAGCTCGTCGCCGCCGTGCCCGGCGGGGGCCATCGCTCGGCGGAGGTGCGCCATGCCAGACGGCTCGAAGCGCCCGCGGCGGCCCCCCTGCCCCGCACCGGGGTGAACGAGACGCTGGTCGAGCTCGGGGCGGGGCTCGCGGCCAAGGCCCGATGGCCGGGTGACCCTCGGCCGATTCCACCGGCCGACCTCCTGGAGCTGGCGCTCGAGAGCGCGCTGCGGCGGGGGCTCACCACGCTGGCCGATGTCCACCTGGTGGCCGCGTGCGGCGCCCGGCGGGCCGGGGCGGAGGTGCTCGCCGAGGTGCTCGCCCGCCGGCCGGTCGGCGCACCCGCCACCGAGAGCTACCTCGAGACGCGTGCGGTTCAGGTGATGCGCCGGGGCGGCCTGCCCGACCCCGCTCGCCAGGTGGAGATCCGCGACGGGCGCGGCGGCTTCATCGCCCGGGTGGACTTCCTGCTCGGCCGGCTCGTGGTCGAAACGGACGGGCGGGCGACCCACGCCCGGGACGGCGCCTTCGAGCGCGACCGGGAGCGGTGGTCGCGTCTCGCCGCCGCCGGGTACGCGGTCCTCGTGTTCACCTACGAGCAGGTCGAACGGTGGCCTGGCTATGTCGTCCGCACGATCGCGGCGGCTCAGACCCGCTCGACGAACACGTCGCGGGCGTAGAGCGCCAGCGCCTCGAGCGGGCGGCGGTTGGTGAGCACCGCGCCGCCCGGCTCGGCCAGCGCCACCACCAGCGCATCGGCGGTGGTGCCTCGACCGGCGGCGGCCGTGCGCAGCCAGGCCGCCCGCCGCGCCCGCTGCGCCGAGATGTGCTCGACCACCCGGCAGCCGGCCAGCAGCTGCTCGACGGCGGCGTCCTCGGCCGGGTCGCCGCTCAGGCACTCCACCAGCACCACCGACGGCACGACCAGCGGCAGCAGGCCGTGGCGGCCCAGCGCGTCGAGCACAGCGAGCGAGCGGGTGGAGCGCTCGGCGAGGCGACGGACGCCGCCGGCGTCGAGCACCACGCTCATGAGCGATTCCAACCGAGGCGGCGGGCGATCAGCTCGGCCCGTTCCCGCTCGGCCGACGACGGCTCGCCCACCTCGGCGGCGAGCTGCGCGGCGTGTCGTTCGGCGGCGGCCAGCAGGTCGAGCCGGGTGATCTCGGCCCGCACGGCCTGCTGCAGCAGCTCCGAAGCCGGCAGCCCCCGAGCCTTCAGCTCGCGGTGCAGCTCGTCGGGCAGGTAGACCTGCAGGCGGGGCATACGCCTAACTGTACACACAGGCGGCGTGCGCCCCCGCGGGGGCGGGCGCTACCCTTGCCGCCATGGCATCGCATGGCATCAGGGACAAGGTCGCCATCGTCGGCATGGGCTGCACGCCCTTCGGCGAGCACTGGGACAAGAGCATGGACGACCTGCTGGTCGACTCCACCGAGGAGGCGTTCCGCACCTCGGGCATCAAGAAGGACGACATCGACGCCTTCTGGTTCGGGACCATGGCCTCCACCACGTCGGGCCTCGGCCTCTCGAAGCCGCTGAAGATCGACTACAAGCCGGTCACCCGGCTCGAGAACATGTGCGCCACCGGCTCCGAGGCCTTCCGCAACGCCTGCTACTCGGTCGCCTCGGGCGCGTACGACGTGGTCATGGCCGTCGGCGTGGAGAAGCTGAAGGACTCCGGCTACTCCGGGCTCATCACCCAGGCCGCACCGTCCGACGGCACCGACCCCGCCCTGACCGCCCCGGCCATGTTCTCGCTTCTCGCCCCCGCGTACGGCGCCAAGTACGGGGTCGACGAGGAGACGATGAAGGAGGTCATGACCCGCATCGCGTGGAAGAACCACAAGAACGGGGCGCTCAACCCGCGTGCGCAGTTCAAGAAGGAAGTCGGCAAGGACACCATCTGCAACTCACCGCTGGTGGCCGGCCCGCTGGGGATCTTCGACTGCTCAGGCGTGTCCGACGGCTCGGCCTGCGCCATCATCGTGCGGGCGGAGGACGCCCTCAAGTACACCGACCGGCCGCTGTACGTGAAGGCGCTGTCGTTCACCGCCGGCCCGGCCTTCGGCCCGATGGACCCGGACTACGACTACACCACCTTCACCGAGGTGACCCGCTGCGCGGAGGACGCCTACCAGCAGGCCGGCGTGACCGACCCGCGCGGCCAGATCGCCATGGCCGAGGTGCACGACTGCTTCACCCCGACCGAGCTGGTGCTGATGGAAGACCTCGGCTTCGCCGAGCGGGGCATGGGCTGGAAGGAAGTGCTGGCCGGCACGTACGACCTCGACGGTGAGCTCCCCGTCAACCCCGACGGCGGGCTGAAGAGCTTCGGCCATCCGATCGGCGCGTCGGGCCTGCGCATGCTGTTCGAGGCGTGGCTGCAGCTGCGGGGCCAGGCCCCCGCCGAGCGTCAGATCAAGACCAACAAGACCCTGGCGCTCACCCACAACCTGGGCGGTCAGCCCGGCGCCTGCGTCAGCTTCGTGTCCATCTGGGGCACCGAGCTCGGCTGACACGGCAGAGCCCGTACGGCCGGGGAGCGCCAGCGAGCCGGACGTGGATGGGGTCTGGGGGCGCAGCCCCCAGCAACAAAACGGGCTGAGGGCTAGATCGGCGAGTGGCGGTGGCGGCGGGGGCGGGTGCCGGCGAAGACCACGGCGAAGCCGGCGGCGGCCACCAACGCGATCGTGGCGCCCGGC
>JBJXGF010000150.1:0-6246 GCA_046153015.1 Acidimicrobiales bacterium | reverse complement strand
CGAATCGATATCGATTCGGTGCGAGCGCGACGAAAACTGGCGCGACGACACCGCTTCGGGGACCGCGGCGCCGCCGGCGAGCGGGCCAGCCGGGGGCCGCTGGTCAGCGGCGGCGGAGGGCGGCGAGCGTGGCTTCCAGCTCGTCGAGGCCGCCTCGCACCTGGGCGATCGCCTCCTGCAGCAGCTCCAGCGCGGTGATCGACCGGCCGTCGGGCAGGCGGGCGGTCCGGCGCCAGTCGGAGTTCGGCGCCGCTTCGACCACCCCGGCCAGCGCCGTGGCCGCCTCACGCAGCAGGTCGAGCTCAGCGGTGAGCGGGCCCCCGCCCGCTGCGGGGCGGGGCCCGCCCGGGGCGAGGGTCTCCGCCGCCAGCTCCGGGGAGTCGTGCAGGCGCACCTGGGTGAGCGCGTCGGCGAAGCGGGCCATGGCCGCGGCCGCTCCCGCGATCAGCTGGCGAGGCGTGACGCCGCTCGGGCCTGAGCTGTCGACGAGCGCCGCCGCCTCGGCCGCGGTGAGCTCGCCCTCGCCGGCGTCGCCGTAGGTCTCGGCCAGCTCCCGAGAGCGGAACGCGGCGGCGAAGCGGCGGGGGAACGAGCGCAGCGCCGCAGCGGCGTCCTGCGGCGACATCGAGGCGAAAGCGCGGCGATCCACACGACCACCGTACCGCCGCCGCCGGGCGTGAATCCCCGCATTCCGGTCACCGACCGTCGCGCCGACCGAGGGTAGGCTGCAGGAGCACTACTGCCCCGGTGAGGAGTTCCCTGCATGTTCGACGGTCGCTGGCGGTCCACGGTCGAGGCCGGCCTCGCGCCGGTCGGCAGAGGGGTGCGCCGGGCCGGCGTCACTGCCGATGCTCTCACCGTCACCGGCGTCGTCATGTCGCTCGCCACGGCGGTCGCAGTGGGCGGGGGCCATTTCCGCCTCGGCGTGCTGCTCCTCGCGCTCACCGGCATCCCCGACGCGCTCGACGGCGCCGTGGCCAAGGCCTCGGGGACCGCCTCCGCCCGCGGCGCGTTCTTCGATTCGGTGGCCGATCGCCTCACCGACGCGGTGCTGCTGGGCGGCGTCGCCTGGTGGCTCGCCGACTCCCGCACCGGCCCGATCGTGCTGCTGCCCTTCGCCGTGTTCGCCGCGGCCTCGCTCGTCTCGTACCAGCGCGCCAAGGCCGAGTCGCTCGGGTTCTCCGCCCGGGGCGGCCTCATGGAACGGGCCGAGCGGTTCATCGTGCTCGGCTTCGGCCTGCTGTTCTCCGAGCTGCTCGTCGGGGTCCTGTGGGTGATGTTGGTGCTCACCGCGGCCACCGCTGCGCAGCGCTTCACCAAGGTCTGGCGCCAGGCGGCCCGGCCGGCGCCGCCGCGACGGCGAGCCCGCCCCGCAGCCCGGCGCCGCCACCCGCGCACGAGCCGCCAGCCGCGGGGCGCCTGGCGTCAGGCGATGGAGGAGCGGCGCGAGCTCTGGCGGGAGGCGGTCGAGGCGCGGCGACGCCGGCAGCTCTGATCGCCTCGGCGCGGTGAGCCTCGCCCTGGCCGCCTGCCGGACGGGCGCCGCGCTCGCTCAGGCCCTGCCGAAACGGGCTGCGGAAGCGGCCTTCGAGCTCACCGGGGCCGCGCTGGCGCTGGCGCCGGACGAGCGCCGATTCGTGGTCGAGCGCATGCTTCGCCGCGTGCTCGGCCCCGGGGTCTCGCCCCGCCGCCTGCGCACGCTCACAGTGGCCGCGTACGCCAGCTACGGCCGCTACTGGGCGGAATCGTTCCGCCTGCCGGGCCTGTCCGACGCCGAGCTCGACGACGGGCTCGACTACGAGGGCTACGAGCACATCCTCGCCGCCCGGCGGGCGGGCCGCGGGGTCATCGTGGCCGCCCCGCACCTCGGCGCGTGGGAGCGGGCTGCGTTCTGGCTCACGCGAATCGCCGGCGTGCCGGTCACCGCCGTGGTCGAGCCGCTGCAGCCGCCGGAGCTGTTCGACTGGTTCTGCTCCTATCGCCGCCGTCTGGGCATGGAGATCGTGCCGCTCGGACCGGAGGCCGGGGGCGCGCTGCTGCGGGCGCTGCGCGACAACCGCGTGGTGTGCTTGCTCTGCGACCGCGACCTCACCGGCGACGGGGTGGAGGTCGAGTTCTTCGGTGAGCGCACCAGCGTCCCGGCCGGCCCGGCCACCCTGGCGCTGCGCACCGGCGCCGCCGTGCTGCCGACAGCGGTCTATTTCGAGGGCCCGCGCTGCTGCGCGCGGGTCGGCGCGCCGCTGCCGATCGTGCGCAGCGATCGCCGGCTGCGGGCCGACGTGGTCGACGCCAGCCAGGCCGTGACCGCCGCGCTCGAAGGCCTGATCCGCCGGGCGCCGCACCAATGGCACGTGATGCAGCCGATCTGGCCGAGCGATCGCGCCGCGCTCGAGGAGCGCCGCAAGCAACGGGCGCAGGGGCGGCGCGCGCGCCGTCAGCACGGCGAGCGGAGCTGAGCCCCGCAGCACTCGCACCCGAGGGTCGTGGACATGCCGGCCCGCCTTGCCTACGGTGGCCCCCGTGCGCATAGCGCTGGTGTGCCCGTACAGCCTCACCCTCCCGGGCGGGGTGCAGGGTCAGGTGCTCGGCCTCGGGCGGGCGCTGCGCGCCGGCGGGCACGAGGTGCGGGTGCTGGCGCCCTGCGACGGCCCACCGCCCGACGCCGGGGTCGTGCCCCTCGGCAACAGCATCCCGACCGCGGCGAACGGCTCGGTGGCGCCGCTCGCCCCGGACCCGGCCGCGCAGCTGCGCACGATCCGCGCCCTGCGCGACGAGGCCTTCGACGTGGTGCATCTCCACGAGCCGCTGGCCCCGGGGCCGACGATGACCGCCATGCTGATCAAGGCTGCGCCGCTGGTGGGCACCTTCCACGCCGCCGGCTACTCAGCCGCCTACCGCTGGCTGCGCCCGGCGGCGCGCTGGCTGGCCGATCGGCTCGACCTGCGCTGCGCGGTCTCGGAGGACGCCCGCCGCCTCGCCGCCCGCTCGCTCGGCGGGAGCTACACGCTGGTGTTCAACGGCATCGAGGTCGAGCGGTACCAGAAGGCCGACCCGTGGCTCACGACCGCGCCCACGATCCTGTTCCTCGGCCGCCACGAGCCGCGCAAGGGCCTCGCCTGCCTGCTGAGCGCTATGGCCGAGCTGCCCCGCGACGTGCGCCTCTGGGTCGCCGGCGACGGCCCTGAGACGGCACGGTTGCAGGCGGTGTACGCGGGCGACCCCCGCATCGAGTGGCTGGGCCGCATCAGCGAGGACGAGAAGCTGCGCCGCCTGCGCGGCGCCGACGTGTTCTGCGCCCCCTCGCTGGGGGGTGAGTCCTTCGGCGTGGTGCTGCTCGAAGCGATGGCGGCGGGCGCCGCCGTGGTGGCGAGCGACCTGCCGGGCTACGCCAACGTGGTCCGCCGCGACGAGGACGCCCTGCTGGTGCCGCCCGGCGCGCCGGGCGCGCTGGCCGGCGCCCTGCGCATCGCGCTGTACGATCGCGACCGCGCGGCGCGGCTGGTCGAGTCGGCAGACGCCCGCGCCCGCTCGTTCGCCATGGCTCGGCTGGCGGCCTGCTATGTGGAGCTCTACCGCTCGGTCGGGGGCGGCCCGCTGGGCCCGCACCCGCAGCTTCACCTGCAGCCATAGTATGGCTACCGCCGGCCGCCGGCTCGCGCCGCGGCCGCACACAAGGAGTCTTCTATGTTGATCGTGCTGATCATCCTCATCGTGTTGGTGGTGGTGGCGGTGCTGTTCGTGATCGGCCAGTACAACGGCCTGATCAAGCTGCGTAATCGCATCGAAGCGGCGTGGGCGCAGATCGACGTGCAGCTCAAGCGCCGCCATGACCTCATCCCCAACCTCGTCGAAACCGTCAAGGGCTACGCGTCGCACGAGCGGGCCACGCTCGAAGCGGTCATCAACGCCCGCAACCAGGCCATGGCCGTGCAGGGGCCCCAGGCCCAGGGCGAGGCCGAGAACATGATCACCGGCGCCCTGCGCCAGCTGTTCGCCCTGAGCGAGTCGTATCCGGAGCTGAAGGCGAACCAGAATTTCCTCGAGCTGCAGGAGGAGCTGAGCGCCACCGAGGACAAGATCGCCTACTCTCGGCAGTTCTATAACGACTCCGTGTACAAGTACAACACGAAGGTCCAGTCGTTCCCGGCGGTGATCCTCGCCAACATGATGAAGTTCAGCGAGCGGGAGTACTTCGAGGCCGACGACGAGGCACGGGGCAACGTGCAGGTCAAGTTCTAGAGCGGCGGCGGTCCCCGAGAACCGGTGTACGACCAGGTAGCTCAGAACAAGCGACGCTCGGCCCTGCTCGTGGCCTGCTTCGCTCTCTTCACCCTCGCCTTCATCTTCGTGGTGGCCTACGCCTTCGGCTTCGGCGCGTGGGCGTCGCTCATCGCCATCGTCGTCACGATCGCCTCGACCTGGGTCGGGTACTGGAAGTCCGACTCGATCGCGCTCGCGGTGAGCCGGGCCAAACCGGCCACGGTCGAGGAGTACGCCCGGCTGCACAACCTGGTGGAGGGCCTCTGCATCGCCAGCGGGCTGCCCAAGCCGCGGCTCTACGTGGTGCACGACGACGCGCCGAACGCCTTCGCCACCGGGCGCAACCCCCAGCACGCCGCCATCGCGGTGACCACCGGCCTGCTCCAGAAGCTCAACCGGGTGGAGCTCGAAGGGGTGCTGGCCCATGAGCTGTCGCACATCAAGAACTACGACATTCTGGTGTCCACGCTGGCGGTGACGATGGTGGGGATCATCGCGCTGGTGGCCGACCTGTCGTTCCGGTTCATGTTCTGGGGCGGGATCGGCGGCCGCCGCCGCGACAACGACAGCAACAACAACCCGGCCGGCGCGATCCTCGTGGTGGTGGGCCTGGTGCTGCTGATCGTCGCGCCGATCGTGGCGAAGGTCATGCAGCTCGCGGTGAGCCGCCGGCGCGAGGCGCTGGCCGACTTCTCGGGCGTGGAGATGACCCGCTACCCGCCGGGCCTGATCTCCGCGCTGGAGAAGCTGAAGGCCGACAGCACGGTCGTGCACTCGAGCAGCCGGGCCACCGCTCACCTCTGGATCGAGGAGCCGACCCCCCAGAGCAAGGAGCAGGGCCGCCTCTCCTGGCTGAACCGGCTCTTCGCCACCCACCCGCCCCTCGACGAGCGCATCGCCGCCCTGCGCGAGCTGTGACCGGGCGCCCCGGCCTGGGGCTCTACACTGAACCCATGGCTGAGGGTACGCAGCAGACCGGCACCTTCCGGGTCAAGCGCGGGCTGGCGGAGATGCTCAAGGGCGGCGTGATCATGGACGTGGTCACCGCCGATCAGGCCAAGATCGCCGAGGACGCCGGGGCCAGCGCGGTGATGGCCCTCGAGCGCGTGCCGGCCGACATCCGCCGCGACGGCGGCGTCGCCCGCATGAGCGACCCCGAGCTGATCGAGGGGATCAAGGCCGCGGTCACGATCCCGGTCATGGCCAAGGCCCGCATCGGGCATTTCGCCGAGGCGCAGATCCTCCAGGCGCTCGGCGTCGACTACGTCGACGAGAGCGAGGTCCTCACCCCGGCCGACGAGGCGCACCACATCGACAAGTGGGCCTTCACCGTGCCGTTCGTGTGCGGCGCCACCAACCTCGGCGAGGCGCTGCGGCGCATCTCGGAAGGCGCGGCGATGATCCGCTCCAAGGGCGAGGCGGGCACCGGCAACATCGTCGAAGCCGTGCGCCACCTGCGCTCGATCCTGGGCGACATCCGGAAGATCACCCAGGCCGACTCGGCCGAGCTGTACGACTGGGCCAAGCAGCTGCGGGCCCCGGTGGGCCTCGTGCAGGAGCTGGCCGAGACCGGCGCGCTGCCCGTGCCGCTGTTCTGCGCCGGCGGCATCGCCACGCCGGCCGACGCGGCGCTGGTGATGCAGCTCGGCGCCGAGGCCACCTTCGTCGGCTCGGGGATCTTCAAGAGCGACAACCCGGCGGTCCGGGCCAAGGCCATCGTCGAGGCCACCACCCATTTCCGTGACGCCGAGATACTGGCGAAGGTCAGCCGCGGCCTGGGCCCGGCGATGGTCGGCCAGGAGATCGACAAGCTGGCGGTGAAGCTCGCCGACCGGGGCTGGTGAGCGTGGCGAGGTCGAGCACGGGCGCCGGCCCCGGCGCGCAGGCGGTGCCCCCAGGTGGGCGCCGCCGCGGTCCCCGCGTCTGATCCCGCGCCGGCGCCGGCCGGCGCGGGCCGCACCGTCGGCGTGCTCGGCCTGCAGGGCG
>JBJXGF010000221.1:0-6017 GCA_046153015.1 Acidimicrobiales bacterium | reverse complement strand
GGTGGGTGTCCTTTCCGGTTCGGAATGTTCACTCTGCGTGGTTTCTTGTTATGGGGCCTCACAGGTGGGGGAATCGACCGGGCCCCGGGGCCCCCCCCCTTAAGGGGGGGCCCGGGGCCCGGTCGATTCCCCCACCTGTGAGGCCCCATAACAAGAAACCACGCAGAGTGAACATTCCGAACCGGAAAGGACACCCACCCCCATGAGTGGCAAGCAGCATCCGCGGCCGCGTTCCCGGCACACCACCAGCCAGGAACCCGGGCTAGTAATCCCCTACAGCGCCGACCTCGCCGCGTGGGCGGCCGATATCGCGCAACTAGTCCGACTCACAGCCCGTTCCGCCGGCTGTGTCTGCGATCCCGACGTCACCCTCGGCATGACACGAATTCTTGTCGAGCACGACTCGTGGTGCCCGCTCGCGTCGATCAACTCGCACTAAGCCACAAACGGGCCCCGCCGATCACTTACAATTGTTGCTGTGAAGGGCACCATCACGAGTATCCGAGTCCCGCAGCGGGAGATGCTCGACCGGTTCGACCGTCGTGCCGCCGCAGCCGGTCAGCGCCGCTCCGGCTACCTCGCCGGCATCCTCGCCGACCTCGACCGCCGGCTGTCCGAACTGGAAAGCGCCGAGTGACCGACCAGTTCCGCCAGCCCGGCAACCATCGGACGCCCGCCGAGCAGCAGCGCAAGCCCTGGGGTGAGTCCGTCGGCCCGGCCGCCATTCACGCCGGCACCCACCTACGCGACTTCGGGCCCGAGCCGATCGCCCGGATCGTGAACCGCGGGAACGATCTCGCGCTCATCGAGGGGACCGAGATCCGCCCCGGTGGCCAGTGGTTCCCGCGACCAGACGGCCGCGACCGGGGCGAACTCCTCGTGTCGTCGCTCGCCGTCACCCTGTTCGAGGTCTGGCGCTGATGCCCCTAGCCGACGCGCCCTCCGGCACCCGAGACGGGCTGCCGCTGCCCGAGCACCGGCCGGCCGCTGTCGGACTCGCCGCCCAACGGGCTCAGGTCGAACTGCTCGATTCCGCCGCCGTCGGCGCTGTAGCCGAGGTCGCCCGCATCCAAGCCAAGGTCGTGGTGCTCGAAACCTGGGCCGAACACGCCCGCCAGATCCGCCCGTACCGCGGCGGGTTGATCGCCGCCGCCGAAACCGAGGTCGGCGGGCTCCGCCAGCTGCTCGTCCCGGCCGCCGCCCGCGCCGAACACCTGACCGCCCGGCTTGAACACGAACGGGAGAGTCTCGCCGCGACCGAAGCCCGCTGGGCCGCCCTGGTCGCCCAGCACACCGCCGCCCTCGCCGCCCGCCGCCCCGAGGAGGTTCACCTACGTGCCGTCTAGCCGCCGCGACCTCGAATGCGCGTTGGAAGCCGCCGAGGATCGGCTCGGCGCCGCCCGGATCCGGATCGCGCAGCTCCAGGCCGAGGACGCCCAACTCGCCGCCCAGTTCCCTGCGCTGGCCCGCGAGTACGGCCGGTTGCCGAGCTGGCCCGAGACGGTCGCCGCCCACCGAGCCCAACGCGGCCGGATCGCCGCTTGGCTCGCCGACCAGCGGGAGCTCGAACGCCGCGAGCTGGCCGCCGTCGGCCGCGCCGAAGCCGCCCTCGCCCAGTTCCTCGCCCCCGAACCGGCGACCGTCGACGAGCAGGTAGCGGCCGCCGTAGCCGCGGCCCTCGCCGACGCCCGCCCCGCCCCCCGCCGAAGGATCTTCAACCGATGAACGTGGATCTCAGCGTCGAGCAGCTCGCCCAGCTCGACCAGCGCGCCGCCCGCCACGGCGTCACCGCCGCCGAACTCGCCGCCGGACTGCTCGGCGAATGGCTCGAACTGAGCGTCCCGACCGTCGCCCGGGCCGACGACGCCGACGAGCGCGTCGTGCCGCACACCCGCATGCGCAGGCATCCGAGCCGGATGAACCCTGACGGGCCAGGCGCAGCGTGAGAACCGCCGGCCCGCTCGAATGGCGTTCAGCTGTCGCCGGCCGCGCCGACGAACGCCCCACCGTCTCCGAATCGCATCACCCGTCCGGCGACCATCCGGTCGAAGGGTGGATCGCCAGGTTCAACACGCCGACGACGATCGTTGAGGGCGGCCGCCGGTTCACCGAGTCCATCCGGAAGGGCGCGTTCGCCGCGTCGATCGCCCGCACCGGAGCCGGCCGCGTGCTCATGCAAGCCAGCCACGGCCGGGACACGATCGGCATGTGCCCGGTCGGCTGGTGGACCGAGCTCGAAGAACGCAACGAGGGCTTGTTTGGCCGCGGGTACATCTTCAGGGCGGCCGCGACCGAGCTGCTCGTACGGGGCGCTCAACGCGGGTTGTACGGCCAGAGCTTCGCATTCCGCGTGCCCGAGGGCGGCGACAAGTGGTCGGCGACTGGCGATCGCCGCGAGCTGCTCAAGATCGACCTGGTCGAAGCGGGTTTGACGCCGGCGCCCGCCTACCCCAACACGAGCGCTGTGGTGGCCCCGGGGCCGGCTGGGCGTGGGCCCGGATCGAGACCCGCACCGGCACGCCGCCGTCGTGCCATGTCCGATCCCGCGGTCCGCAGGCGGCTCCTCGTCCTTCGCGGCGTCGCCCGCTAGTTCTGCGTCGGCCGACACCTCGCAGCGGCGCAGCGTACCGCCCCCCGCCCGGTTCTCCTGTTCCCGGGCGCGGGGGCGGTGCCGCGCTATAGCCTGAACCGCGTGCGATGGGTACGCGCCGACCTGGCGCTCGAAGCCGATACGTCCGACCCGGTCGCCCGGGTCGCCGAGCTCGAACTCGCCGACCTGCTCGTCCGGCTCGCCGCCCGCCGCCCCGCCTGGCAGCAACGAGCAGCGTGCCGCGGGACAGGCTGCGACGCCTTCTTCGGGTCCCGGTCGCCCGAGGCGCACCGTCGGGTCATCGCCCTCTGCGCCAGCTGCCCCGTGAACCGCGAGTGCGCCGAGTACGCGCTCGCCGACCCGCAGCTCGAAGGGCTTTGGGGCGGCACCGCCCTCCGCGCCCGGCAGATAACCCGCCGCCGAGGGCGCACCGCCGCCTAGAGTACGCAGCAGTTAGCGGGTGACCTCCCGGGGAGTGATCCTCGGGGGGCGTTCCGGTAGCTCCGGCTACCAACACAGGGCAAGGCAATGGCATGGCGTGGCTGGGCTGGGCAGGGCAGGGCGGGGCACAGCTAGGCAGGGCAGGGGTTAGCGGGTGACCTCCGGCGGTGTGATCCGCCGGAGGCATCCCGGTAGCCCACAGCTACCCACACAGGGCAAGGCACGGCGCACCACCGCCGCCTAGATCGCTGGGGTCGGTCCGCCCGCCCGCCCCGCCGACGCGCAACGGCCCCCCCGGACTAGAGGCCGAGGGGGCCGCTGCCGTGTTCCTCGCCAGTTAGCTGCGCCCGAACTTCCGCGATGCAGCGCTTGGTGACCGAAACCCGTAGGCGAGGCCGATCGCTGACCAGGTGTGCCCCTTCGCTCTGGCTTGTTCCCCAGCTTCTTGCAGCAAGTCCCTCGCGAGGTCGGCTATCGCCGCCCAGTAGGCCACCACCATGAGCGGGTCCGCGTCGTGAGGTGCGTGCGCCTTGAGGTAGTCGAGCACGGCCGCTCGTTCCCCAGCGCTGGCCATCAGCGCCTCTTGCAAGGGTCTCATGCTCATGGGGCAAACCGTACCTGCCTGCAACTCAATCACTCCCAGACTATTGCTTCTCAGATTGAGAGGCTCTATGGTGAGTAGGTGTAGCCGCTCAAAGGGAGAGGCTACAGCCCAGGAGGCCCCCATCGGGGGCCGCTCAACAGGAGCCACCACCCATGCAAGTCATCCGCATCGACATGCCCAAGTTCGGGCCCGCCGTCCTCGTCGAAGCCGTCCAACAGAAGGTGGCGGAGCAGACCGGCGAGTTGATCTACACCGGCCGTTTGCTCGTCCCGTCCGAACGGGGCGGCGTGGAGATCCGCGTTCGCACGACCCGTCCCTACACCGGCGACCTCGGGCCCGTCCTCGTCGCCGGCGACGACGTTCGCCTCCGCCGCTACTACAGGTCCGGTCGGCCCGGTAACGCCAGCTCAGCCATCACCCTCTACTGCGACCAGCTCACCGGCACCGACGAGTGGCCGACACTGGAGAGCCGCGGCATCCCGGTTGTGCTCCCGGCCGGTATGCGGCTCATCGCCGGCAAGAAGAGCGAGCGCGGCGACTGGATCGCCACCGCCATGTTCCCCCCGGACCACAAGTACGACCCCGACGGGCGCACCGTCGAGCTGACCGTCCCCGCCGAACCCGACCCGAAGATCGCGCCGGGCTCCGTGATCGTCGCCGAAGGGCTCGTCGCCGTCCTGTCGGTCCCCGACCGCGAGGACATCGGCCGGTATGTGAAGGCCGACTGGCGGCTCAAGGCGCTCGACCTGGACACGCCCGAACCGGCCCGCCGGCGCACCACCCCCACCGCAGCCGCCGCCGACGCGACCGCCGACGCGGCCGCCGGGTGACCGGCATGGAGCCGGTCTCCTACCTCGAGGCTGCCGTGGTGCTCACCATCCGCTCCGGCGGCCGCTGCCCGATCGACCACCCACGCACCGCCGAAATCGAACAGGCCTACTGGTCGCCCGACGCTGAAGGCCTCGACGTCGAGCAGCTCCGCCGGTTCATCCTCGACGCCCTAGCCCCCTAACCGTGAAGGGCCAGCAGGGTTGCCCGCCCTGCTGGCCCGAAGTCCCCGCCCCCATCATCAGAAACGAGAGACACACCCATGATTACCGCTCCCGAGTCCCTGTTCCACGCCGCCGCCCGCGAAGCCCTCGCCGAGGCGATGCGCAGCACCGAGAAAGCCGCCGGCTGCCACGGTTGCACAAAGACCGCCGCCGAAGCCCGCGCCGACCGCATGTACCGCCAGGCCAAGGCCTGGCTGACCTACGAGTCTGACCTGCACGGCGCGCAGCTCGACGCCTGGGCCGGTACCCGCTGGTCCGGCCCGAGCCTGTTCGGCAGCGCCCGATGAACCGCCCGCCCGGCCGCCACTACTCGCTCGGGACCCGCTGGTCGAGTCCCGCAGTCGTCGCCCTCGCCGCCCTGGCGCTCCTCCTGGCGCTTCTCGCGCTGCTCCTGTTCGGCCGCTCCTGGTTCCAGCTCGGCGACCTCCGCGGCGAGAAGTTCATCCCCGCCGCCGAAACCACGACCACCGAGATCGGTGAGCCGCTGACGATCACCCGGGTCCCGGAATGATCCTGCTCGGCATCCTTGCCGCCGGCGCTGCCGCGGTGGTGGTCGTCACCGCCCGGCAGCCCGGCCCCACCCGCCTCGGGCTCCTTATCCGCCGCTACGGGCCGGCCGTCATCCTGCTCCCCTTCGGCGTGGCCGTCTGGGTCGCAGGGTTCGCCGCCGCCGTGCACGGCTCGCTCGCCGGCTACGCCATCCTCGTCGCCCCATGTCTCGCCGCCATCGCCGCGAACCTCGCCGGCTACTACCCGCGGCCCGGTTGGATCGGCCGCACCGCCCGCCGCATCTGGTGGCGGTGCGCGTGGCCGTCCATCGCCCGCTCCGCCGGGCTCGCCGTCAAAGACGAACGCCCCGCCTGGGGCCGCCCCTCAGCCACCCGCGACCGCCGCCCCGTAGTCGAATGGCTCCCCGCCATCCGCGGCGGCCGAGTCGTCGCCGGCGGCGCAGGGCTCGTCTGGCAGGTACGCGCCGCCCGCGGGCAAACCGTCGCCGACCTCGCCGCCGCCGCCCAAGCCCTCGAAGCCGCCGGCGGCTGGGCCGACCTCGAAATCCTCGACCGTGGCCGCGGCCGCGGAACCCTCACCGGCTGGCTCCGCCCAGCGTTCAACCGCCCGATACCCGCCGGGCTTCTCCTCACCGAACCGGGCGCAGCTCTCGCCGAACTCGACGCCCTCGAAACCCTCGACACGAAAGAGGTCGCATGATGGCCGGCCACGACGAAACCGAACGCTTCTGCGTCGAGTGCGGCGAGCCCGGCGCCACCGACACGGCCGGCCGCTGCGTGTACTGCGAATTCGGGGCCTACTGGGCCGCGCACGAATCGCA
>JBJXGF010000219.1:0-7886 GCA_046153015.1 Acidimicrobiales bacterium | reverse complement strand
GCGCCCCCAGACCCCATCCACGCCCGGCTCGCTGGCGCTCGCTCGGTCGTGTCGGCTTCGCTGCGCTCAGCCGAGCTCGGCGAGGACCTCGCTCGTGTGCTCGCCCAGGTGCGGCGCCCGGCGGGTGATCTGCCAGGGGCTGCCGTTGAACTTGATCGGCGCGCCGGGGTAGGTGAACGTGCGGCCGAGGTCCTCGTGCTCGACCTGCACGGGGAAGCCGCGGTCGACGAAGTGCGGGTCGCTGAACACGTCCTCCGGGGCGATCACCGCGCCGGCGGCCATGCCCCGCTCCTGCGAGCCGATGAAGTACTCCTGCGCCGTGAGCTTCGAGGCGATCAGCTTCACCGCTTCGCGGCCGGCCCCGAAGATCTCGCCGACCAGCGGATCCTCGGCGATCATGGCCTGGCTGAAGTGGTCGTACTCGTTGCTGAGCGCCAGCACCGCCGCTTCGGGGAACTCGTCGTCGAGCCCGCAGGCCGTGAGCCACTCCCCGATGGCGGCGAACTCCGCCGGCCGACGGGGCGGCACACCGGTGTTGGCGTAGTTCCCGTCGGCGCAGAGCACCTGGGTGTCGTCGGTGGGGCGGTGGGCGGCGTGGCGGCCGGTCTGGCGCTGCACCACCTGCCCGGCGGCGAGGTAGCCGTAGGTGGCGACCTCGGTGGTCACATTGGCGCCGGCGTGCATGTTCACGTCGATCAGCTGCCCGGCGCCGCCGGCGTCGCGGTAGAGCAGCGCGGTCAGGACCGACATGACGCCGAAGTGGCACCCGATCTGGTAGCCCTGGTTGCCGCCTCCCCGCACCGGCGGGATCGAATGGTCGTCGTACCCGCAGCTCCAGACGGGGCCTCCGGCCGACAGGATCGTGAGGTCGTTCGCGGGCTCCTTGCTCTTCGGGTCGTCCCGGCCGAACGGCGTGATCGAGCACCAGACGAGCTGCGGGTGCGCGGCGCGGAGATCCTCGTAGTCGAGCCCGACGGCGTGGAGGCGGCCAGGGATCTCCGCCTCGAGCACCACGTCGGCCGAGGCGATCAGCCGGCGCAGCTGCGCCCGGCTTTCATCGGCCTCGAGGTCGAGCACGATGCCCCGCTTGGAGGTGTTGTAGTGCCAGAAGTACAGGCTGCGCTCGGGGCCCGGCTCGTCGTCGAGGAACGGCCCGTAGGTGCGCATCACGTCGCCGCCGGGCGGCTCGACGAGGATCACGTCGGCCCCCATGTCGGCCATCAGCTTGCCGGCGTAGCAGCTGCGCTCGTTCGAGAGCTCCACCACCCGGAAGCCGGTCAACGCGCCCGCCATCAGATCACGCCCTCCTCGCGCAGCTGGTCGATCTCGGCCGCCGAGAGGCCGAGCACCTCGCTGTACACCATGTCGTTGTGCTCGCCCAGGCAGGGCGCGCCCCGCTCGATCGTCCAGTCGGTCTCGGAGAGGTGGACCGGCATGCCGTCGACCCGGATCTGGCCGATCTCGCGATGCTCGACCGTCGGCCACAGCGGCCAGGCGGCGGTGTTCGCGTCGTCGTCGATTCGCTCGTCGGGCCGGGACACGGCGGCCGCCGGGATGCCGGCGTGGCGCAGCCGGCCAGCGAGCTGCCAGCGGTCGTGGTGGGCGGTCCAGGCGCCGATCAGCTTGTCGAGCTCGTCCTGCGCGCCGGCCCGGCCGGCGTAGTCGGCCCACCGGGGCTCACCGGCCCAGGGCTCACCGATCTCGGAGGCGAGGATGCGCCACTCGTCGTCGCTGCGGCAGGCCAACGCAATCCACTCGTCGTCGCCGCGGGCGGGGTAGATGCCGTGCGGCGCGTGCGGCGCCCACTGACTGCGGTTGGTGTCGGGGCTGCCGGGGCGGCGCACGCCGCGGCCATTGACCGTGTAGTCGAGCAGCGCCGGGCCGTTCAGCGCCGCGCCCGCCTCGGTGCAGGACATGTCGACCCACTGGCCCTCCCCCGTCCGGCTGCGATGGAGCAGCGCGGCGAGGATCCCGATGGCCATGTAGTAGCCGCCGGTGTGGTCCATGTAGGAGTAGCCCCAGCCCGCCGGCGGCATGTCGGGCAGGCCCGAGTGCAGCGTGAGGCCCGACATCGCCTGCGCGATCGGCCCCCACGACTTGTACCGCCAGTAGGGCCCGGTGCCCCCGAAACCGCAGTTGGACACGTAGATGATGTCGGGCTTGAGCTCCTTCAACGTGTCGTAGCCGAAGCCGAGCCGGTTCATCACGCCGGCCGCGAAGTTCTCGCTCACCACGTCGGACACCTTCACCAGCTCACGCAGCAGCTCCCGGCCCCGCTCGTGCTTCACGTTGAGCGTGATGCCCAGCTTCTCGACGTTGTGGTTGTTGAACGCCGAGCCGAGCTCGTTGCCGCGCCGCTTGTCGGGAAACGGCGGCGCGCCGCGCAGGATGTCCCACCGGCCCCGGTTGGTCGGATCCTCGATGCGGATCACCTGCGCGCCGAACGCGGCGAGGAAGCGAGTGGCGCCGGCCCCGGCCAGCTGCCCGGTGAAGTCGCAGATCCGTAGGTGTCCGAGCGCCTTCGGCGCGCCTTCGCGAGTCACGTGACCTTCCTCTCTGCAGCCCGACAGGCCCGTCGAGATCCGTCGAGCTCTCCCCCTCAGCTTCCCATGGTCTACCGCACGGCGTACGCCGAACGCACGGTGAGCAGCGGCGCGCTCAGGACACCGCGCCCGCGGCGCGCAGCCCGGCGATCTCGGCGGGATCGAGGCCCCACTCGGCCAGCGCCTCGTCGGTGTGCTCGCCCGGCGTGGGGGGCCGGCGGCTGATCTCGGACGGCGTGCGGGAGAAGCGGGGCGCGGGCGCCGGCTGCACCACCCCGCTGTGCTCCACGAAGGCGCGGCGGGCGACGTTGTGGGGGTGGCGGGGCGCCTCGTCGAGGTCGAGCACGGGGGCCACGCAGTCGTCGCCGCCGTCGAAGTGGGCGACCCACTCGTCCCGGGTGCGCCCCCGGAACGCGGCGCTCAACGCGGCGCGGTACGCGGGCCAGCGGGCCGGGTCGTCGGGGTCGCCGAGGCCCTCGGCCTCGAGGTCGACCCCGAGCCGTTGGAGGAACACCCGCCGGAACTTGCCGGCCAGGGCCGCCACCGACACGTAGCGGCCGTCGGCGCACTCGTACACGTGGTAGAGCCAGTTGCCGCCGTCGACGCTGTTGGCGGCCCGCTCGTTGCGCCACGCGCCGCCGGCGAGGTTGCCGTAGACGTAGGCCATGAGGTTGGCCGCGCCGTCGAGGATGGCGGCGTCGACCACCTGGCCCTGACCGCTCTGGCGAGCCTCGAGGATGGCCGAGACCATGCCCAGCGCCAGGAAGGCCCCGCCGCCGCCGAAGTCGCCCGCCATGATGAGCGGCGGCGTCGGCGGCCGGTCGGCCTCGCCCAGCGCCCACAGCGCGCCGGTGAGCGAGATGTAGTTCAGGTCGAAGCCGGCGCGCTGGTTGAGCGGGCCCTCCTGGCCCCAGCCCGTCATCCGGCCGTAGACCAGCGCAGGGTTGCGGGCGAGGCAGGCGTCGGGCCCGATGCCCATGCGTTCGGTCACGCCGGGCCGGTTGCCCTCGATCAGCCCGTCGGCCTGCTCGACGAGGCGCAGCAGCGTCTCGACGCCCTCCGCGGTCTTCAGGTCGATCCGGACCGAACGGCGGTTGCGCCACAGCGTGCGGTACGGATGGTCGGGGTAGCCGTACTCCTGCTCCTCGGGCCGGTCGACCCGCAGCACGTCGGCCCCCATGTCGGAGAGCAGCATGCCGGCGAAGGGGCCGGGGCCGATGCAGAACAGCTCGATGATCTTCACGCCGGCGAGGGGGCCCACGGCCGGTCAGTCCCCTGAGGCGGTGGCGGCGGCGAGGGCGCGGGGCGTGGTGTGGATCCGGTTGTGCGGACGGCGGGCGTCGGGCGCACCGGACTCGGCGAAGCCCCACTGCCGGTAGTAGTCCCGCAGCCGGTCGTCGTCGAGCTGCTCGCTCGGGTCGATCACGATCTCCTTGCAGCCCGCCCGAGACGCCCGCAGCGCCAGCTCCGCGAGCAGGGCCCGCCCCACCGAGAACCCCCGGTGCTCGGGCAGCACCGCCTGCTCCCAGATCTGGGCGGTGGCGCCCTCGATCGTGGCGACGAGGTACCCGACGATGGCCGGTCCGCCCCGCTGGGCGACGAGCACCAAGTCGTTCGGCCCTGGCTCGGCCGTCCAGTAGTAGTGCTCGACCTCCTGGAGGCTCTTCTCGTGGACCTCGGACACCTCGGGCAGGCGGTCCGGTCCGGCTGCGTCGACGATGACAGCGGGCATGCCCCTGTCTAACACCCCCCGCCGGGCGCGGCCACCGGCGCCGGAGGCTGGCTACGAGCGCAGCGCTAGCGCGGGTTCGGGCCCGCGGCCTCGCCCCCGGCGCCGGCCGCCACCGCCACCACGACCACGTGCAGCGGACGGGCCCGGGGGGCCTGCTCGGCCACCGCCTCGGCGAGGATCTCGAGCGCGGTCGACCACGCGGGGCCGAGCTCGCCCGGGCCGGCGTCGATCACCAGGGCGTGCCCGCCTGCGGGCAGCCACGAGAGATCGCCCAGCGAGTCGGCCAGGGCGTCCCAGTTGGCGCCGGACCAGGCGGGGAACCGGAGGGCGGCGGCCAGCGCGGCCAACACCTCGGGCTTGCCCATCGGACGGCGCGCGTCGACGAGGTGCACGTGTAGACCGGCCGCCGCGGCGGCGGCGATGGCCTCGGAGGCCGGAAGCTCGACGGTCTGCAGCGCCGGCTCGGCAAAGCCCGGCCGCCCGGCCGCGTTGGGTCTGCTCACGGCGCCACCCGCACGAAGCTCTCGTAGTGGTCGGCGGTGTAGTACCGCTCGCCGGCCTCGCCGGTGACGATGCGCCGCGCCCCCCGGTCCCGCTCCCCGGGCGTGGGCACCGTGTACTCGTGGTAGTAGCCCCGGACCCGTTTCGGCAGGATGGCCTCCCGGTTGTTGAACACGATCCCGTCCCGCTCGTAGGGGAACGGCCCGCTGGCCTCGATGAGCGCCAGCGTGCGCCGCGCCTCGGGGGGCAGCTTCGCCGCCGCCACCATGAGCAGGCCGGACTCGTCTCGGGCGGCGGCAGGCTGGGTCGTGGGCGCCGGCCGGACGGTCGAGGAGGGCCGCGCCGCGGCGGTCGTCGAGGCCGCTGCAGCGCTAGGGGCGGCCGCGTCGGCGCCGTTGCGCTCCGCCTCGGCGGCCAGCTGCTCCGCGGTGCTCGCCTCCCCGCTGCGCTGCGCCGACGCATCGGCGCCGCAGGCGGCGGCCAGCGCGACCAGCAGCACGAGCACGATGCGCGCCGCCTGCAGCACCGCCGCCGCTCGGCCTGGTCGCGCCCGGGCGCCGGGTGTCATCACCTCACCCTAAACCGAGGCGCGGCACAGCGAACGGCCGGGCGGGCACAGCCAACGGCCGGACCGGCACAGCCGCCGATAACGGGTTTCGGCCCGGGTCGAGGGGGCTAACCCTGGAGGACCCGCCCTCGAGCCGGCCGGCCAGGGCGACTGGCCTTCTGCCCATCCCGATCAGCCGCGGCAAGCGAGCGACGACCAAGCGAGGACCGGCGAGGACCGATGGGGTCTGACGACGCAGCGCACGAAACACTGCCCGCCGGCGCGCCGCCCGCCGCCGGACCGGGCGACGAGGGCAGCTGGCGGCTGCGGGAGGCCGACAAGGCGGAGCAGCAGCAGCTCATGGAGAAGTTCCGTCACTACCGGGCCACCGGCGACCGGGCGGTGCGCAACGAGCTGGTGGAGAGCTGCCGGTGGATCGCGGCGGTCGCGTCGAGGCGCTTCACCAATCGCGGGGAGCCCTTCGACGACCTGCTGCAGGTGGCCCAGCTCGGCGTGCTCAAGGCGGTCGAGCGCTTCGACCCCGAGTACGGCTCGTCCTTCGCCACGTTCGCGCTTCCCACGGTCATGGGCGAGCTGCGCCGCCACTTCCGCGACGCCACCTGGGCGGTGCGGGTGAACCGCCGGGCGAAGGAGCTGCACCTCGCCCTTTCGGGCGCGGTCGAGAGCCTCACCCACGACCTCGGCCGCCCGCCGCGGCTCGAGGAGATCGCCGCTCGCCTCGACGTGAGCGAGGACCACGTGCTCGAGGCGATCGAGGCCGGCTGGGCGTACCGCACCAGCTCGCTCAGCCAGCGTGCGGGCGAGGACGGCCCCGGCGACGACGCCCGGGCGCTGGCGTTCGAGGATCTGTCGCTGGCGGGCGCGGAGACCCGCGTGGCCCTGCGGGAGCTGCTGAACGAGCTCGCGCCGCGGGAGCGGCGCATCGTCTTCCTCCGGTTCTTCGAGGACCTGACCCAGAACGAGATCGCGCAGCAGGTCGGGGTGAGCCAGGTGCACGTGTCCCGTCTGCTGCGGGCCAGCCTGGAGGAGCTGCGCCGCCGGCTCGGCGAAGCCGGCGTCGCGCCCTCGCCGCGCCCTTCGGCCGACCTCGCCCCGATGACCCGCCCGCGCTGAGGCGCCCCTCAGCCCTCGAGGGCGGCGAGGAACGAGCGGGCCCAGGCGTGCACGTCGTGCTCGGCCACCTGGCGGCGCAGCGCCTGCATCCGCCGGGCCGCTTCGTCGGCGGGCATCGTGACCGAGCGGCGGATCGCCTCCTTCATGCCATCGAGGTCGTACGGGTTCACCAGCAGCGCCTGCGAGAGCTCCCGGGCGGCGCCGGCGAACTCGGAGAGCACCAGCACGCCGGTGTCGTCGAGCCGGGTGGCCACGTACTCCTTGGCCACCAGGTTGAGACCGTCCCGGAACGGGGTCACGAGCATCACGTCGGCGGCGCGATACAGCGCGACGAGCTCGCGCTGGGGGAGGTCCCGGTGCAGGTAGTGCACCGCGGGGAGGCCGACCTGGCCGTAGTTCCCGTTGATCTCGCCCACCATCCGCTCGACCCGCTCCCGCACCTGCGCGTAGCCGCCGACCTCCTCCCGGCTGGGCACGGCCACCTGCACGAGCACCGAGTCGGACGCGTGCAGGGAGCGTTCGCTGAGCAGCTCGGAGAAGGCCCGCAGCCGGATGTCGATCCCCTTCGTGTAGTCGAGGCGATCGACCCCGAGCAGCACGGTGCGCGGCGAGCCGAGCCGCCGCCGCAGCGACAGCGTCCGCTGGCGCACCTCGGGCCGATCGGCCAGACGCTCGAAGCGCTCCCGGTCGATCGAGACGGGGAACGCGCCGACGCGGACGGTGCGGTCCCGCCAGTGCAGCTCCTCCCCCTCGCCGACCGCGCCCGCCAGCCGGTTCGCGAGCTGGATGAAGTTCTGCGCGCCGACCGGCACCTGGAAGCCGACGAGGTCCGCCCCGAGCAGGCCCTCGATCACCTCCCGCCGCCACGGGAGCCGCATGAACAGCTCCTGAGGGGGAAACGGGATGTGGAGGAAGAAGCCGATCCGCACGTCCGGGCGGAGCTCGCGCAGGAAGCGGGGCACGAGCTGCAGCTGGTAGTCGTGCACCCACACGGTGGCGCCCGGACCGGCGGCGTCGGCGGCCCGGCCGGCGAAGCGCCGGTTGACCGCCACATAGGTCTGCCACCACTCCCGATGGAACTCCGGGCGCTCGATAGCGTCGTGGTAGAGGGGCCAGATGGTGCCGTTGCAGAAGCCGTCGTAGTAGAGCTGCTTCTCCTGCTCGGAGAGGGCCACGGCCTGCAACGCGCTGCGGGCCAGCGTGTCGTCGTCCGAGGGGGGCGCGAAGTGCGCCGGCGGCTCGCCCGACGCGCCCGTCCAGCCGATCCAGACGCCGCCCTCACCGGCCATGACCGGCTCCACGGCCGACACGAGGCCGCCGGGGCTGGCCCGCCATTGCACCCCGCCGTCAGGCCCGACCACCTGCTGCACCGGCAGCCGGTTGGCCACGACCACGAGGGCGCCGGCCCGCGCGGCCGTCGGCGTGAGCC
>JBJXGF010000217.1:0-14077 GCA_046153015.1 Acidimicrobiales bacterium | reverse complement strand
ATCTCTCTCCGCGCGGCGCCTGCCGGCCACGCTGGCCGTGCCGGGACGAGACACGGCGCTCGCCAACGCGGTGCTCGGCGCCGCCGACGAGGCCCCGAGCAGCTCCTGCGCGGCGGTCACCGCCGCCGGCGGCCGCCGAATCATCGACAAGCAGGCCGCCGCGGCGTTGACCCCGGCCTCGACCCAGAAGGTGGTCACGGCGTGGGCGGCGCTGCGCCTGCTCGGCCCCGACCACAAGCTGCACACCTCGCTCGCCTCGGTCACGCCGCCGAGCGGCGGGGTGCTGACCGGCGACCTCTATCTCGTGGGCGGCGGCGACCCGACCCTCGAGACCGCGGCCCACGCCGCCTCGTTCGTCGCGCAGCCGCACCTGCACACCGATCTCGCCGCGCTGGCCGACGGCCTGGTGGCGCGGGGGGTGCGCCAGCTCCGGGGCCGGCTGGTGGGCGACGAGTCCCGTTACGACGCGGTGCGCTACGTGGGGTCCTGGCCCCGGCGCTATGTGAGCCAGAACCAGACCGGCCCGCTCTCGGCGCTGACCGTCAACCGCGGCTTCACCACGTTCCCGGCCAGCGGCCAGGAGTTCGGGGGCTCGGGCGCCCGCCGCCCGGCGGAGGAGCCGGCGCTGCACGCCGCCCAGGTGCTGCGCGACCTCCTCGCCGAGCGGGGCGTGTCGGTCAGCGGGGTCGCCACCGCGGTCGGTGTGGCGCCGCCGGGGGCGAGCGAGCTGGCCGCGGTCGACTCGGCGCCGCTGTCGGAGCTGGTGGGGCACATGCTCCGCGAGAGCGACAACCACATCGCCGAGAGCCTGGTGAAGGAGATCGGCAAGGTGAAGGGCGGGGCGGGCGCCACCGCCGCGGGCGTCGCCGCCATCGCCCAGGCGCTGGGCGAGGCCGGCTTCGCCGCGCCCGAACAGGCGCTGCTCGACGGCTCGGGCCTCGACCCGGGCAACCGGCTGAGCTGCAGCCAGCTCGTGTCGGTGCTGGTCAACGCCGGGCGCAGCTCCAAGCTGGGCGAGGGGCTGGCCGTGGCCGGCCAGTCCGGCACGCTGGTCGAGCGGCTCGGCGCCACTGCCGCGGCGGGGCGGGTGCGGGCCAAGACGGGCAGCCTGCCCGAGGTGAGCTCGCTCGCCGGCTTCGTCGACACCGCCCCGGGCGAGGTGGTGGTGTTCGCGTCGATCGTCAACGGCCGCGACCCCGACGCCTACAAGCAGCTCGAGGACGAGATCGCCCAGGCGCTCGTGACCTACCCGGTCGGCCCCAGCCTCGCCGAGCTCAGCCCGAAGGCCCCCGCGTGACCGGGCGGCCGGCCGGCGCCGCCGGCGCGGCTAGTGTCCGAACGTGGCCGAGCTGCCCATGTTCCCCCTCGGCGTGGTGCTGTTCCCGGGGATGGTGCTGCCCCTCCACGTGTTCGAGCCCCGCTACCGGGCCCTCATGCAGGACGTGATCGAGGCCGGCCGCGAGTTCGGGGTCACGCTCATCGAGCGGGGCAGCGAGGTCGGCGGGGGAGACGTGCGCACGAGCATCGGCACGGTGGCCACGATCGTGGCCGCGCAGCAGTTCCCCGACGGGCGTTGGCACCTCATCACGGTGGGGGACCGGCGGATCCGGGTGCTGCGCTGGCTCGACGACGCGCCGTACCCGCGGGCCGAGGTGGAGGATTTCGCCGAGCCGGCCGACGCCGCGCCCCCGAGCGAGGCCGACTACCAGCGGCTGGTGGAGCTGTGCCGGCAGGTGCTCGGCCTGCTCGGCCGCCTGGGTCACGACGTGCCCGACGCCGATCTCAGCTTCCCCGACGACGCGGTGCTCGGCACCTTCCAGGCCGCGTCGGTGAGCCCGCTCGGTGCGCTCGACCGGCACAAGATCCTGCAGATCCCCACCGCCGCCGAGCGCTGCTCGGTGCTCACCAGCCTGCTGAGCGACGAGGCCGAGTTCCTCACGCTGCGGGCGGCCATGAACGACGACGACGAGTGACGGCGTGATGGTGACCGTGATGGTGACGACGAGCGCAAGCAGGGCATGAACACACGCAGTATGAGCACCCGCGACACGAGCACCCGCTGCACGCACACCCGCGGCGCCCGGGGCCGGCGGTGAGCGCCGTCCGGGCCAGCGGTCCGAAGGGCTTCGCCGCCACCGGCCAGGAGCTGCGCGACCTGGTCGTCGCCTACGCGAAGCAGGAGACGATCGAGCCGCTGAAGGGCCTCGCCCGCTATGTGGCGTGGGGCGTGGCGGGGGCGTCGGCCATGGCGCTGGCCGCGGTGCTGGTCCTGCTCGGCGTGCTGCGCCTGCTCCAGACCGAGACGGGCGACGCGTTCGACGGCAACTGGTCGTTCGTTCCGTACGCGATCACGCTGCTCGGCGCGGTGGCGCTGATCGGGGTGCTGGCCGCGGCCATTTCCCGGGCGGGGCGCCGCGGCCGGCAGCCGGACCCCGCCCACGAGGCCGGAGGGAGCGCCCGATGAGCGCCAGCCACGCACGCGATCGTGAAGGCGGTACAGCAGGAAAGGTCACCCGGGCCGACATCGAGGCCAAGTTCCGGGAGCTGCAGGGCGGGGTCGAGGATGTCGCCGAGCAGGCCAAGGGGTACGCCGCGTACGTGGGCGCCGGCATCGCCGTGGTGGTCGTGGTGCTGATCTTCTTGTTGGGGCGGCGCAGCGGGAAGCGACGCAGCACGGTCGTCGAGATCCGCCGCGTATGAGGCTGCTGCTGAGGCTGCTCGTGCGTCAGGCGCTGCGCCGGGGCGGGCCCTGGACGTACGCGGCGCTGGCCATGAGCGGCCTGCGCCTGCTGGCCTCGGCCAGCCGGCGACGGGAGCGGGTGGTCTACAAGGAGAAGCTCAAGCCGGGCCAGACCCTGACCGTGGCCCATCGTCGGGAGCGCCACGGCGGTCGGCGCGCCTGACCAGGCGGCGCGGGGAGCGGCGCGACCACGCGCCCCTATCATGAGCGCCGTGAAGGTGCTGCTCCGCAACCCGCGCCGCGAGGTCACGTTCCCCGGCCCGGCGAGCGTGATCGCCGTGCTCGACCGGCTGCAGCTCAACCGGGAGTCGGTGCTCGTGATCCAGAACGGCACGCTCGTGCCTGGCGACGCGATGCTGGCCGACAGCGACGTGGTCGAGATCCGTCCGGTCATCTCGGGGGGCGCGGCGTGAAGTGCCGCGTGTGCCGCGGACCGGCGGTGATCGACGTGCGCCGCCAGAACGCCAACTACTGCAGCGAGCACTTCCTGCGCATGTGCCGCGACCAGGTGCGCAAGGCCATCGAGCAGTTCGACATGATCCGGCCCGGCGAGCGGGTGCTCGTGGCGGTGTCGGGCGGCAAGGACTCGCTGGCCGTGTGGGATCTCCTGCGGGAGCTGGGCTACGACGCCGACGGCCTCTATATCGGGCTCGGCATCGGCGGCGAGGAGGGCTACTCCGGCGAGTCCGGCGCCTTCGCCCGCGCCTTCGCCGAGGAGCGAGGCCTCGTGCTGCACGAGGTCGACCTGCCCCGCGATTACGGCTTCGACGTGGCGTCGGCGGCGAAGGCGGTCAAGCGCGTGCCCTGCTCGGCGTGCGGGCTTTCCAAGCGTCGGCTGTTCGACAAGGCCGCGCTCGACGGCGGCTACGACGTGCTGGTGACCGGCCACAACCTCGACGACGAGGCGGCGGTGCTCTTCGGCAACGTGCTGCGCTGGCAGATGGAGTACCTCGCCCGCCAGCTCCCGGTGCTGCCCGCCGGGGACGGGTTCCCCCGCAAGGCGAAGCCGCTCGTGCGCCTCACCGAGCGGGACATGGCGGCGTACTGCGTGCTGCGCGGCATCGACTACCAGGTGGAGGAGTGCCCGATGGCCGCCGGCAACCGCCACCTCGGCTACAAGGCGGCGTTGAACGACATCGAGCTGGCCTCGCCCGGCTCGAAGCACGACTTCTACTTCGGGTTCCTCGATCGGGCGTCGGCGCTGCTGCGCGCCGGGCGGCCCGGCGGCGAGGCCGGGGACGACCACGAAGAGGGCGAGAGCCTGCGCTGCGAGCGCTGCGGCGCGCCCACCCCGACGGCGGTGTGCGCGTTCTGCCGGCTGGTCGAGCGGGCCGGCGGGGCGCCGACCCCGGTGCAGATCGGCCCCAAGCCGTGAGCCGCAGCGGGCCGCTCACGGCCGGCGAGCGGGTGCTGCTGTTCGACTCGAAGGGCCGGCGCTACCTCGTGACGTTGACGGCCGGGGCGCAGTTCCACTCCCACGCCGGCTTCCTCCGCCATGACGAGCTGATCGGCGCGGCGGAGGGCGCGATCGTGCGCTCCACGCACGGGGCGTCGTACCGGGTGCTGCGCCCGACCCTGGCCGAGTTCGTGCTCAAGATGCCGCGCGGCGCCCAGGTGATCTACCCGAAGGACCTCGGGCCGCTGCTCATGATCTGCGACGTGTTCCCCGGCGCCCGGATCCTCGAGTCCGGCGTCGGCTCCGGCGCCCTGTCGATGACCCTCCTGCGGGCCGGCGCGGTGGTGACCGGCTACGAGCTGCGGCCCGACTTCGCCGCCCGCGCCCAGGCCAACGTGCTGGCCTTTCTCGGGGAGGAGGCGGCCGGGCGCTACCGGGTCGAGCTGCGCGACTGCTACGAGGGGATCGACGAGACCGGCGTCGACCGGGTGGTGCTCGACCTGCCCGAGCCCTGGCAGGTGGTCAAGCACGCTCGGGCTGCGTTGCGGCCCGGTGGGATCCTCGCTGCGTACACGCCCTCGATCGTCCAGGCCGTGCAGACGCGTGAGGCCCTCGCCGAGCACGGGTTCGCGCTGGCCGAGACCGTCGAGGTGCTCAACCGCACGTGGCACATCGAAGGCCAGTCGGTCCGGCCCGACCATCGCATGGTCGCCCACACCGGGTTCCTCACCCATGCCCGCTGGCTCGCCTGACCGGCGCTGCCGAGCGCGCTCGGGGGCGGCCCGGCGGTGAGCCTGCTCGACGTGGTGATCCTGGGGTTGTTCGTGGCCGCCGCGATCGGCGGATACCGCCTGGGCCTGCTGATGCGGGCGGCCTCGTGGCTGGGCCTGGCGCTCGGCGTGGCGCTCGGCCTGCGTCTGCTGCCCGGGCTCGGGCGCTGGCTCGACACCGACGGCTCGGTCAGCGCCCTCTTCGTCGCCGCGGTGGTGCTGATCGGCGGCGGGGTCCTCGGCCAGCTGCTGGGGGCGCTCGTGGGCAGCCGGCTGCGGCGCGCCGTGCTGCCCGGGGCCGGGCGCACGGTGGACCGCGGCGCCGGCGTCGTGAGCGGGGTGGCCGGCGTCGCGCTGGCCGTGTGGTTCCTGACGCCGACCATGCTGCAGGTGTCGGACTCCTTGGCCGGGCAGGTGCGCGGCTCGGCGCTCGCCAACCTCATCGACGACGCCATGCCCGACCCGCCCCGCTCGGCCGCGCTGCTCGGCCGGCTCCTCGGCGGCGGCCGCTGGTCCCTGCAGGTGGGCGGGCTCGGCCAGGACAGCGCCACCGGTCCGCCGCCCGCCGAGACCGGTCTGGAGCACAGCGCCCTGAAGGCGGCGAAGGCCGCCACGGTGCAGATCGAGGGGACGGCGTGCGCCAACACCCAGACCGGCACCGGCTTCGCGCTGGCGCCGGACCTCGTGATCACCAACGCCCATGTGGTGGCGGGCGAGGCGGTCACGAACGTGATCCGCGAGGACGGCCGTCGATTCCGGGCCCGACCGATCCTGTTCGACTCCCGGCGCGACCTGGCGCTGCTCACCGTGGTCGGCCTCGACGTGACCGCCCTGGAGCTGGGCGAAGCCGACGAGGGCGACATCGGGGCGGTGCTCGGCTACCCCGAGGGCAAGCCGCTGGCGGAGCGGCCCTTCCGCATCGAGCGGCGCACGACGGCCCGCAGCGCCGACATCTACGAGGTGGAAAAGGGCGTGGAGCGCGAGGTGTTCGTGATCGCAGCCGACGTCCGCCAGGGCGACAGCGGCGGGCCGCTGGTGAACGCCGAGGGCAAGGTCGTGGGCCTCACCTTCGCCGTGGACCGCGAGCCCGGAGGCTCCGCGTTCGCGCTCACCTACGAGGAGCTCGAGGCGGTGCTCGACAAGGTACCGCGCAACCCCACCGCGCAGGCCTCGACCGGCGGCTGCCTGCGGCGGTGACCGACACCGCCGCTGGCGACCCGGCCCGCCTCGGGCCGGCCGAGCGCAGCACGGCGCTGGCCCGCCTCGGCGCCGAGACCTTCGACGTGGTGGTGATCGGCGGCGGCGTCACCGGGTGCGGCTGCGCGCTCGACGCCGCCGCCCGGGGCCTCCGGGTGGGCCTGCTGGAGCAGCGCGACCTGGCCGCGGGCACCTCCAGCCGCTCCAGCAAGCTGGTCCACGGCGGCCTGCGCTACCTCGAGCAGCTCAACATCGGCCTGGTGGCGGAGGCCCTGCGGGAGCGGGCGCTCATGCTCACCACGCTGTGCCCCCACCTGGTGCGGCCCACGCCCTTCCTGTACCCGCTCACCCATCGCGGCTGGGAGCGGGCCTACGTGGGCGCCGGGGTGGCGATCTACGACCTGCTCGCGGCGCGCGGCCACAACCCGTTGCCCCGCCATCGTCACCTCACCCGCCGGGGGGCGCTGGCGCTGTTCCCGGGGCTGGCGCGGCGCTCGCTCGTGGGCGGGCTGCTCTACTGGGACGCCCAGGTCGACGACGCCCGCCACACCGTGACCCTCGCCCGCACCGCGGCAAGCGCCGGCGCGGTGATCGCCCCGAGCCTGCAGGCGGTTGGCTTCGTCCGCGAAGGAGACCGGGTCGTCGGGGTGCGGGCCCGCTGCGGCGAGACCGGCCGGGAGCTGGTCGTGCGGGGCCGCCAGTTCGTCAACGCCACCGGCGCCTGGACCGACCAGGTGCAGGGCCTCGCCGGCCGGGGGCGGATCCGGGTGCGGGCCTCCAAGGGCATCCACCTCGTGGTGCCGAAGGACCGCATCCACGCCGACGTCGGGCTGCTGCTGCGCACCGAGACCAGCGTGCTGTTCGTGATCCCCTGGGGCGGGCACTGGATCATCGGCACCACCGACACGGAGTGGACCCTCGACCTCGCGCACCCCGCCGCCAGCCGCACCGACATCCGGTACCTGCTCGACCGGGTCAACCGGGCGCTGGCCAGCCCGCTCACCTTCGACGACATCGAAGGCGTCTACGCCGGGCTGCGGCCCCTGCTCGAAGGCGAGTCCGACGCCACGAGCGAGCTGTCCCGCGAGCACGCCGTGTCCCAGACCGTGCCCGGCCTGATCACGGTGGCCGGGGGCAAGTACACCACGTACCGGGTCATGGCCGCCGACGCCATCGACGTGGCCGCCCGCAACCTCACGGGCCGGACGCCGCCGTCGTGCACCGAGCGCACCCCGCTGCTCGGCGCGGCCGGCTACGAGGCGCTCTGGAACCGCCGCCACCGCTTGGCCGAGGAGACCGGGCTGCACGTGACCCGCATCGAGCACCTCCTCGGCCGCTACGGAACCCGCATCGACGAGGTGCTCGGGCTCATCGCCGAGCGCCCCGAGCTGGCCCGGCCCCTCCCCGGCGGCGAGTCGTACCTGGCGGCCGAGGTGCACCACGCCGCCAGTCACGAAGGGGCGCTGCACCTCGAGGACGTGCTCACCCGGCGCACCCGGCTCTCGATCGAGACCTTCCACCGCGGCGTGGGCTGCGCACCGACCGCCGCCGAGCTGATGGGCGAGGTGCTCGGCTGGGACGCCGACGCCCGGGCCCGGGAGGTCGAGCACTACACGGCGCGGGTGGCCGCCGAGCGGGAGTCCCAGGAGCAGCTCGACGACCTCGCCGCCGACGCCGCCCGCCTCGGCGCGCCCGAGGTGCGCCGGCTGCTGCGCTGAGCGCTCAGCCAACACAGACGCGGCGCGGGCCGCAGCCTGTCGCTGCGGCCCACGTCGTTCACGTCTGCTTCACGTCTGCGTCCCGTCATGGCTGCGGGCGGCGCCGGGCGACCCGGCCCCGCCGCACGCGGTGGCGCTACTCCTCGGCGAACTCGATGAAAATGCACTCGCCGGGGCACTCCTCGGCGGATTCGATGGTGGCTTCCTGGAGGTTCTCCGGCACGTTGGCCAGACCTTCCGCCCCGGCCGGGCTGTTGAAGATCTTGCCGCCCTCCTTCACGTAGGCGAGGCCATCATCGAGGAGGGTGAAGACGTCGGGGGCGATCTCCTCGCAGAGCCCGTCGCCCGTGCATAGATCCTGGTCGATCCAGACCTTCATGTCCTTTGCCCTGTCCCTCGCGAGTGTTGCTAGCCGGCACCTTCACAGCGGGCCGCCCGCAGCGCCAAACTCGCCCGGCGGCTCGTGGTCTCGCCCGGCGACTCGCCGGCCGCGCGACCGGCGTCCACTGTAGTGCGCTCCACGAGGGCCGAACGCCTTTTCAACGGGATTGTTCGTGAAAATTGCCGGCGGTACCGCGTGGGCTCGGCCCTGCTGCGCGGTCGTCCGGCCGCTGACCGAGACACACGCCGGCCAGAGCACCAACGCGGCACGGCCGAGGAGAGCCGGTTTCCGACCCCTATGCGAGGGAAGGAATTCTCCAGTCGAGGGCGCACATGGCCGACACCCCAGGTGTATCGTCCGATGAGGGCTCGTCACAGGCAGGTCGCCAATCCGAGTCGACCTTCCCGAAGCGAGCCGGCCAGGTGTGCCGGCAATCCAGGCCGGCGGCGTCCGGCGTAGCAGGAGGTCGAGCCGTTAACAAGGTCGAGTACGAACGGCGGCTCGCGGCGTATGAGGCCGAGATGGCCGAGCTGCGAGAGCAGGCCAAGACTCTGGAAGAAGAGGTCGTCGCGCTCCGCCGCAGACTGCAGGACGCACCCAAGCGGGTGCGGACCCTGGAGGAGCGTCTGCTCGACACGAAGGGCCAGCTCGCTCAAGCGGTGGCCCAGAACGAGAAGCTGACCTACACCCTGCGTGAGGCGCGTGAGCACATCGCCGCCCTGCGCGAGGAGGTCGAGAAGCTCACCCAGCCGCCCTCGGCGTACGGCACCTACCTCGGTCCGAACGACGACGGCACGGTCGACGTGTTCTCAGGCGGGCGCAAGATGCGCGTCGCCGTGCACCCCGACATCGACCTCGAGGCCGTCGAGCGCGGCCAAGAGGTCGTGCTCAACGAGTCGCTCAACGTGGTGCTGGCCCGCCAGGCCGACAAGAGCGGCGAGGTCGTCACGCTGAAAGAGGTCATGGCCGACGGCGCCCGGGCGCTGGTGGTCGGCCGGGCCGACGAGGAGCGCGTGGTCGAGCTGTCCGACCAGATGGTCGGCGAGAAGCTCCGCTCGGGAGACAACCTGTTGATGGACCCCCGCAGCGGCCTCGTGCTCGAGCGGCTGCCCCGCCCCGAGGTGGAGGAGCTGATCCTCGAAGAGGTGCCCGACGTGTCCTACGCCGACGTCGGCGGGCTGGACTCCCAGATCGAGCAGATCACCGACGCGGTCGAGCTCCCCTTCGTGCACCGTCAGCTCTTCGCCGAGTACCGGCTCCCCGCCCCCAAGGGCATCCTGCTCTACGGCCCGCCCGGCTGCGGCAAGACGCTGATCGCCAAGGCCGTCGCCAACTCCCTGGCCAAGAAGGTGGCGGAGGTCTCCGGCGACGACAAGGCCCGCAGCTACTTCCTCAACATCAAGGGCCCAGAGCTGCTCAACAAGTACGTGGGCGAGACCGAGCGTCAGATCCGCCTGGTGTTCCAGCGGGCCCGGGAGAAGTCGGAGGAGGGCTGGCCGGTCATCGTGTTCTTCGACGAGATGGAGTCCCTCTTCCGCACGCGCGGCAGCGGCATCAGCTCCGACATCGAGTCCACGATCGTGCCCCAGCTCCTGGCCGAGATCGACGGCGTCGAGAGCCTGAAGAACGTGATCGTCATCGGGGCCTCCAACCGGGAGGACCTGATCGACCCGGCCATCCTGCGCCCGGGCCGGCTCGACGTGAAGATCAAGATCGAACGGCCCGACAAGGAGGCGGCGGCGCAGATCTTCGCCCGCTACCTCGAGGCCGACCTGCCCCTCGACGCCGCCGAGGTCAAAGCGGCCGCCGGGGACCGCGTCCGGGCCATCGAGACGATGATCCACGCCACGGTCGAGGAGATGTACAAGGCCGACGAGGCCAACCAGTTCCTCGAGGTCACGTACCAGAACGGCGACAAGGAGGTCATGTACTTCAAGGACTTTTCCTCCGGAGCCATGATCGAGAACATCGTGCGCCGGGCGAAGAAGGTGGCGATCAAGCGCCTGATCGGCGGGGGCAGCCCCGGCATCGGCGTCGACGACCTGCTGGTCTCGATCCGCCAGGAGTACAAGGAGCACGAGGACCTGCCCAACACGACCAACCCGGACGACTGGGCGAAGATCTCGGGCAAGAAGGGCGAGCGGATCGTCTATGTCCGCACGCTGATCTCGAAGGACAAGGAACAGCCCACGGGCGGACGCTCGATCGAACGCGTCGCCACCGGCCAGTACCTGTAAGCGGCGCTCGGCGCTTGCTGCGGCCCGGACGCGTCGGCGTCCGGGCCGCGTCGCGTCCGGTGAACCTTCGCGATGCAGGGCGCGAGCTGTAGGGTCGGGGGGTGGCGATTCGCAAGATCTGCGGACTGGAGACCGAGTACGGCATCATCGTCTCGGGCGCAGCCGAGTCCAACCCGATCGCAGCCTCGTCGGTGCTGATCAACTCGTACGTGAACGGCCTCGACAGCGTGGGCTCGTCGGGCTCGCACCCCCGGGTGGGCTGGGACTTCGAGGACGAGTCCCCCGGCAACGACGCGCGCGGCCTGACCCCGCTCGGCGCGATGGCGCCCGAGGTCGAGACGCACCTCGTGAACGCCGTGCTCACCAACGGCGCCCGCTACTACGTGGACCACGCCCACCCCGAGCTGTCGACGCCCGAGTGCGCCGACGCCCGCTCGATCGTGGTGTTCGACCGGGCGGCGGAGCTGATCCTGCAGGCCTCGATGGAGGCCTCGAAGCGGATCCTGCCGCCGGGCCAAGAGATCGTCATCTACAAGAACAACTCCGATCGCAAGGGCAACAGCTACGGCTGCCATGAGAACTACCTCATGGACCGGGCCACGCCGTTCTCCCGCATCGTCACCCACGTGATGCCGCACTTCATCACCCGCCAGATCTACTGCGGCGCCGGCAAGGTCGGCACCGAGGCGATCGGGCTCACCTGGCGTGACGTGCCGTTCCAGATCTCCCAGCGAGCCGACTTCTTCGAGGAGGAGGTCGGGCTCGAGACCACGCTGAAGCGCCCGATCGTGAACACTCGCGACGAGCCCCACGCCGAGGCGCAGCGCTACCGCCGCCTCCACGTGATCGTCGGCGACGCCAACCTCTCGGAGGTGGCCACCTTCCTCAAGGTCGGGGTCACCGCCATCGTGCTGGCCATGATCGAGGACGATTTCCTCCCACGGCGCTTCGTGCTCCACGCGCCGGTGCAGGCCATGCGCCAGGTCTCCTACGATCTCACGCTGCGCCGCCCGCTGGAGCTGGCCGAAGGCGGCACGGTCACCGCCCTCGAGATCCAGTGGGAGCTGTTCGACCGGGCGAAGAAGTACGCCGACGCCCACGGCCTCGAGGTGGTGGGCGCCGAGACCGGCGCCGAGGTGCTGCGCCGCTGGGAGGCGGTGCTGAGCGCCCTCGAGTCGGACCCGGGGGTGCTGGCCGATCAGCTCGACTGGGTGGCCAAGCAGCGGATCATCGACGGCATCCGCGACCGCCACGGCCTCTCCTGGAACGACCCGAAGCTCGCCGCGATGGATCTCCAGTACCACGACCTGCGGCCGGGCAAGTCCCTGGCCCGCCGCGTGGGCCTGGAAACGCTGGTGACCGACGAGGAGGCGCTGTTGGGCGTCACCGAGCCGCCGGAGGATACTCGCGCCTACTTCCGGGGTAAATGCCTCCAGAAGTGGGCGTCCGACATCGTTGCCGCAAATTGGGACTCGATCGTGTTCGACATCGGTGACGATCCACTACGAAGGGTGCCGATGATGGAACCCAGCCGTGGTACAAAGGCGCACGTCGGCACCCTCATCGAGGAGTGCAGCACGTCGGCCGAACTGCTGCAGCGGCTGGGCGCCTGAGCAAAGGGAGGTCGCATGGCCGAACGAGAGCAGAAGCGCAAGGTAACCACGGAGCGGACCGAGGAGGTCGTCGAAGAGGCGCCCGCCAAGTCCGCCCAGGGCGAGAAGATCAAGGCCGAGCTGGACGACCTGCTCGACGAGATCGACGAGGTGCTCGAGACCAACGCCGAGGACTTCGTGAAGTCGTACATCCAGAAGGGCGGCGAGTAGCCGCCTCCCCCTCACCGGGGGCACTTCCTCACGCGCCGCATTGGGCGGCGTGGCTCAGTCCGACTCAGCGTGCGCACCGGCGCAGGCTCGGGTGTGGTGTTCCCCGGATCAGGGCCGGCCGGTGAGGGGGTGCCCTCGCTGCGCGCGTGTCACCGGAGCAGTTGACGGACGCATGTCGGGTACGGCACGCCCGAGGCGATAGCCTCGCCGCCGTGCTCCCCACATTCCCGCCAGGTCAGGATCCTGGCCCGAACTTCGCCGAGCTGGTCCGCCGCACCGGCCTCGCCCCGCCGGCGCCGCCCGGGTCCGTCGCTCACCTCGAGATCAGCCACGGCACCACGGTCGTGGCCATCCGCTACGCCGACGGGGTCGTGATGGCCGGGGATCGTCGGGCCACGGCCGGCAACCTCATCGCCCATCGCGACATGGACAAGGTCCATCCGGCCGATCGCCACTCCGGCGTGGCCATCGCCGGCGCTGCGGGCCCCGCCATGGAGATGGTGCGCCTCTTCCAGCTGCAGCTCGAGCATTACGAGAAGGTCGAGGGCGTCGCCCTGTCCCTCGAGGGCAAGGCCAACCAGCTCGCCGCCATGGTGCGGGCCAACCTGCCGATGGCGATGCAGGGCATGGTCGTGGTGCCGATCTTCGCCGGCTTCGACCTGCGCCGTGGCCAAGGCCGACTATTCCAGTTCGACGTGACCGGCGGCCGCTACGAGGAGATCAACTACACCGCGCAAGGCTCGGGCTCCCTCTTCGCCGGCACCGTCATCAAGCTCGGTTGGCGGGAGAGCCTCACGGCGGACGAGTGCACCGACCTCGCCCTGTCCGCCCTGTTCCAAGCGGCCGATCAGGACTCTGCCACCGGCGGACCCGACCTCGTGCGCCAGATCTTCCCGGTGATCGCCACGATCAGCGCCACCGGGTACGAACGCGTGCCCGACTCGGTGGTGGCCGCCCGCTTCGGGGCTCTCGCCGCCACGCTCTCACCGGCCACGGCGGCGCCCGAGCTGGAGTCCCGCCGATGAGCATCCCGCCCTGCGCCCCCCGACCGCCCGCCCCCACTGGATGCCGCCGATGAGCATGCCGTTTTACGTTGCGCCGGAGCAGGTGATGAAGGACCGGGCGGATTACGCCCGGAAAGGCATCGCCCGCGGCCGCAGCTTGGTGGCGGTGGTCTGCACGCCCGGCATCCTGATCTGCGCCGAGAACCCGAGCAACACGCTGCACAAGATCTCGGAGATCTACGACCGGATCGCGTTCGCCGGCGTGGGCAAGTACAACGAGTTCGACCAGCTCCGCATCGGCGGGGTGCGCCACGCCGACCTCAAGGGGTACGCCTACTCCCGGGAGGATGTCGACGCCCGCTCGCTCGCCAACCTCTACGCGCAGACCCTCGGCCAGATCTTCACCCACGAGATGAAGCCGATGGAGGTCGAGATCCTGGTGGCCGAGGTCGCCGCGACCGCCGGCCAGGACCAGCTCTTCCACATCCTCTACGACGGCACGGTGATGGACGAGAACGACTGGATCGTGCTCGGCGGCGACGCCGACGCCATCGCCGGTCGGCTCGAAGGCGCCTGGGAGGGCGGCCTCGATCTCGCCGCCGCGCTCCGGATCGCCACCAGCGCGCTGGCCGGGCCCGACCGCACGCTCACCGGCGGCGAGCTCGAGGTCGCCCTGCTAGAGCGGTCAGCCGCTCGGCGGGCCTTCCGCCGGGTCACCGGGCCCGACCTCGACGGCCTGCTTGGCGCCGCTCAGCCGGCCTGAGCGCGGCGGGGCGGCGGCGCGCACCGCCGCGGCGATACGCGCCGCCG
>JBJXGF010000212.1:0-8695 GCA_046153015.1 Acidimicrobiales bacterium | reverse complement strand
GGCCGGCGCCGCGGCGCCGGGAAGCGCCAGCGCCGAGCCGGCGAAGACCAGGTTGTGATCTTTCAGGCCGTTGGCCCGGGCCAGCTCGTGCTGGGACACGCCCACGCGCCGCGCGATCGCGCTCAGCGTGTCGCCGGGCCGCACCACGTAGCGCTGGGCGCCGCTCGCCGGCGGCGCGACCGGGCCGACGGCGGCGGCCTCCCGCAGCCTGATGACCCGGCCGGCCATGATGAAGTTCGGATCGGTGAGCCGGTTGACCCGGACGAGCTCGCGCACCGTGGTGTTGTTGGCCTCGGCGACCTCGGTCAGGTTGTCGCCCTGTTGGACCAGATAGCGGTCCGTGTCGAGCTGGGAGGACATGCCGAGGCCGATGACCGCCGTCGCCACCGCCACACTTCGTCCTGTTCGCCGCACTGACTCTCCTTCGCGCTGCATCCGAATCGGCGCGATGGAAGACGCAACTCCGCCAGAGCTTCGAGCCAGCCTAGAGGCCGGGGAGGCCCCTCGCAATCGGGGCGTTCAGCGCGCCCCGGCCTCGCGCGCCTCTCGGCGGCGTTCGGCCGCCAGCCGTTCGAGCTCGGGAGCGTCGCCGTGGTCGACGAAGCTCATCATCGCCGCGATGGCCCGATGGCCTGCCTTCTCGGCGATGAGGCGGTGCATCTCCTGGCCGACCCGGCGGTAGGCCGGGTGGGCCTGCGGGCCGGTGCGCAGCTCCAGCACGTGCATGGCCGAGCGGGCGTTGAGCTGGAGCGCGAACCGTATCCGGTAGGCGAGGCACACGGCGTACGCCGCCCGCTCGGGGAACGGGCCGGCAAGGGCGTCGTGCAGGTCTGCGGAGCGGGCCATCGCCTCGTCGAACTCGTCGGCGAAGCCGGCGGCATCGACCGCGTCGGGCCGAACGTAGCCGTGGCGGGGCGAGAGCGCCTGCCAGTCGATCGTGAGCATGCGGTGGCGCTGCAAGTCCCGGAACGCGCCGTAGTCGGCCAGGATGTCGAAGCGGTAGGAGGTGCGCTCGAGGGCGCGGCCGGGCCGGTGGCGGCGGTTCGAGCGTTCGCCCACGTAAGCCTGCGCGAGGGCCCGGCGCTCGGCGTGGCTCATGCGCTGCACCCGGTCGAGCAGCTGCGCCTCGGGCAGGTCGGTGTAGGCGTAGAGCATGGCGGCGAGGGTCTTGTCCTCCCCCGCCGGGTCCCAGTCGACCAGGCGCACCGACGGCGTGGCCTCCGGCGCCTCGCCGCCCACGAGGCGCGCCGCCGCGGCCTGCATCGCTTCGTCGCGTTCGGCCAGGTAGGCGCTCGCGGCGCGGCCCCGGTCGGCCAGGTCGACGCGCTTGAGGAACGAGGGGATGACCTTGCGCAGCTCGGGCAGCATCAGCTCGGCGTAGCTGCGCGCCTCGGGCAGCGGATGGGCCCGCATCCGCAGCAGGAGCTGCTCGTAGGCCTGGCCGCTGGCGTAGATCCCCACGTTGGACAGCGCGGCGGCGGGCAGCACCCCCCGCACGGCGTCGAGGGCTTTGGCCCGCACCGCCTGGCGGTGCACGAAATCGCTGTCGGCCGGGTCCTTCGGGGCTTGGGCCCGGAACCAGTCGGTCATCGCGCCGAGCAGCTCGGCGTAGCGATCGAAGAGGCGGTCCATGTCGCCCACGTACCTCGTGCCGAGGTGGGAGCCGAGCACCTCGCC
This sequence comes from Acidimicrobiales bacterium, assembly GCA_046153015.1. Classification (GTDB taxonomy): domain Bacteria; phylum Actinomycetota; class Acidimicrobiia; order Acidimicrobiales; family CAIXPF01; genus JBJXGF01. The sequence continues at coordinate 7,018 of JBJXGF010000212.1, read as the reverse complement.
GTCGCGGTGGTAGCGGTACCGGCCGCCGAGGCGAGCGTCGTAGGCGATGTAGCGGGTCGACTGCTCGAGGTACGAGCCGAGGCGGCCCCGCTCGAGCACCTTGGTGAGCACGTTGCTGGCCTGCTCGCAGGCGAGGTGCACGCCGCCGAGCTGCGCGACCGAGTCGTCGCCGTACTCCACGAACACCCGGTCGTAGAGCTGCTCGGCTCGCTGGACGCCGACCGTGGCGTCGACCGTGGCGTCGCCGGTGATGTCGAGCTCGCCGACGAACTCGTCCAGGAACAGCCGGCGCAGGCTCTTCGAAGACCGCGAGTAGCGCGCGAAGAGCGCACCTTTCACCACTTCAGGTAGGTTGACGAGGGCGAAAACCGGCCCGGTGAGGTTGGTGAAGTAGCGCCGGAGAACGTCTTCCTCGCTGGAGGTGAACTCCTCGGCGGCGTACAGGCTCACGCCCCGACACTAGGCGGTCGGAGACCGGCCCTTGCGGATGCGTCGGCCTGCGCCGAGCCGCTCAGACCACCACCGTGAACGCGTCGGGCTCGACCCGCAGGCGCAGCCCGCTCACCCGTCCGGCGGCCTCGCCATCGACCCACAGCCGGCGGGGCCGCGCCCAGCTGAGCGTGAGCGCGGCGCGGCGCTCCACCCGCAGGCCCGGGTGGGGCAGATGGGCGCCGGTGGGGAGACGGCGGCGGGCCTTCAGCCGCTGGTCGAGCGCGAGCTCGCCCTGGATCACCTCGAGCAGCCCGTCGTTGGGGTGGGCGCGGGGAGCGGCCTTCCAGGCGCCGAGGTGCTCGGCGTTGAACGCCGCCGCGAACGGGCCGCGCCAGCCGCGGCTGCGGGCCACCGCGTGCGCGCTGAACAGGCGCTCCTCGCCGCTCGGCTCCAGCGTGGCCACGCCGAGGTCGATCGGCAGGTGCATGGCCTCCCGGCTGCGGATCCGCCGGTCGTCGGCCAGGCCGCCCAGCGTGCGCCAGAGGTCCCCGCCCAACAGGCCGATGGGCGGAACCGGCTCACCAGCGGCGCGGGCCCGGGCCACGATCTGGGTGAGCTCGCGGTCGCTCGTCGCCAGCGGCGCGTCTGGGGGCAGGGGCCCGGCCGCCTCCCCCCAGGGCAGGCCCCGCTGGATCGTCAACTCGGCTCGTCCACCGCAGCGGAGGCGAGCACCACCCCCCGGAACAGCGCGTCGGCGCCCTGGCGGGCGGCTCGCGCCGTGGTCGGGTCCACCAGGTCGCCGTGGAGCTCGCCGATCTGGCGGAGCAGATCGATGAGCTGCTTGACGTTGCGCACGAAGTCCCCGCCGGAGAGCTCCTCGTCCTCGAGGACCGTGTCGAGGTCTTCCCCGGCCGCCCAGGCGTAGGCGAGCGCCACGAACGCGCCGTCGGGCGGGCGGGTGAGAGCCAGGCGGGCGCGCTCCTCGTCGCCGTTCAGGCGCTCAGCGAGCTGGCCGATCTCCCGGGCCCGCTCGCGGGCCTTGGCCGAGGGGTACCACGTCTGGGAGGGCGGTCCGGCGGAGCGGCTCTCGTAGCTGAACGTCGACACCAGGCCCGCCAGCGAGGCCGGGTCGAGCCCGTCGAGCAGGCCCTGCGCCAGCGACTCCACGATCAGCAGGTCGCTCTCGTGGTACACGCGGGCGAGGAGCCGGCCCCGCGCCGTGAGCCGCCACCCGTCGAGGTAGCCCCACCGCTCCAACAGGTCGAGCAGGCGGCGGAACCGGCGGGCGACGGTCTCGGCCCCGCCGCGCACCACCTGCAACAGCTCGGCGAGGTCCCGCTCGAGCCGGTCGACGCGCAGGAGCATCCGCAGGTCGGCGTCGAGCCCGGGGCGGGCGTGCAGCGGGTGCGCCTCCAGCTCGGCGCGGCGGGCGCCCGCGCTCACCGCGGCCGGCGCGTCGAGCGGATCTCGCTCAGGGCGGGTGTCCCCGCCGCGCAGCATCCGCAGTTCGCGGGCCATGCGGTGCAGGAACTGCTGGCTGTGCGGGGCGTACGGCGAGGGCAGGTCGATGCGGCCGATCACCTCGGGCGGGGCGGCGAAGTCGGCCGCTCGGAGCTGGCGGAGCCGCCCGCTGGGGCTCACCGCCGCCAGCCGGATCGTGCCCGCCCGCCGGTAGGCGACCGACACCACCGCCAGCCGGTCGGCGCCGCGGCCGCGGGGCACGAGGATCACCTGGCCCGGCGAGAGGCGGGACAGCGCGCTCTCCACCGCCGCCTCGGGGGCCCGCGGCGGGCTCTCCGCCGCCTCGGCGGCGCGGCGCAGCTCCCGGTAGGCCCGCAGTTCCTCGAGCGGGGCGCCGAGGCCGGCGACGGTGGCGTCGAGCTGTTCGCGCCGCTGGGCGAGGCGTTGCTCGACCTGCACCACCGACCGATCGGCCTGGAACTGCGCGAAGCTCGAGTTCAGGAGCTGGTGCGCCGCCTCCTCGGAGTAGCGGCTCACCAGGTTGGCGGCCATGTTGTAGGTGGGCCGGAAGGCGGAGCGCAGCACGAAGCTGCGGTTGGCGGCGAGCCCGGCGACCTCACCGAAGGTGACGAAGGGAGACCACAGCACCACGGCGTGGCCGATCTGGTCGATGCCCCGGCGACCCGCCCGCCCGGTGAGCTGCGTGTACTGGCCGGCGGTGAGCGGCTCGTTGCGCTCACCCGACCACTTGGTGAGCTTCTCGATCACGACGGTCCGGGCCGGCATGTTGATGCCGAGGGCCAAGGTCTCGGTGGCGAAGACCGCCTTCACCAGGCCTTCGGCGAAGCAGTCCTCCACCGCCTCCTTGAACGGCGGCACCATCCCGGCGTGGTGCGCGGTCACCCCGGCGAGCAGGCCGGCGAGGAACCGGTCATAGCCGAGCACGGCCAGGTCGGCGTCGGAGAGCGGCGCGGCCCGTTCCTCGGCCAGCGCCTTGATCCGGCTGCGCTCGTCGGGCGTGGTGAGCGACAGCCCGGCGGCGAGGCAGGCCCCCACCGCGTCGTCGCAGGCGGCGCGGCTGAAGATGAAGTAGATGGCCGGGAGCATGTCGCGGTCGTGGAGCTCCTCCACCACCTCGATGCGTCGCGGCGTGAAGAACCGCTGCCGGGGCCGGCCCCGGCCGCCTCGCCCGGTGCGGGCGGCGCGCCGGTCGAAGCGCTCGCCCTCGGGGTTGGGCCGGCCGTCCACCAGCACCGGGGTGAGGTGCAGACGCTCCGAGGACTTGTCGCCCACCAGGTACAGGTTGGCGAGCTGGATCGGCCGCTCGGTCTCCACCACCACGTCGGTGGCGCCGCGGACGGTGGTGATCCACTCGGCCAGCTCGGCTGCGTTCGACACGGTGGCCGACAGCGCGACGAGGCGCACGTGGCGGGGCGCGTGAATGATCACCTCCTCCCACACCGGCCCCCGGTAGGCGTCCTGCAGGTAGTGGACCTCATCGAGCACCACGTAGCGAAGGTCGTGCAGCGGGGCGCCCTGGTAGATCATGTTGCGCAGCACCTCGGTGGTCATCACCACCACCGGAGCGTCGCCGTTGATCGAGTTGTCGCCGGTGAGCAGGCCCACGCGTTCGGCGCCGTGGCGGCGGCGGAGGTCGCCGAACTTCTGGTTGGAGAGCGCCTTGATCGGCGTGGTGTAGAAGGCCCGTCCGCCCTCGGCGAGGGCCTTGGCCACGGCGTACTCGGCCACCACCGTCTTGCCGGCGCCGGTAGGCGCGGCCACGAGCACCGAGTGGCCGGCGTCGAGCGAGGCGATGGCGTCGAGCTGGAAGCGGTCGAGCTCGAAGTCGTAGTCGAGCCCGACGCGGCGCAGGGCGGCGGCGGTGTGAGGCTCGGGCCGGGCGGGGTCCTCGTCGTTGCCGTCGGTGGACGCGCCGCCGGGGCCCGCGTCGCGGTTCACGACGCGTCCTGCCGCTCCCGCTTGCGCTTCGAGCGGGCGAAGAGCCAGCCGACCAAGATGGCGACGTAGTAGAAGAACACCATCGGCACCGACAGCGCGGCCAGCGTGAACGGGTCGCCCGAGGGCGTGATGATCGCCACGATCGCCACGATGCCGACCACCGCATGGCGCTGCCAGGACAGCAGCTTGCGCCAGGTGATGATCCCGGCCAGCTCGAGGAACACCAGCAGGATCGGGAACTCGAAGCCGATGCCGAAGCCGACCGACATCTTGGTGATGAAGCTCACGAACTTGTCCGGCGTGTACAGGGCGTCGGTGTTGGGCCCGCCGATCTCGATCAGCCAGTTCAGCGCCTTCGGGGTGGTCCACCAGGCGCACGCCACGCCGAGGAGGAACAGCAGCACGCCCGAGATCGTGAACGGCACGGCGAGGCGCTTCTCCTTCGGGTACAGGCCCGGGGTGACGAAGCGCCAGAGCTGCCAGAGCAGCACGGGCATGGCCAGCACCACGCCGCCGTAGCCGGCCACGGTGAGCCGGGTGGTGAAGCCCTGCAGCGGGTCGGTGGTGATGACCCGACACTGCACGTCGGGCGGGCAGGCCTCCTGGAAGGTGTCATAGAGCGGCCCGATCAGGGCGCGGTCGTACATGAACCACATGACCATGGAGCCGATGAGCACGGCGAGCACGCACTTGATGAGCCGCGAGCGGAGCTCCCGGAGGTGCTCCACGAGCGTCATCCGGGCCAGTTCCTGGCCTGTGCTGCTCGCCGCCCCCGGCCTGGCGTGTGCGCTCATCCTCCGGCGTCCGCGGAGCGCGGCGCCTCGGGTTCGTCGTCGTCAGCCGCCGCCGGCTCGTCTCCCTCGGCATCGCTCGGCGACGCGACGTGGGCCCCGGACCCCGCTGGCGGCGGGTCGGGCACCGGCACCAGCTGCGGACGGCCGAGGGGCGGGAACAACGGCTTGCCCGGCTCCTCCTCCACCGCGGCGCGCAGCTCGCGCTGAAACCCGTCCGACATCGAGCGCAGCTCGCCGACGAAGCGCCCGACCTTGCGCACCGCGTCGGGCAGGCGCTCCGGACCGAGCACGATCAGCGCCACGAGGAGGATGACGAACAGCTCGCCGCCTCCGACGTTGAACATACGCGAAGTCTAGGGGACCGGACCCGAGCGCGAGCGCTGCCCCCGGATTGACCGTCTGACCAGCGTCCTAGTCGCCGAGCATCAGTGACAGGGCCTTGGAGAACGTGTCGTCGTCGTGGACCAGGTCGTGGAAGTCGAGCAGGTCGTCATGGCTGATCGGCTCGCCGACGAAGCGGGGCTCGGCCAGCTCGGCCGGCAGGTCCCAGTGCGCGAGCGCCACACCGGAGGCGACGAGGAGGTCGATCGTGCGGGGTTCGGCCGGTTTCACGACCATCAGCCGGCAACGCGGACAGCAGAACGAGTACGTGCCCTTGTTGTCCGCCGTGCATACGCGCACGTTCACGTCCGCCGTGGTGAGCTCCACGTCCCCACAGTCGGGGCAGCTGGCCCGAATCGTCGCCACCTGGTTCTCCTCCGCTGGTTCCCGCCCGTTCTTCGGCCTGCGCTGCGACCCGACTTGAGCGGGCCGGCCCTGCTCAGGGCCCTACGCAGGGCCGACGCGCCGCATTTGACCGAGGCGGGCGTATCGAGGCGCGCCGGGCGGCAGACGGGGCCGGACGGCGTCGAATCGACTAAGGATGGGAGGCGATGGCCCCCCGCCTGCCCTCGCTGCGCCGCCCGCCGATCGCCTTTGCCCACCGGGGCGCCCGGGCGCACGCCCGGGAGAACACGCTCGAGGCGTTCCGCTTGGCGCTGCGGCTCGGGGCGACCGGGCTCGAGAGCGACGTGTGGATCACCGCCGACGGCGTGGCCGTGCTCGATCACGACGGCGTGGTCGGCGGCCGCCTGCGCCGCCGGCCGATCGGCGCGCTGCGGCGGGACGAGCTCCCCGTCCACGTCCCCACCCTCGAGGACCTCTACGCCGAATGCGGCGCGGACTACGAGCTCTCGCTCGACGTGAAGGCGCCTCGAGCGGCGGAGGCCACGGTGGCGGTGGCGCGCGCCGCGGGCGGCGGCGCGCTGGAACGGCTGTGGCTGTGCGGCCAGGGTCCGGAGGTGCTCGGGGTCTGGCGGGGCCTGGCCGAGGAGATCCGCCTGGTGGACTCCACCCGGCTGGGGCGGCTCAAAGAGGGCCCGGAGCGGCGGGCGGCGCAGCTCGTGCGGGTGGGCGCCTCAGCGGTGAACCTGCACGCCAGCGACTGGACGGGCGGGCTCGGCGCCCTCTTCCACCGCTTCGAGCTGCTCGCCTTCGGCTGGGACGCGCAGCTCCCACGCGTGCTGGGCGAGCTGCTCGACATGGGCCTCGACGCCGTCTACAGCGACCACGTGGATCGCATGGTCGACGCGGTCGCGGCGCTGGGCCGCCCCTAGATGGCTGGGGGCGCAGCCCCCAGCGAGGGCTAGGGCGCCCGCACTACAGCAGCTCGATCGAGGAGGGCGGCCACACCTTCAGGAAGGCTCGCCCCACGATCAGGTCCTGGTCGATGGGCCCGAAGAAGCGGCTGTCCCGAGAGTTGGACCGGTTGTCGCCCATCACGAACACTTCGTGCTCGGCGACCCGGTGCACGGTCTCGCCGTTGGGGTCGCTGTACCGGAGGCTTTCCGCGAGATAGGGCTCGTCGAGCTTCTGGCCGTTCACGAACACCGAGCTGTCGCGGATCTCGACCATGTCGCCGGGCAGCCCCACGACCCGTTTGATGAGGTCGTCGTTCGGGCCGCCCTCCACCACCTCGGACGGCGGGCGCCGGAAGACCACCACGTCGCCCCGCTCGACGCCGTGGAGGCGGTAGCTGAGCTTGTTCACCAGCACCCGGTCGCTCACCTCGAGCGTGGGCGTCATCGACTCCGACGGGATCAGGAACGCCTGGAACAGGAAGGACTTGAGCACGAGCGCCACCACGAGCGCCCCGGCCAGCACTGCGCACCACTCGAGGACGGTGCGGGTGGTGCTGAGCTCGGCCTCGTCGGCGGCCTCGTCGGCCGTCTCGGCGTCGAGCTCGCCGCCCAGCACGAGCCCGGCCGTGCTCGGGGGCAGCGCGGCGAGGGCCGCCGCGTCGTGCACCACCCGATCGGAGGGGGCGGGGGCGG
>JBJXGF010000205.1:0-4502 GCA_046153015.1 Acidimicrobiales bacterium | reverse complement strand
CCGGTGGTCCGTGGGACTTGATGGCGGTGGTCCTCCGCCTCGGTCTGCCCGTGGGGCAGGCTCGGGGTTGCGAACCGTCGATCATCGAGGAAGAGGACCACCGTCGTGTCGAAGTCTCCCACGGGCTCAAATGTGGAGCCGTGCTTGCAGTTGCTGCCCGGGATCGGGCTTGTCGATCTCAACCACCCGGAGTTGACCGGCCGTCTCGCTGGAATCGCGGCGGAGCAGCTCGAACTGTTCCAGGCCCGTATGCGGGAGGGTCTGTTGGCTGCGGCGGTCGCGGTCGGGCTCGGCGTGCTCGGCGAGTTGCTGGCCGCGGAAGTGACCGAGAAGGCGGGACCGAAGGGCCGCCACAACCCCCAGCGCAGCGCCGTGCGGCACGGGACGGAGCGGGCGACGGTGCCGATGGGCGGCCGGCGGGCGCCCATCGACAAGCCGCGCCTGCGCGCCGCGGACGGCGGTGGTGAGCTCCGCCTGGACACCTGGGGCGCCGTGCAAGCAGTGGACCTGCTGTCTGAGCACATGGTCGCCGCTGCCCTGGCGGGGGTGTCGACCCGCAACTACCAGCGCGCCGCTCTCGAACAGGTCGGCGAGATCGCGGCCCGTTCAACCGCGAAGTCGACGGTGTCCGCGAGGTTCGTGGCCGCCACCCGCGCCCGGCTCGACGAGCTCCGCGACCGGGACCTGTCGGGGCGGCGCTGGCTGGTGGTGTACGGCGACGGCTTCGAGTTCGCCGGCCAGACGATGGTCGGCGCCCTCGGTGTCGACGCCGAGGGCAGCGAGTGTCCGTTGGGCATCATCCAGGGCGCCACCGAGAACAAGACCGTCTGCCGGGACCTGCTCGCTCGCGCGGTCGAACGAGGCCTCGACGCCTCGGGCGGGCTGCTGTTCGTGTTGGATGGCGCCAAGGCGTTGCATGCCGCGGTGCGGGACATCTTCGACGGCCAACCCGTCCAGGTCCAAAGATGCCGCCATCACAAGAGCGAGAACATCGTCGGCTTGAGCCGCCCTGGCGCTGATGGGGGCTCGGGCTATTGGATTCCAACCCCGGCGGGGTCTGTGTGTTGGGCAGCGTAGAACGCTGCTTCGAACTCCGCTGGCGGGACGTCGTCGCAGTGGCTGTGGAGCCGGTGCTCGTTGAACCAGTGGACCCACGACAGGGTCTCGAGCTCGAGCTGATCGACGTCGTCCCACACAGCCGGGGCGTCGGGTCCTCGGACGCACTCGGCCTTGTAGAGCCCGTTGGTGGTCTCGGCGAGCGCGTTGTCCCCGAGTTCCGCAGTTGGTGGGCATTTTCGGGGGTGTTGGCGGGTGGATATGCTGGTCAGCGGGTTGCGACCGGTCTGACGGGTTCGAAAACGTGGGCACACGACTGACGCCGTATGTGCCTGTGGTTGTTGGTTAGTTGACGTAGTGTGTGGGCATGTATCTGCGGACTACGCAGCGCCGGAACCGGGACGGGTTGGTCGTTCGGTACGTGCAGGTCGCGCACAACCGGCGGGTAGATGGGGTGACCCAGGCCGAGGTGCTGGTGAACTTGGGCCGCGAGGACCACCTGGACAGCGAGGGGCTACGCCGCCTGGTTGGTTCGATCAACCGTTACCTGGGCGAAGCAGACGACGCATACCACACGGTCGACGGGCGGGGTGAGGGGCTGTCGGTCGTCGAGTCCCGGCCGGCGGGGGTGGCGTGGTTGCTGGACGGGTTGTGGCGCCAGTTGGGCGTGGATGCCGCGTTGGGCAAGGTGTTGGGCGGCCGCAAGTTCACCACTGCGGTGGAGCGGGTGATCTTCGCCATGGTGGCGAACCGGGCCATCGATCCGATGTCGAAGCTGGCCACCGCGGAGTGGGCCACTCATGATGTCGCGCTGCCCGGTCTCGATGCGATGGTTGATGATCAGGCGTATCGGGCGATGGATCTGCTGGTCGAGGTCGACGCTCAGGCCCAGGTGCAAGAGGCGGTGTTCTTCGCCGTCGCTGATCTGTTGAACCTGGAAGTGGATCTGTTGTTCTTCGACACCACCTCCACCTACTTCGAACGCGACGCTGATGACGGTGACGGCGGGTTCCGTCGCTACGGCCACTCCAAAGACCACCGGGCGGATCTCCCGCAGATCGTGATCGGTCTGGCCGTGACCCGCGAAGGGATCCCGGTTCGCTGCTGGTGCTGGCCGGGCAACACCAACGACCAGAGCGTGTTGCCGCAGGTGAAAGACGACATGCGAGGCTGGCGACTGGGCCGGGTGGTGACCGTTGTGGATCGTGGGTTCTCCTCCGACGCCAACTTGGCCTACCTCCGCCGCGCTGGCGGGCACTGGATCGCCGGTGAACGCATGCGTGACGGCTCCGCTGATGTGCAGGCGGTTTTGTCGCGGCAGGGTCGCTACCAGCAGGTGCGGGACAACCTGCGGGTCAAAGAAGTCCAGCTCGACCAGACACCCGATCGGCGTTGGATCATCTGCCACAACCCCCAAGAAGCCGAACGCGACCGGGCCCAACGCGACGCCGCGGTCGCCCGGCTGGAGGCCGAGCTCGACACCATCACCGCTGCCCGGGCCCGCGACGCAGCCCGCGCCAAGAAGACCGGCCGCAAGACCACCGATGACGATGCGCATCGCAAGGCAGAGTGCGCCCTACGCGACCACCCCACCTTGGGCCGCTACCTCCGGCAGACCGCCGCAGGAAGACTGCAGATCGACCGGACGGCGATCAAAGCGGAAGAACGACTCGACGGCAAATACCTGCTGTCGACGTCGGATCCGACCATGACCGCGGAAGATGTCGCCTTGGGATACAAGAACCTGTTGGAAGCAGAACGCGGGTTCCGTGACTTGAAATCCACCCTTGAGTTGCGGCCAGTGTTCCATCGGATTGAACCGCGCATCCGCGCTCACGTGCTGCTGTGCTGGCTCGCCCTGCTCCTCATCCGGGTGGCCGAACGACGCTGCGACACCACCTGGCGCCAGATCGCCACCGAAGTGGGCCGGATCCACGCCGTCACCCTCAACGGGCCCGCCGGCACCGTTGTGCAGACCACCCCGCCCAGCGACCGCGCTACGGGGTTTCTTCGGGCCTGCCAGGTCGATCCACCGCCCCGGATCACCCACCTCCAACCCGCCTGACCAGCCCAAACACCCACCGAACAACGCTACGCGCCCGTGGGCACACGCGCCCGCAGCGCCACCACCGCGTCTGCCCAGCTCACCCCCCCAAAACCAGCCCTCGTGTCACCACCAACTGCGGAACCCGGGTTGTCGTAGGAGTCGGCGACGGTTCCGATCGATGGGCGCGCACCGATCTCGTCGAGGCGTTCGGTGAAGCGCACCGACGTGAACTGACTGCCCGCGTCCGCGTGCGCCACGAGCCCGACCAAGCGGCGGCTGCCGCGTGATCGGCGCGCCATCTCGAGCGCGTCGAGGACCATCTCGGTCTTCATGTTCGCTGCGACGCGCCAGCCGACGATCCGGCGGCTGAACGCGTCGACGATGAAGCACACGTACGCCATCCCCGTCCGGGTCGCTACGTAGGTCAGATCGGTGACCCACAACGCGTCGGGCCGCTCGGCGGTGAAGTCGCGGTTCACGAGGTCTGGTGGTCGCACGGCGTCGGGATCGGCGATCGTGGTGAACACCTTGCGCCGCCAACGGGAGACCCCTTCGATCTCCATGGTCCGCATCAGGCGGGCGACCTGGTCCCGGCCGATGTCGTGCCCGGCGCGGCGGGCGGCCTTCCAGAGCTTGTGAGCGCCGTAGACCTTGCGGTTCGCGACCCACAACACCATCAACACCTGCATCATCACCGCGTCGCGCACCGCCCGCGCTGACGGCGCCCACTCACGGCGCTTGGCGGCGTAGTAGGTGCTCGGCGCCATCTGCAGGACCCTGCAGACGGGCTCGACGCCGAACTCCTCGCGATGCTCGTCGATGAACCCGACGATCACTTCTGTGGGCGGTCGAGCTCCGCCTGAGCGAAATACGCCGCTGCCTTCTTCAGGATCTCGTTCGCTCGACGCGTCTCACGCAGCTCCTGCACGAGCGCCTTGTTCTCCGCCTCGAGCTGCTGCACCCGCGCTGCGTCCGGGCCGGCGAGACCCTCACGGGCATCCGCGTCACGAACCCAGGTGCGCACCGACTCGACCCCATAGCCGAGCTGATCCGCGACCCGCTGCACCGTGCCGTGCTCACCGCCGAGCTCCTTGCGCAACTGGCGCACCAGCCGCACCGCGTCGGCCTTCTCACCATCGGTGTACCGACGCGACGTCGGCCTCCCAGGGGACTTCTCCTTCGGCATGACCCCATCCTCGTTTCCAAGGTCAGGACCCTCCGCGGATACCAGGGCGGCTCAGCTACCTCCCCGCGGCGGAGAAGGGCTGGGTCCGCCGCCGCCTCGCCGCAGCGTGGGCCGAACCCGACCCCGCCGAAGCCCGCGCTGGGTTGCAGGAACTGGCCCGCAAGCTCGACCGGCTCAACCCCGACGCCGCCGCCTCCTTGCGCGAGGGCCTCG
>JBJXGF010000204.1:0-8095 GCA_046153015.1 Acidimicrobiales bacterium | reverse complement strand
GGCTGGGTCGTCGCGCCGAGCCCGCCGCTCGGGCCGGCGGGCGCGGGGCCCTCGGCCGTCGAGCCGGTCGGCGTCGCTTCGGGCGAGACGGGCCCGCCTGCGGGCGCGGCGTCGGGCGCGCCCGCCTCGGTGCTCACCGATGCCGCTGCCCCTGGTGCGGTCTCCACCGGCTCGGTGTCGGCCCGCACCGGGTCGGCTGGGCCGGGCGGCGCCGGTTCATCGGCTGCGGCGGTCGCGGCGGTCGCGGCCGTCTCGTTCTCGGGTTCGGTCTCGCTGGGGTCGGTGTCGCTGGGGTTGGTGTCGCTGGGGTCGGTGTCCAGGGGGTCGGTGTCCACGGTGCTCCTTCACGGAACGAATGGTTCGCGTCCAGCGCCGCAGGCCGGGCTGCTGGTCGGCGGGGCGCTTCGCCCCGGGTCGTCGGCTCGGGCTCGGGCGGCGGCTCGCCCTCCCCGCGAGCCGCACCACGCCTCCCCCCGAACCCCACACAGTCTCTCAATCTCCTCGCGGGACCGGCCCATTTTCACCCCCCGAGGTCGCGCCCGCCCATCTCGCCCAAGGGCTCGCGGATGATCTCGAGGCGCACGCCGTCGGGGTCGCTGAAGTACAGCGAGCTTGGAGCGCCGAGCTCGGCGCCCACGTGCGCGATGCCCGCCTCGTCGAGCCGAGCCCGGATCTGCTCCCACTGCTCGGCCGGGACCGAGATGGCGACATGGTGCAAGCCGCCCAGCACCTCCTGGTACGGCCCGAGGCCGAGATCGGGGAAGTCGAAGAAGGCCAGCAGGTTGCCGTGGCCGATGTCGTGGAAGAAGTGCGTCGACCCGCGATAGTCGCGGTTCTCGAACAGCTCGACGAGCGGGAACCCCAACACGTCCTGGTAAAAGCGGATCGTCCGCTCGACGTCGCTGCAGAGCAGCGCCAGGTGGTGGATGCCCCGAGCCGCGCTCGGCGGGCGTTGCGCTCGGGGGCGGAGGTAGGCGGCTCGCAGCCGGTCCCACTCGGCCCGCCGATCGAGAGCCTGACGCTCGGTGCTGGTCATCGTGGCCTCCTCGACCTCGGCTGGCCGCCGCTCGGACCAGCCTACGGCGCAGCGCTCGGCTGCGCCGGGCCCTCAGCCCGCCCAGCGGCGAGGCCCGGCGGGGGGCCGGGAGCGCGACCGGCGGGCGCGACCCTGCGCGTCGAGCCCCGCGTTGGCGACCAGCACCGCATGGAGCCGAGGCAGCGGCGCCGCGGTCGGCCCCAGCCCGTCGACCGAGGCCAACCACCCGAGCGCGGCCCAGAGCGCCTCGCCCACGCCGGCGGGCGCCTCCTCGTCCAAGGCGTGGGCGCAGCGCCAGCACCCGGTCCAGACCAACTCGGTGAGCTTCGCCTCGGTCCAGTCGCCGGGGCGAGCGGCGGCGAAGACCAGCGTCAGCGCATCGGCCTCGACCGCCCGGCCTTGGCCGAGCGCCCAGGCCCGCACGGCGGTGACCTGGCGGCGCAGCTCGGGGTCGCACTGGCGCAGCTCGGCCCAGCGGCTGGGCTCGGCCGCAGCGGCAGAGGAGGGGGAAGCGCCGGCAGGGGTGGGGGACGGCAGGACGCGAAGGGTCATGGCCGACATGATGCGCTCGGGGTGTGACAACGAAGCCCCCGTCGATCCCAGAGCTCGGCGGCGGGCGCGGGGGTCAGGGCTGGGTGAACACGCTGTGGGTTCCGACTCGGCGCCAGATCACGTGAGCGTCACCAGCTCGGATCGGTGTGCCGTACTCGAAGGTGGCGCGACCGTCGGGCGCCCAGGTCATCTCGAAGATCCCCGCCGCGGCCTTGACGCACTTGACCCGGAGGCTGGTGCGGAAGGGGCCGCCCTTGGCCAGATCGTCGACGACGTGACCGACCGCGGTCAGGAACGCCGCCTGCTGCGCGGGGGTGAGCCGTTCGAAATCGGCGCGGAACCGAGCCAGCCACGCGTACGTCGGCACCTAGGCTCAGGGCCGCCGCCGCGTGTTCGGCTTCGCCGCGCCTCCCAGCGCCTCGACGAACGCCTCGCCCGACTCGAACGCCTCGGTGCGTCCCGCAGCGCGGTCGGCGTCGGCCTCGCGTTCGCCCGCCTGCCACTCGGGGGACCAGAACCACGCTTGGGTCGCGTCGATCACCTTGCAGGGGCGCAGCAGGATGCCCTCCTCGGTCAGCTCGACCTCGAGCAGGTCTCCCTCCTCCAGGCGCACCGCTGTGCGGATCTCCTCGGGCAGCGTCAACTGACCCCGGGCCCGCAACGTCATCCGCAGCATGGTCCAATCTTACAATCAGAAAATGCGAGCAGCGGCGTCTCGAGACGACCCGGCCTCGACGCCGCCGCTCAGCTGCCCAACGCGGCCAGCTCCTCCGGGCTGAGGCAGGCGGCGGCGGCGGCTTGGAAGGCCGGCAGGAGCGGGCTGGTGTCGGGCGGGCCGTCGGCGGCGGCCTGCACCGAGGCGCGGAAGAGCCCCTCGAGCGCGCCGCCGCCGTCGAGCTCGCGCACGAGGCAGGCGCTCGTTTCCGGGGCCAGCGCGAGCTGGCGGGTGTACTCCGCGGTCACGATCACGCCGAGGTCGATGCAGCGCAGGAAGGCCTCGGCGAAGCGCCCGCGGTCTTCCGTGCTCAGCCCGGCCAGGCGCCCCGGCCCGCCCTCGGCGGCGAGGCCGGCCCGCACGAGCTTCTCCAGGCCGAGCCCGCTCAGCAGGCCCTTGCTCACACAGCGGGCCTCGGCGGGGGCGAGCGCCAACTCGAGCGGGGCGCTGGCCTGCCCGGCCAGCAGACGCGTGGCCAGGCTCTCCACCAGGGGATCGGCGTCGGCGGGAGCGAACGCCGAGGCCTTCGCCGACGGCGCCCGGGCGGGCACGAACGCGGCGGCGCTGGTGCTGGGAGTCGGGGCGACGGGCGGCTCGGCCGCGGAGGCGGCCGGCGCCGAGGGCGCAGCCGCCGGGCCCGGGGCGCTCGCTGCGGCCGGCTCGGGGTCGTCTCCCCCCGCGCACGCGGCGAGGCACATCGCGGCCAGGGCCGCCGCCGCGGCTCGTCGAATCATCAGCTCGGTCCTGAGGATCCCGGCCGCCGGGCCCGCTCGGGCGGCCTCGTGTCGGTCGTCTGCGCCGGCAAGTCGGAGCTGGCGTTCAGGTGATCACGGATGGTACTCCACGCCGGCGCCCGGCGCCCCGCTCGACGGAGCACGCTCAGTTCAGCGGCAGCGGCGCATCGTCGCTCCAGTCGAGCGGGTCCTCGTGGACCTCGAAGCGCACCCGCCGCCAGGCGCCCTGCAACGGCCCGTCGTCGCTGCCGCTCACCAGCAGCTCGTACATCGTCTGGTCGGTCTCCTCCGCCGGCCGGGCGAGCAGCTGCAGGAAGGCCTGGGCGGCCTCGTGGGTCTCGAGCATGCGGGGCTGCCAGCGGCCGTAGACCTTGGGGTTGTCGGCGTAGTCGTCGGTCATCCCGGTGCGGACGAACGGGTACAGCACCGAGAACGCCGAGATCGCCGTGGTGTTCTTCGCCAGGTTCACCTTCAGCACCTGGGGCAGGGCCAGCGCCCCCCAGTTGGCGATCACGTAGCCCGGCACCGACGGCCCCGGGTCGGTCGCCTGGCGGGAGGAGATGTACACGAGGCGCAGGTCCTGGCCGGCGTGGAGCGCCTCGCCCGCCCAGAGGTGAGTCATCGACAGGAAGCCGACGAGCTTGGTGTCGAGCACGAGGCGCGACTCCTGCAGGTTGTCGATGAAGTGCTGGCGCACCCGGGCCCGGCGCATGGCCCGGGACTCGCCGTCCACCTCGCGCAGGGCCCGCCCGAACGAGTAACCCCGCTCGGACAGGCCGGAGTTGCAGATCACGAGGTCGGGCGGGAGACCGCCGAGCTGCTCGATCACGTAGCTCCGGGAGGCCCACAGGTCTCCCATGTTGGTCACGTCGGCCTGGAGCGGGAAGGCGGGGACCCCGAGGTCGCGCAGCCGGTACACGAGATCGAAGCCGTCGACGTAGCTCTGGTGGAAATGCACCCCGACGGCGGCGGCGCCGTTCAGGCCCGCGGCCAGCGCGAATGCCTGGCCGAGGCCGCCGTCCTTGCCGGCGCCGGTGATCAGCACCCTGCGGCCCTGCATGCTGGCCGCCAGCTCGGGACGGAAGCGGAACCGATCGGGGTCGACGGTGAACGCCATGTGAGCCTCTCGCGTCTAGGGGCTGGATCGGCCTGGCCGGCCGGGTTGGCTTGACTGGATCGCCCGCCACACCCGCTCCGGGGTGCACGGCAGGTCGATGTGGCGCACGCCGAGCGGCGCCAGGGCGTCGACCACGGCGTTCTGGATGGCCGGGGTCGAGCCGATCGTGCCCGACTCGCCGATGCCCTTCGCGCCGAGCGGGTTCATGAACGTGGGCGTTTCCATCGGCACGCGCTCGAAACTGGGCAGCTCGGCGGCCGAGGGGAGGGCGTAGTCGGCGAAGGTGACGGTCAGGGGGTTGCCGGCCGCGTCGTAGCGGACCTCTTCGAACAGCGCCTGGCCGGCGCCGGCGGCGAGGCCGCCGTGCACCTGGCCGTCCACGAGCAGCGGGTTGAGGATCGTGCCGGCGTCGTCGCAGGCCACCAGGCGCACGAGCTCCACCTGGCCGGTGTCGAGATCCACCTCCACCACCGCGACGTGGGCGCCGAAGGGGAACGTGGCGCCGGCGGCGGCGAAATCGGACACCCCGGCGAGCGGCTCGCCGGCGGCGGTCGCCCCGGCGGCCACCTCGGCCCAGGAGCGGGCGATCGCCGGGGCGCCGGCCACGTGGAAGCGGCCGGCGTCGGCGTCGAGCACCACGTCCTCGACCGCCGCTTCGAGCAGCTCCGCAGCCCGCGCCCGGGCCCGTTCGACCAGCTTGAGTGAGGCGTCGGCCATCGCCGAGCCGGCGAGCTGCGCCGAGCGGGAGCCGCCGGTGATGCCGCCCGAGGGCACGAGGTCGGTGTCGCCGTAGACCACCTCGATCTGGTCCATCGCCACGCCGGTGCGGTCGCTGACGATCATCGCCCAGGTGGTGAGGTGGCCCTGGCCGTGGGGCGAGCTGCCGGTCTTGGCCAGGATCGTGCCGTCGGGGCGCAGCTGGAGCTCGCCGTACTCGCCGCCTCCGGCGCCGGCGGTGACCTCCACGTAGACCGACAGCCCGATGCCCAGCGCCCGCCGGTCGCCCGCCGCCCGACGAGCCGCCTGCTCGGCCCGCAGCTCGGCGTAACCGGCGGCGGCCAGGACCCGGTCGAGCGCGCCGACGTAGTCGCCCACGTCGTACTGCGTGCCCACCCCGCTCGTGTACGGCTGGTCGAAGGGGGCCACGAGGTTGGCCCGGCGCACCTCGGCCGGATCCAGCCCGATCTCGGCGGCGAAGAGGTCGACCGCTCGTTCGATGGCGGCGGCCGCCTCGGGCCGGCCGGCGCCGCGGAACGAGGCCACCGGCGTGGTGGTGGTGGCCACCGAAACGGCGTCGAAGCCGGCGTTCTGGAGCTCGTACACGCCGGTGGTCATCCGCTGGGTCATGAACGGCAGGAACGAGCCCATCAGGGGGTAGGCGCCGCCGTCCTGGATGACCGAGAGCTGGTAGGCGGTGATCGCGCCGTCGCGACGGCCGCCGATCTTGACCCGCTGCACCTGCCCGCGGCCGTGGCCGAGGCCGGTCATGTTGGCCGTGCGTGTCTCGGTCCAGCGCACCGGGCGGCCCACCTGGCGGGAGAACCAGCCGAGGCTCGCCTCCTCGGGGTAGACGCGGGCCTTGGCGCCGAAGCCGCCGCCCACGTCGGGCACGATCACCCGCACCTGGTCGAGCTCGAGACCGTACGTCTTGGCCAGCGTCTCGCGCGCCGGGTGCGCCCCCTGGCAGGCCGAGTAGTGCACAAGGCGGCCGGCGTCGTCCCAGTACGCGGCGCCGGCGCGGGGCTCGATCGGCGCGGCGGCGATCCGCTGGTTCACGATGCGGGCCTCGACCACCACCTCACAGCCGGAGAAGTCGGCCTCGCCCTCGGTGCGGGTGCGGTAGATGACGTTGCTGCCCGCAGCGGGGTGCAGCAACAGCTCCGACGCCTCGGCCGCCTCCGGGTCGACGAGGGCCGGCAGCGGCTCGTAGTCGACCTCGACCAGCTCGGCGGCGTCGGCGCCCCGGTAGCGGTCCTCGGCGAGGATCGCCGCCACCGGCTCGCCCACGTAGCGGACGAACCCGTCGGCCAGCAGCGGGCGGACCATCTCGTCGGGAAAGGCGGGGAGCAGCTTGGGGTACGGACCGAGGTCGAGCTCGGCGGCGGTGAACACCGCCAGCACGCCGGGAGCGGCGCGGGCGGCCTCGGCGTCCAACCGGGCGATGCGGGCGTGAGCGACCGGGCTGTACACGTACACGAGCTCGCAGGCGCCCGGCAGCCGCAAATCGTCGACGTAGTCGCCGCCGACGGTGAGGAACTTCGGGTCCTCACGGCGCAGCACGCGGTTGCCGAGAATGCTCATGCACGCCGACCCTACTGCGCGCCCGGAGCGGGGCCGCCAGGGCCGGAATGCCCGTGCGCTGACGCCCGGCCGGCGCGGTCGCCGGCTACAGCTCCCGGCTGCTCCAGCCGGCGGCGCCGATGAGCGGCACGAACTGCACTCCGCACAGGTCGTCCTCCTCGAAGCCGCCCTCGGTGCGCACCACCCGCACGAGGCGCTGGGTGCGCGGGGTGCGCCCCACCGGCATCACGAGCCGGCCGCCCACCGCCAACTCGCCGAGCAGCGGCCTGGGCAGCGACGGCCCTCCGGCCGACACGTGGATGATGTCGAACGGCGCGCGGTCGGGCCAGCCGACCGTGCCGTCTCCGCAGCGGACGAACACGTTGGCGACGCCGGTCGCGGCGAGGTTGCGCCGCGCCGCCTCGGCCAAGGGAGCCAGGCGCTCGACGGCATAGACCTCGGCCACGCAGCGGGCCAGCACCGCGGCGGCGTACCCGCTGCCGGCGCCCACCTCGAGCGCCCGGTCGAGGGGGGTGGGTCGAGCGGCCTCGATCATCAGCGCCACGACATAGGGCGCCGAGATGGTCTGGCCCTCGCCGATCTGGAGCGGCGCGCCGCCGTAGGCCGCGTCCTGGCGCTCCACGGGCACGAAGCGGTGGCGCGGCGTCGCGCCCATCGCCGCCACCACGCACGGGTGGGTCACCCCTTTACCGATCACCTCGCGGCGAACCATCTCGGCCCGAGCCGCGGCGTGCTCGACCTCGGCGTCGGCCTGCTCGGAGGCGTCCCTGCCCTCGCTGTCCACAGTGTCCACAACCCTAGCCCCGGCCTGTGGACAACGGCCACGGCCGGTCGGCCCGGCGGCGGCGGAGCGCAAAGACCAGAGTTGGCCCCGAGCGCCGGCCCGGGGTGGGCCAGAGTGGTGCGGTGCTGATCCTCGCCTCGGCCTCGCCCCGCCGCCACGACCTGCTCGCCCGGCTGGGCCTCGCCTTCCGGGTGGCGGCGCCCGACGTCGACGAGCACGGGCTGAGCCCGCTGGAAGCCGCCCGCGCCAAGGCCGCGGCGGCGCTGCCCAGCGCGGCGGCGGGGGAGGTGGTGGTGGCCTGCGACACCGTCGTCGCCTACGGCGGGGAGCGCTTCGGCAAGCCGCCCGACCGGCCGGCGGCGGCCGCGCTGCTGAGCCGCCTGGCCGGCCGGGAGGTCACGATCGAGAGCGGCCTGGTGGCGGTCCGCCGCGACGGGCGCCGCGTCGAACGGGTGGTCGCCAACCGCTGCCGGCTCGCCCCGTTCGACGCGGCGGCGCTGGCCGAGTACCTGGACAGCGGGGTGTGGGCGGACAAGGCGGCCGGGCTGGCCGTGCAGCACCGCGCCCCGTCGCTCGTGGCCCACTGTTCTGGCTGCTTCGCCAACGCCGTGGGTCTGCCGGTGTGCGAGCTGGCCGCCGCCCTCACCGAGCTGGGGGTCGACGCCTCATCGGCGCCGCCGTGCCGCGCCGCCGGGCCCGGCCCCTGCCGGTTCACCGAGCCGTGGCCGCCGGCGACGGCGCCGGGCGAGCTCGTGCGCCGCCGGGCGCTGGTGCGGGGCCGAGTGCAGGGCGTGTTCTACCGGGAGTCGTGGGGGGGGGGGGGGGGGGGGGGGGGGGGGGGGGGGGGGGGGGGGGG
>JBJXGF010000194.1:0-7560 GCA_046153015.1 Acidimicrobiales bacterium | reverse complement strand
CCTGGGCCTGGCCCGGGGCCGGTCGGCGGCGAGGCGCGCTCGGCCGGGGTGGCGCTGCGCACCCGGATCGGGCCGGGCGCGGCCGCCCGGGTGGTGGCGGCGGGCAGCGCCGTCGGGTTCCTCACCGGCTTCTTCGGCGTGGGCGGCGGCTTCGTGATCGTGCCCGCCCTGGTGCTGGCCCTGGCCTTCCCGATGCCCCAAGCGGTCGGCACCTCACTGCTCGTGATCGCGGTGAACTCGGCGGTCGCGCTGTCCACCCGGGTGGCGACGACCGGAGTGGAGTGGCGGGTGGCGCTGCCGTTCACGGTGGCGGGCGTGGCCGGCGTGAGCGTGGGCAAGCGCCTGGCCGACACGCTGCCGGCGGCCAAGCTCGTGCGCTGGTTCGTGGTGCTGCTGGTGGCGGTGGCCGCCTACACCGCGCTGCGCTCGGCGCTCGCGCTCACCGGGTGAGCGCGCCGGCGGCCAGGCGCCGCGGGCGCCATCCTGGGGCTTCGCACCGAATCGATGCCGATTCGGCGCGAGGGTTCGTGGATGCGGTCCGCCGCTCACCTGTGACCGCCGCCGAGGAGGAGGGACGTTGCGCCGGATCGAGCGCCAGCGCGTGGGGCCGGGCCGGCGTCGGTGAACCTGCTCGACGGGCTGATCGTGCTGCTCGTGCTGGCCGGGGCGGGCTGGGGCCTCGCCACCGGCGTCGCCGCGCAGGTCGGCGCCTACGTGGGCCTCGGCGCCGGCCTCGTCGTCGGCGGACGGCTGGCGCCGCGAGTGGCGGCGCTGGCCGAGACCGGCCCGCAGAAGGCGGTGCTGGCCCTGCTGTGCGTGGTGGCGGCGGCCTCGTTCCTCGGCTCGGTCGGTCAGCACGTCGGCCGGCGGGCCGCGGCCGGCCTTGCCCGCCTGCACTTGCGGGCTCTCGACGCGCTGCTCGGCGCGCTGTTCTCGGCGACGGCGCTCTTGCTCGGCGTGTGGCTCCTGGCCGGGGCCCTCGCCGCCGCGCCCCACGCCGGGCTCGGCTCGCTCATCCAGCGCTCGGCCATCATCGCCGCGCTCGAACGCACGCTGCCGCCGGCGCCGGCCTTCGCCGCCCGGCTCGGCCGCCTGCTCGACCCGACCGGCTTTCCTCGGGTGTTCGCCGAGCTGGAGCCCCCGGTCGCGGCGCCGGTGGAGGCGCCGGCAACGGCCGAGGTCGCGGCGGCCGAGGCGGCGGCCGCGGCCTCGACCGTGCGGATCGAGGGCCGGGGCTGCGGCGGACTGCTGGAGGGGTCGGGCTTCGTGGCCGCGCCCGGCCTGGTGGTGACCAACGCGCACGTGGTGGCCGGCATCCGAGACCCCCGGGCCCGCGACACGTCCGACGATCTGCACCGGGCGGTGACCCTGCTGTTCGACCCCGACCTCGACCTGGCCGTGCTGCGCGTCGACGGGTTGGACCGGCCGCCGTTGCCCTTCGCCGACCAGGTCCGCCGGGGCGCGGCGGGGGCCGTGCTCGGGTACCCCGGCGGCGGCTCGCTGCGCAGCTCCCCGGCGGCGGTGCTCTCGGTGGACTCGGCCGTGGGGCGGGACATCTACGGCGGCGGCCTCGCCACCCGCCAGGTCGTGACCCTGCAGGCGGTCGTGCGCAGCGGCAACAGCGGCGGGCCGTTCGTGCTCGCCGACGGCCGGGTGGGCGGGGTGGTCTTCGCCCGTTCGGTGACCGACGACGCCGTGGGCTACGCGATCGCGCCGGCCGCGGCGGCGCAGGCCGTGACCGCGGTCCGCCAGGGCGACGGCGCCCGCGTGTCGACCGGCGCCTGCGCCGCGGCCTGAGGCCGACCCCGCCTGCCGCCCGGCCGGGCCCCGGGGCGCGCCGCAGGGCGTCGGCAGGGGTCGGCAGGGCTCAGCAGGCGTACTGGTCGGCGCGGGCGGCCGCCTCGCTCACGGCCTTGCCCCGCACCACGTCGGGCCGGACCCACTCGGCGGCGGCGTCGGCCTCGTAGCCGAAGGCCAGCTCCCCAGCCCGGCCGCGCAGCTCCTCGAGCGGCAGCCAGACCGCGTCCTTCGCGCCGATGCCCCAGGCGTGGGCGGGCAGGCGATAGCCGTACACCCGGCACAGCCGCTCCGGGCCCGAGGCTCCCTCGGGGTAGTCGCCCACGTAGGAGACCCACGGGGGCCGGCAGCGCAGCTCGGCGTCGAGCGCGTTCATCACCGAGGCGGCGTAGTTGCCTTCGTCCCAATCGGGGATCGAGCCCTCCTTTTCCGCTGGGCCGCCGGGCAGCACGAGCCGGCCGTCGTGTTCGAGGACCAGGAACTCGGAGACGCCGCGACGCACCCGCTCGATCAGCCCGCGGGTCACGGTGATGGCGAGGCCGGAGCTGAAGCCGAGCACGTGCTCGCCGTCGGGTCCGAGGGCGCGCCGCACCGCGTCGTTGTAGGGGAACCAGCCGGTGGCCGGCGGATGGTGGGCGCCGGTCCATTTCGTGAACAGACCGGTGCGGTGGCGCGAGGAGTTGTTCGGCCCGGCTCGGTGCCAGAGGTGCATGTCGACGATGGCGAGGTCCCCTCGGCGCAGCTCGGGATCGACGAAGTCCTCGTCGGCGGGCCGCTCGGGACGGTCGGCGTTGAGCACCGGGGCGTACGGGTCGGGCCGGTGGGCCACCCGGTGGGAGCCGGGCGCGAACTCGAGCTTGCCGGCCTCCTCGTCGAAGTCGCAGAGGGGGACGATGGCGAACGCCCAGCGCATCGACGAGCCGATCGGCCGCCACCGCTTGTAGTCGTTGTGCGGGGGCAGGCCGGCGCCGCCGGGGGTGCGGTCGTAGTAGGCGAACATCAGCACCTTCGGGTCGTCCTCCAGCGCGGCCCGCATCGGCTCGACGATCTCGGGCCGGGCCATGATGAAGGCCAGGTCCGGGTCGGCCATCGCGTTGCGGGCCAGGGTGAAGCGGCCCGGCCCCGGCCACGTCTGGCCGGGTACGACCTGGTCGTTGGGCGGGTGGCGCAGCGCGGCGGCGGCGAAGCGTTCGAGCGCAGCCTCGTCGATGGCGCGGCGCACGACCGTGAAGCCCTTGTCCCGGAACTCCTCGAGCTGCGCCGCGTTCAGGCCGGGCGCGGTGGTGTTCCGGTCGGCGGTGAGGGCCATGGCCGTCCTCCTTCGCTGGGGGCTCGGATGGGCGCGACGGTAGCTGCCGGGCGCGCCGCCCCGCGGGTGAGGCCGGCGGCGATCAGCCGGCGGCGCGCCACGCCTCGGCCAGCAGCGCGAGGCTCTGGAGCCGGGCGGCGAGGCCGTGGGTCACGGTGGTGACCATCAGCTCGTCGGCCGCAGTGTCGCGGGCGAGCTGGTCCAAACGCTCGACCACCAGCTCGGGCGGGCCGAAGATCCGGTTGGTCGGCATCCGCCTCGCCGCCTCGAGGTCGGGGTGGGCGGCCGCCGTCTGCGGGCTCGGCACCGGGCCGAAGCGGCCGGTGCGGATGCCCAGCATTCGCAGCTGACCCGGCGCCGCCTCGAACGCGGCCTCCTCCTCGGTGGGGGCGACGAGGGCGTTGGCCGCCACGATCACGTAGGGGCTGGCGAGGCGCTCGGACGGGCGGAACGAGCGGCGGTACAGGTCGACGGCTTGGCGCACGCCGCTGATGTCGAAGTGATGGGCGAACGAGAACGGCAGGCCGAGCAGGCCGGCGAGCTGCGCGCTGTAGCCCGACGAGCCGAGCAGCACGATCTCGGGGGCGCCCGCCGCCGCCGGCGTGGCCGAGAAGCGCTGCCACATGCCCTCGGCCTGGCGGGCGTCGCCGAGCAGGCCCATCAGGTCGAGCAGGTGCTGGGGGAAGTCCTCCGCGCCGAGGGCCTCGACCGAGCGGCGCAGCGCCACCGCGGTGGCCTGGTCGGTGCCCGGGGCGCGTCCGATGCCGAGGTCGATCCGGCCCGGGTGGAGCGCCTCGAGCATGGCGAACTGCTCGGCCACCACCAGCGGCGGGTGGTTGGGCAGCATCACACCGCCCGAGCCCACCCGGATCCGGGAGGTGACCCCCGCCAGATGAGCGATGAGCACCGGCGGCGCGGTGCTGGCCACGCTCGGCATGTTGTGGTGCTCGGCGACCCAGAACCGGGTGAGGCCGAGCTCGTCGGCGCGGCGGGCCAGCGCGGTGGTGGCGGCGAGGGCGTCGGCGCTCGTGGCCCCCTCGCTGACGATGGCGAGGTCGAGCACCGACAACCGGGCCCGCCCCTCGGGCGGCGTCGGGCCGGTCATGGCCGCAGCGGGGGGTCGTGGCGGCACGTGGGCATGTCCGTCACTTTGGCGCCAGCGGCCGCGCCCAGCGGCGCCGTCCGGGCGCCTCCGCCGCCCGGCGGCCCTACGCTGCGGCGGTGACCGAGAAGCGCGTCGTCGAGGTGCTCGGCGCCCGCATGGCCTACGTGGAGGCGGGCCGCGGCCGGCCGATCGTGCTCCTGCACGGCAACCCGACCTCGTCCCACCTCTGGCGCAACGTGATCCCCCACCTCGCGCCGCTGGGGCGCTGCCTCGCCCCGGACCTGATCGGGATGGGCGACTCGGCGAAGCTGGCCGACTCGGGCCCCGGCTCCTACGGCTTCGCCGAGCACCGCCGGCATCTCGACGCGCTGCTCCAGGCGCTCGGCGTGGAACGCGACGTGGTCCTCGTGCTGCACGACTGGGGTTCCGCCCTCGGCTTCGACTGGGCTCGGCGCCGCCCCGAGGCCGTGGCCGGCATCGCGTACGCCGAGGCCATCGTGCGGCCCGTGAGCTGGGAGGAATGGGCGCCGGGCACGCCGCGGCGCTTCTTCGAGGCGTTGCGGGGTGAAGCCGGCGAGGAGATGGTGCTGCGCGACAACGTGTTCATCGAGCGGGTGCTGCCCAACAGCGTGCTGCGGCCGCTCGCCGAGGCGGACCTCGCCGAGTACCGCCGGCCCTACCTGGCGCCGGGCGAGGGCCGCCGCCCGATGCTGTCCTGGCCCCGCCAGGCGCCGATCGACGGGCGCCCGGCCGACGTGGTCGAGGCGGTGGCCGCCTATGCCCGTTGGCTGAGCGAGGCGGCGGTCCCCAAGCTGCTGCTGGTGGCCGAACCGGGCGCGCTGCTCGTGGGCCCGCTGCTCGAGTTCTGTCGGCGGTTCCCCAACCAGGAGGAGCGCCGCGTGGCCGGGCGCCATTTCCCCCAGGAGGACAGCCCGGACGAGTTCGGCCGCCACGTGGCCGACTGGTTCCGCCGCCTCCCGCCCGCCGGCTCAGCCGAGACCCCGGCGCGATCGCCGGGCTGAGTCCTTCGGCCCGTGGTTCTGCGGCGAGGCGGCCGTCCACAACGGGACCTTCGCTGCTGCAGCGCCGGCGGCGCCGTGGTCATGCTCGGGCCATGACGATCGAGGCGAATGTCGGCGACGTGATCGTGGTCGAGAGCATGCACATCGGGGAGCCCAATCGCCGCTGCGTGGTGCGCGAGGTGCTGGGCGAAGGCGAGCATCGCCACTACGCCGTCGAGTGGGACGACGGCCACCAGTCGGTGTTCTTCCCCGGCTCGAGCTCGATCGTGGAGCACCACCCGGCGCCGGGCGCGGCCGCCCCCCAGCAAGGCGGCGCATAGCCGTCCGACCGTGCGAGCGCCAGCGAGCCGGGCGGCGATGGGGTCTGGGGGCGCAGCCCCCAGGAACAGCACGGTAGCCGGCTAGCGCGGTTGGGGCGGGCGCATCTCGAGCACGGCGGCGCCCGACACCTGGCCGGCGGCGAGGCGGGCCAGCGCCTCGTTCGCCCGCTCGAGCGGGACGGACTCGGTCTGGGTCACGAGGGGGATCTCCGCCGCCAGGCGCAGCAGGTCCCTCACGTCGTCCCTGGTCACGTTGGCCACGCTGCGCAGCTCGCGTTCCCACCACAGGAGCTCGTACGGGAACTCCGGGATGCGGTCGAGGTGGATGGCGTTCACCGCCACGGCGCCGCCGCGCCGCAGCGCCCTCAGCGCGGCGACCACGACCTCGCCGGCGGGGGCGAAGGTGATGGCCGCGTCGAGCGGCGGCGGCGTGTCGTGGTAGCCGCCGGCCCACGCTGCGCCCAGCCGCCGCGCCCGTTCCTGCTCGGCCTCGGAGCGGGTGCACACCACCACCTCGCAGCCCTGGTGGAGGGCGAGCTGGATCACCACGGTGGCTGACGCGCCGAAGCCGTAGAGGCCGAGCCGCCCGCCGGGCTCGATGCCCGACACCCGCAGGGAGCGCAGCCCGATGGCGCCGCCGCACAGCAGCGGGGCGGCGGCCAGGTCGGCGAAGCCGTCGGGCAGGGGGTGGAGGAACTCGGCGTTGGCGCACACCGCATCGGCGAAGCCGCCGTCCCGATCCCAGCCGGTGAAGCGGGCCGACTCGCACAGGTTCTCCCGGCCGCGCAGGCAGTAGGCGCAGCGGCCGCATGTGTCGGCGATCCACGCCAACCCGACCCGAACGCCGAGCAGGCCCGGGTCGGCGCCGGCGCCGACCGCGCGGACCACGCCGACGGCTTGGTGGCCGGGCACGATCGGCAGGCGGCGGGCGGCGAGGTCGCCCTCGCAGAGCTGCAGATCGGTGCGGCACACCGCGCAGGCGTGCACCTCCACCAGCGCCTCGCCCGGTCCGGGGGAGGGGGCGGGCCGCTCGACGAGGCGCAAAGGCGCCGCGGTTGCGGGGGCCGGCGCCGAGAGGAGCATCGCCCGCGTCTGCGTCATCGGCACAGCCTGCGTCATCGGCACAGCCTGGGTCATCGGCCCAGCTTGGCGCTCACGTCGCTCATGGGGGGCGCGCCGTCGGCGGCGACGGGGCCCGCGGGCCCGGTCGCCGAGCCGGCGCCGGCGGCCCAGGCGCCGAGCACGTCCCGGGCGGTCACGATGCCCACCACCCGGCCCTCGGCCACCACCAGCGCCCGGCCGCCCGGCGCGCGGGAGAGCAGCATCGACAGCTCCGCCGCCGAGTCGTCGGGGCCGACCACCAGCACGGCCCGCAGCGGCGCCGCCGCCTCGTCGACGCGCCGGCGGGCCCGCTCGTCGACGGGGATGCGCCGCACGTGCTCGAGGGTCACGAGGCCCACCGGCGCGCCGTCGGCGTCGACCACGGGGTAGGCGGAGTGCCGGGCGCCCAGCACGTAGCGCTCGACGAGCTCGGCCACGCTGATCGCGGCGGGCGCGGTCACCGGGCGCGGGGTCATGATCGAGCTGACCGGGCGGTCCCCGAACACCGCCCGAGCCTCGGCGGTGTCGGCCTCGGCTCGGCCGGCGGCCCGCACGAACCAGCCGATCATCAGCATCCACAGCCCGCTCCCCGCCGCGCCGAGCGCGATCTCGACCACGCCCAAGGCGATCAGGCCGTTGGCCACCACGCGGCCGAGCGCGGCCGCCTTGCGGGTGGCGTCGACGTAGCTGCCGCTGCGCCTCCACTGCAGCGCCTGGTACACGCGTCCGCCGTCGAGGGGGAACGCGGGCAGCAGGTTGAACCCGGCCAGGATGGCGTTGGTCAGCGCCAACCAGGCCAGCGTGGCGGTGGCCAGGTCGGCGGCGCCGGCCGCCGCGGCCGCCCCGGCCAGCAGCCCGCAGCCGGCGGCCAGCGCGCCGCTCACAGCCGGGCCGGCCAGCGCGATG
>JBJXGF010000187.1:0-3667 GCA_046153015.1 Acidimicrobiales bacterium | reverse complement strand
AGGTCCCTGACGAATGCGGCCCACTGGCGCTGCTTCGTCGCGTCAGCCGCGAAGGCCAGCCGGTGCGGGCGGCGGGTCCGGCGGGCTCGGCGGCGCAGGAAGCCCCGGCCCCAGCCAACCGAACTCGTCGATCGGCGGGCCCCAGGGGAAGGCGCCGGCATCGTCGATCCAGTCGCTCGTCGCGCCGTCCGGGATCGTGGCGTCGCGCTCGTCCGCGGCGCGCGGCAGGGCCAGCTCCCCGTCGGCGGCGAACACCGGGGGCGGCGGCTGCCTCGACGGTGTCGGCGGCGTCTGGGTCCGCAACGCTGGCGTCGCGGTGGCGGCGCCGGCCGCCAGCACCGCGAACGCCGTCATCGCCACGGCGCACAGCTCGCCGGACCACAGGGCGAGGCCCCAGCCCCGCGCCCCGCCGCGGCGGTCGGAAGGTGAGCGGACCTTCGAGGCCGCCCGGCGGGGCCACAGCCGGGCCGGGCGGGCGCCGGCCGCGTCCTCGATCCAGCCCACCGCGGCCACGACCGCCGCCACCCCCGCCGCCACGAGCGCCAGCAGGGCCGCGCTGAACACCCCCGGCGGCAGATCCAGGTGACTCCGCCAGAGCAGCTGATAGGCGAGGATGATCACGCCCGAATGCCACAGGTAGATGGTGAGCGAACGCTGGGTCACCGCGTGCACCAGCGGACCGGTCAGACGGGCATCGGCCAGCCGCGCCAGCGGCCGCTGGGCGGCGAACGCGAGCGCGAGCCAGGCGAAGCCGACGAACAGGTGCATCGGGTGCGAGTTGTTGACCACACCGTCGGGCACCGGCTGGGTGAGCCCCCACAGCCCGGCGGCGCCGGCCGCCATAGCCCCCGCGCCCAGCCAACGGGACGCAGACAGGCGGCCGAGCACGCCGTCGCGATGCAAGAAGCCGAGGCAGACGAATAGGCCGTAGAGGGCGAAGTCCCCGAGCCGCCACAGCAGCATCGGCGCATGCGGCGCCGTCCAGGCGGCGTCGCGCCCGGCGAGGTCGAGCGCGAAGACGGCGACGGCCAGCAGCGCCACGGTGGCCCGCGGCGCCCGCCTCACGAGGCGCAGCAGCACCGGGGCGGCGAGCAGCAGCCAGGCCAGCGCCCGCAAGTACCACAACGGCGCCGCCAACCAGCCCGCCTCCCAGGCGGAGCCCTTCGGGTCGTTGATCGGGAGCAGCCAGAGCACGGCGCCGGACCACGGGATCCGGGTGTTCGGCCCCGGCCGCGCGTGCGCCGCGGCCAGCATCACCACGTGGGCCGCGGCGGCGAAGGCCCACAGCGGGAGCAGCACCCGGCGGGCCCGGTCGAGCAGCACCGCCCGGACCCCGCGCCGGTCGAGGGACTTGGCGAGCAGGCTGGCGAACACGAAGAACATGGCCGGGACGGCGGCGACCACGTAGGTGATCCCCGCCGCGCCGAACGCGTGCCAGATCACCACCCGCACGACCGCGACGGCGCGCACGACGTCGAGGAAGCCCTCGCGTCCCGCGTCGGGCGCCGGCCGGTTCGTGCTCGGTGCGGTCATCTCCATCCCTGGCTCCACACACAGCGGCCCACAGTGCAACTCAGGGCGCCCGCTTCCTGCGGTGTGCTGTGGTCTCTTACGGCGTGGCGGCGGCCGGCGTTGAGGGCCACGGTCGTGGAGAGCCAGCCGGGCGCCGCCGGATACCGCGGCCTGGGCGCCGCCCGGGCCGAGCCGCAGCCCGGGCCGCCGCGCGTGCTCTACGGTGAACGCCATGGACATCGGACGCGTGGGGCTGTGGCAGAACGTGCTCGACCAGCAGCCGACGGCTCGGGTGCGCGAGCTCGTCGCCGAGCTGGAAGGCGACGGGTGGCCCTGCCTGTGGTACCCGGAATCGACCGGCCGGGACGCGATGGTGTCGGGCGCGGTGCTGCTCTCGGCCACTCGCCGGATGCGGGTGGCGACCGGCATCGCCCAGATCCACGCACGGCACCCGCTCACCACCGCGGCCGCGCAGAAGACGCTGGCCGAGGCGTTCGACGGCCGGTTCCTCCTCGGTCTCGGCGTGAGCCACCAGCCGACGATCGAGGGCGTCCGCAAGCTCGACTACTCGCGGCCCTACTCCCAGATGGTCGACTACCTCGACGCGATGGACGACGCGCCGTTCACCGCGCTCGGCCCGAGCGAGGCGCCGCCGCGGGTGCTCGCCGCGTTGGGGCCGCGGATGCTGCGCCTGGCCGCGGAGCGCGCCGCCGGGGCGCACCCGTACTTCGTTCCTCCCGAGCACACCGCGTTCGCTCGGGAGGTCATGGGCGAGGGCCCGCTGCTCGCCGTGGAGCAGATGGTCGTGCTCGACACCGACCTGACCGCGGGGCGGGCGCTGGCCCGGGAGCACATGGCTCGCTACCTGGCGTTGCCGAACTACGCGAACAACCTTCGGCGGCTGGGCTACGGCGACGACGACCTGCTCGGTGAGCCGAGCGACCGCCTGGTCGACGCCGTGGTGGTCTGCGGCGACGAGACGGCGATCGCCGCTCGGGTCAAGGCGCACCACGACGCCGGCGCCGACCACGTGTGCGTCCAGGTGCTCGTGCAGGACCGTCTGGTCCCGCCGCGCGGGGCGTGGCGCCGTCTCGCCGCCGCCCTGCTCGGAAGCTGACCTGAACCCGGGGGCGGCCGGCGGCTAGTCCGACACGGCGATGCGGACGCGCTTGTTCAGCTTGCCCTTCGACTCGGTCTTCGTGACCGCGAAGCGGCCGATCTCGCCGGTGGCGGCCACGTGCGTGCCCCCGTCGGCCTGCTTGTCGAGCCCCACGATGTCGACCACCCGGATGCGGGTGACCGAGTCGGGGATCAGGTTCACCTTCGTGCGGATGAGCGCCGGGTCGGCGAGCGCGGCGGGCCGATCGAGGAACTCGACCACGATCGGCCGGTCGGCCGCGATCTCGGCCTTGACCAGCTCCTCGACCCGCGCCGCGAAGCCCTCGGGCAGCGGGTCGAAGTCGAAGTCCATCCGGGCGGCGAGCGGGGTCATGTTGCCGCCGGTGACCGCCACCCCCCACTCGTTCCAGATCACCCCGCAGAGCACGTGCAGCGCCGAGTGGGTGCGCATCAGCGCGTGGCGGCGCGGCCAATCGAGCTCGCCCTCCACGGCCTCGCCCACCGACGGCAACGCGCCGGCGAGGCGGTGCCACACCACGTCGCCCTCCTTGGCGGCCTGGTCCACCGGGGCTCCGCCGCCGGCCCAGCGCAGCTCGCCCACGTCGTGCGGCTGGCCTCCGCCCGTCGGGTAGAACGCGGTGCGGTCGAGGGCCACGGCGTCGTCCCGGCGAGCGGTGACCACCGCGTCGAACCGGCGGAGGTAGGCGTCGTCCAGGTACAGCAGCTCGGTGCTCACAGCCGCGCCATCATCCCACGGGCCGGCTGGGCCGGGCCGGGTTCAGCGCGGCTGGGTGCTCAGGTCGCAGGGCTGCTGCGCGGCGGCGGCGGACAGCTCCCGGGCGGAGCCGGTGCAGGGCGAGGCCCCGATGCCGGGCAGGATCTCGCCCGGCGCGGGCGGTGCGGAGGACGCGGTTGTCGGCGGCGCGGGGGCGGGCGAGGTCGAGGCTTCGGGCGCCGGTTCGGGCGCGGGCGCCGACTCCGCCGGGGCGGCGGTGGCGGGCGCCGAGGCGTCGGCCCGGGGGGCGGCGGCGGGCGC
>JBJXGF010000183.1:0-14349 GCA_046153015.1 Acidimicrobiales bacterium | reverse complement strand
GTTGCTCGCCGCGGGGGCTGCAGCGGCTGCGGCGGCCGCCGCGGCCCCGGCGGTCAGGGCGCTCCGGGCCGGCGCCCGTTCGCCCAGCGTGGAGCAGGACGCCGCGCTCAGGGCCGCCGCGCACCAGATCGCCGCCCCCCGCGTGAGCGCCAAGCGAGGACGAGCCACCGCGCCAGCGTGTCAGAGCGTCGGCGGCGATCGGGGGATGCTCCCGTGCGGGCCGGGCCGGCCTGGAGTAGAACGGCGCGATGCAGACCGAAGCCACCCGCCAGCTCGTCCAGCGCTTCCTCGAGGCCCGCGCCGCCTACGACGCCGCCACGATCGACGGCCTGCTCGCCGACGACGCCGTGTGGGCGCCGCCGAAGACCGTAGGGATCGGCCCGTTCGAAGGCCGCGAGACCTGCGTGAAGGCCCTCACCGGCGGCGCGATCGGCAAGATCTTCGACATGAGCACGCTGAAGCGCACGGTCACCAAGCTGCTCGCCGACGGCGACACCGCCGTGGCGCTGCAGCACCTGTCGGCCACGACCGTGAAGGGCGAGGCCTACGAGAACGACTACTGCTGGGTGTACACGTGCAAGGACGGCAAGATCAGCCGGCTCGACGAGTACACCGACACCCTGCACGCCGGGCGGATCATGGGCTTCGCCAAGAGCTGAGCGCCGCCTGAGCGCCCCTCAGCGCCCGGTGAAGCTGGGCGGGCGCTTCTCGGCGAAGGCACGCACCGCCTCGCGGTGGTCCTCGGTGTTGAACGCCACGCCCATCGGCCCGGCCACGTTGTCGAGCGCGGCGAGGAAGTCCATGCGCAGCGAGCGGTACACCGCCTGCTTCATCAGCCGGATCGCCACCCGCGGCCCGGCCGCCAGCCGCTCGGCCAACGCCCGCATCTCTCCCATCAGCGCATCGTCGTCGCACACCTTCGACACGATGCCGAGGCGCTGCGCCTCCTCCGCGTCCACGAAGTCCCCGGTCCAGAGCAGCTCGAGCGCCTTGGAGAGCCCGACGAGGCGGGGCAGCAGGAACGCCCCGCCGTCGCCGGGGATGAGGCCCACCTTGATGTAGCTCTCTGCGAAGCGGGCGCTGCGGGCGGCGTAGCGGATGTCGGCCATCAACGCCATGTCCATCCCGGCGCCGGTGGCCACGCCGTTCACCGCGCACAGGTACGGCTTCTGCAGCGCGTCGACCGCCCGGGCCACCGGGTGCACGTGGGTGCGGAGGTAGTCGCCGATGTACAGCGCGGCGTTGCCGCCCACGTCTCCCATCGTGGCCAGGTCGCCGCCGGAGCAGAACGCCCGGCCGGCGCCGGTCACGATCACCGCGGCCACGGCCTCGTCGGCCTGGCACTCGACGAGGGCGGCCGCCCAGTCGGCCAGCATCCCGTTGTGGAACGAGTTCAGCTTCTCCGGTCGGTTGAGCGTGATCGTCGCCACGCCCTGCGCCTTCTCGAACAGCAGCTCCTCGGCCATGACGGCTCCTCCCTCGGTTCAGTTCTTCGGCAGATCCCGGAACGGCGTGCTCGACGACGGCCCCGGCTCCCGGGGGAGCCCCAGCCCGCGCTCGCCGATCACGTTGCGCTGGATCTGGTCGCTGCCGGCGTAGATGGGCGGGGCCGGCGAGAAGACGGTCATCTCCTGGAACATGCCGGCCGCCCCGGGCGACCCCCACAGCTGGGCGTCGGCGCCGAGCACGAGATTGGCCGCGTCCCGGCAGTCGTTCACGGCCTTGGTGTTGAACACCTTGGCCAGGTTGCCCTCCACGCCGGTGCGTGACGAGGGCAGCGCCTTGGCCTTCCACGCCATCATCCGCATCAGCTCGTAGTCGGTCCACACCTGGGCGAGGGCCTGGCGGACCACCGGCTCCTGGCGCCGGCCCCGCTCGGCGGCCAGCTCGAACAGGGCCCGCAGGTGCCGCCGGCCGACCGCCCCGCCGGTGACCGGGCTGGCCGCCACCAGGAACTCCGACGCCGGGCGGTCCAGGTCGCCGGCCACGCTGCCCGGCAGCGCAGCGGAGAACGTGGCGCCTCCGTGGCCGACCCCGGCCCGCTCGAAGCCGAGGGTGGTGTTGGCCACCTGCCACCCGCCGTTCAGCTCGCCGAGGATGTTCGCATGGGGCACGCGGGCGCCGTCCAGGAACACCTCGTTGAAGAAGGCCCGGCCGGTCATCTCTCGTAGGGGCCGCACCTCGATGCCCGGCTGGCGCATCGAGATCAGGAAGTAGGTGATGCCCTGGTGCTTCGGGGCGTCCCAATCCGTCCGGGCGATCAGGATCGCGTAGTCGGCCACGTGGCCGGTCGAGGTCCACACCTTCTGCCCGGTCACCACCCACTCGTCGCCGTCGCGCACGGCGCGGGTCTGCAGGCCGGCCAGGTCGGAGCCGGCCTGGGGTTCGGAGAACAGCTGGCACCAGCCCTCCGACCCGTCGAGGATGCGGGGCAGGAAGCGGTCGATCTGGGCCTGCGTGCCGTGCGCGGCGATGGTCGGCGCGGCGAGCAGCAGGCCGAGGCCGCCCGGCGGGCCGAGCACCTGACCCCGGGCCAGCGCGGCCTGCACCTCCACGGCGAGGTCGTTGGGCCAGCCCAGGCCGCCGGCGGCCACCGGCAGGCTGGGCGAGGTCCAGCGGGCCCCGGCGAGGCGGGCCCACCACTCCCGCACGGTCAGCGTCGGCGTCCAGTTCTCGGCGATCCAGGCCTCCACCTGGCGGCGGACCTCGTCGCGGCTCGGCAGCGTGCTCACGCCCAACCTTCCTTCTGGGGCTGCGCCCCCGACCAGCTTGCCCGAGCCCGCCGGGCCCGGCGAACTCGGCCGCTACGATGTCGCTCATCACGACCCGGGGGGGCGCTCCATGACCGCGGCCGATCAGAACCTCGACTTCGACATCTTCGACGCCGACTTCGTGCGGGACCCGTTCAGCCACTACGCCGAGCTCCGCCAGGGCTGCCCGGTCGCGCACACCGACAACTGGGGCGGGCAATGGCTGCCCACCCGCTACGCCGACATCGAGGCGATCGCCCGGGACAGCGAGCGCTTCTCCTCGGTCACGGTCAGCGTCACCGGCCCCAAGCCGGGCGAGGGTCCGCTGTTCATCGGCCCGCCGGTCACGCTCGACCCGCCCGAGCACGGCCCGATCCGTCGCCTGCTGCTGCCGGCGTTCGCGCCTCAGGCCGTGGACCGGCTGCTGCCGATCACCCGGGCCATCGCCCAGGAGCTGGTGGCCGAGATCGCCCAGGGCGGGGACCGGGTCGACGCAGCCGACGCCTATGCGCAGCACCTGCCGGTGCGGGTCATCGCCGGCCTCATCGGCGTGCCGGTGGAGCAGGAGGCGATGTTCACCGACTGGGTGGTGCGGATCCTGAAGATCGGCGCCACCGAGCCGGAGG
Source organism: Acidimicrobiales bacterium (assembly GCA_046153015.1). Classification (GTDB taxonomy): domain Bacteria; phylum Actinomycetota; class Acidimicrobiia; order Acidimicrobiales; family CAIXPF01; genus JBJXGF01. Next base: position 10,973 of record JBJXGF010000183.1, on the reverse strand, counting down.
TGCTGAGCGCCGCGTCCCGGGAGGTGCGCGACTACTTCGCCGCCCAGCTCGACGCCCGGCGAGACGACCCGAGCCCGCCAGACGACCTCATCACCTACCTGCTCGGCGCCCGGGTGGAAGGCGAGCCGCTCGAGCGTAAGCACATGATCGGCATCCTCTACGTGCTGCTCCTGGCCGGCATCGACACCACGTGGAGCTCGCTCGGCTCGAGCCTGTGGCACCTGGCCACCCACCCCGAGGACCGTGAGCGCCTCGTGGCCGAGCCCGAGCTGATGCCCACCGCCATCGAGGAGCTGCTGCGGCTGTACTCCCCCGCCACGATGGCGCGCATCGTGACCGAGGAGGTGGAGGTAGGCGGGCGCACGCTGTGCCCCGGCGAGCGGGTGCTGCTGCCCTTCCCGGCCGCGAACCGCGACCCGGAGGTGTTCGAGAACCCCGACACGGCGGTGCTCGACCGGGCGGTGAATCGCCACGCCACCTTCGGGCTCGGCGTCCACCGCTGCCTGGGGTCCAACCTGGCCCGCATGGAGCTGCAGGTCGGCCTGGAGGAATGGCTGAAGGCGTTCCCCCGGTTCCGGCTCGACGAGTCGGCCGAGGTGACCTGGAACGGCGGCCAGGTGCGCGGCCCCAACACCCTGCCCCTCATCCTCGGCTGATCCGGGCGTTTCGCCGCCGCTCGGCCTCTCGCGAGTAACCCGCCACGAACCGCTCTAGCGGCGGGCGACCGTGCGCTCCTGACGCACTCGGGAATTCGCCGGCAACGCGGCGCCGATCAGCAGCACCACCCCGTAGGCGCCGTAAAGCCAGCCGTTCTCCTCGTGCACCCCGAACACGTCGTGCAACGACGCGGAGTCCGCGAGCACGACGATTCCGAAGCCGAGCGCGGCCAGGCCGAGCAGCGCCATCAACGCGCGTAGGCCGCCAGGAACCACCGCAGCCCCAATGGTCACGAGCCCGAACACCAAGGACACCGCGCCGAGCACCGAGGTGTGATGCAGGCCCGCCACGTCGACGTGGGTCTCGGCGACGTCGCTGAAGTCGAGCCCGGTCCGCGCCAGCGCGATGCCGCCGAGGACGGTGCTCGCCACCCCGACCACCAGCCCGAGGAGCTGTCCGGGGCTCCACGCGCTGCGGCTGCTGGCGTAGCCGGCCTGGCGCGTCGTCATCTCCTGCGCCATCTCCGGCGGACGGCTCGGCGGCGCCTCGTCCCGGGGCCGATCGAGCGGACGCGATCGGCGGTGCTTCATTCCCAACATGGCTGCCTCTCCCTTTCACGATGGGTGGACGAGCGTTCCCACTGCCCGGCGGCGGGAAACACCGACCGCACCGCGGTTTCGGAGCGATTGCCGGCGGGTACACCGGCCGGCATCGATAGGGAGGTCAGTTGATGAGTGCCGGTCTTCTATGGATCGTGGCCGTGATCATCGCGATTATCGGCGTCGTTCAGCTCATTCAGGGTCAGATTCTCTTCGGGATCTTGCTTCTCATTGCCGCCGCTGCCGTCGGCCCGGGCGGCTACAGCGTGTTCCGCTCGCGGGCCTGACTCAGGGGCCGGTCGTCGACAGTTGCCAGGAAGGGAGACGGAAATGGCTGACATGTGGATGTGGGAATCGTCGGTGTATTCCTCCGAGGCCGGGCACGGCGGGATGGGTCGCGATCTCGTCGGCTACGAGGTCGAGGCGACCGACGGGAGCATCGGCAAGATCGACGAAGCCAGCACCGAGGTGGGCCGCGGCTACGTGGTGGTCGACACCGGTTGGTGGATCTTCGGCAAGAAACGGCTGGTCCCCGCCGGCGTGATCCGAGGCGCGGACCACGACCAGCACAAGGTGTTCGTGTCCTGCACGAAGGACGACATCAAGAACGCACCCGACTACGACGCGACGATGAACGCCGACGAAGAGTACCGGGAGCGCATCGGGACCTACTACCGGCGCTGAACGCCCAGCCCGCAGCGATCGGAGAGGACGCCTCGGTGCGTCCCCTCCGCCGCGCTCGGCTTTTCGGACTCCGGAATCAGCCGCCGCTGAGCGTCTCGAGGAAGTGGACCTCGGCGCCGTCGGGAATCGGCTCGTACTGGGCGTCCTGGATGATGTCGCCGTTGATGGCCACCGAGGTTCCCGAGCTCAGCTTGGCGCCGATGCCCGGGAACCTCTCGTCCAACGCCTTGATCAGCAGGTCGACGTTGCGGGCGTCGACCTCGACCCAGGCCTCACCGCCGGTGAAGCTGCGCAGCCCGGCCGAGAAGTGGACCTGCGCCATCGGAGGTGCCCCCGCCGTCAGTCCGTGCCGTTGAGGATCGCGTCGAGGACCTTCGCCGGCGACATCGGCAGGTCGCGTAGGCGGCGCCCGGTGGCGTCGTGGATGGCGTTGGACACCGCGGCCAGCGGCGGCACGATGCCGACCTCGCCCACGCCCCGCACCCCATAGGGATGGCCGGGGTTGGCCACCTCCACGATCACCGTCTCGATGAGCGGCAGGTCCGACGCCACCGGCATGCGGTAGTCGAGGAAGCTCGGGTTCTCCATCTTGCCGCTCGCGTCGTAGCTGTACTCCTCGTTGAGCGCCCAGCCGACTCCCTGGGCCACGGCGCCCTGGAACTGCCCCTCGACGTAGCTCGGGTGGATGGCCCGGCCGGCGTCCTGACAGATGGTGTAGCGCACCACCGTGACATGGCCGGTGTCGGGGTCCACCTCCACGTCGCAGACCTGGGTGGAGAACGCCGAGCCCACGCCTCGGGCGTTGAGCGCGGCGGTGGCCGAGATCGGGCCGCCGGTGCGGCCCCAGCCCTTGGCGATGTCGACCATGCGCAACGGCTTCTGCGAACCGTCCCGCATCTGCGCCTGGCCGTCGACCCACTCGACCTGGTCGATCTCCACCGACCACTGCTTGGCCGCCCGGGCGCACAGCTCGGCCTTCACCTTCCGGCAGGCCTCGATCACCGCCGTGCCCGTGGCGAGGGTGGTGCGGCTGCCGGCGGTCGAATCGCTGAAGCCGACGGTCTCGGTGTCGGCGATGATCGACTGGATGCGCGAGTACTCGATGCCGAGCTCCTCGGCGGCCATGAGCGCCATCGACGCCCGGCTCCCGCCGATGTCGGGCGACCCGGTCACGACCGTGATCGTGCCGTCCTCGTTGACGTGGACGACGGCGCTGGAGTTCATGCCGGCGTTGAACCAGAACCCGCTGGCCACGCCGCGGCCCTGGTTCGGCCCGAGCGGCGCCTGATAGTGCGGGCTGTCTCGGATCGCCTCGAGCGTCTCCTTGAAGCCGATCCGGGGGAACTTCGGCCCGTACGTGGCCTGAACACCCTCCTCGGCCGCGTTCTTCAGCCGGAGCTCGATCGGGTCGAGGCCCGCCTCGCGGGCGATCTCGTCGAGCACGCTCTCGACGGCGAACGCCGCCATCGGCGCGCCCGGCGCGCGATAAGCCGCTGTCTTGGGCTTGTTGACCACCACGTCGTAGCCCTCGATCTTGAAGTGCGGGAGCTGGTACGGCGCGAGGCAGATCATCGCGCCGGAGCCCACGGACGAACCGGGGAAGGCGCCGGCCTCGTAGGCGAGCCAGACCTGGCCGCACATGAGCGTGCCGTCCCGGCGGGCGCCGATCTTGACCCTCATCTTGGTGCCCGAGGTCGGCCCGGTGGCCCGGAACACCTCGTCGCGGTCCATCACCAGCCGAACGGGCCGGCCCGCCTTCTGCGACAGCGCCACCGCCAGCGGCTCGAGGTAGATCACGAGCTGGCCGCCGAAGCCGCCGCCGATCTCGGCGGGGATGACCTTCAGGCGCGACGGCGCCCAGCCGAGCACGGTGGCGGACATGGCCCGCATGGCGAAGTGGCCCTGGGACGAGCACCAGATCGTGGAGCGTCCGTTCGGCGTGGTGTCGGCGATCGCGGCGTGCGGCTCGATGTAGCCCTGGTGCACGGGCTTGGTCGTGAACTCCCGCTCGACGACGATGTCGGACTCGGCGAAGCCCTGCTCGATGTCGCCCCGCTCGTGGACCGTGCGGCTGGCCACGTTGGACGGCTCGGTCGGCGCCGGGTCGACGCCGGCGGTGATGAGCGTCTCGTGGAGCAGCGGCGCCCCGGGGGCCATGGCCTCGTCGACGCTGAGCACGTGCGGCAGCACCTCGTAGTCCACCACGATGGCCGCCGCCGCGGCGCGGGCCTCACGCCGCGTCGAGGCGGCGACCGCGGCGATCACATGGCCCTCGTAGAGGACACGGTCGCGGGCGATGATGTTGCGTTGCAGGGCCTGGTCGCCCGGATTGCCGGACGGCGCCGGGAAGTCGGCGCCGGTGATGATGGCCTTCACCCCGGGCATCGCCGCCGCCGCCGTGGTGTCGATGGAGACGATGCGGGCGTGGGCGTGGGGCGAGCGCAGGATGGCGCCCTCCAACATGCCGGGCAGACGCAGGTCGGCGCCGAACTTGGCCCGTCCGGTCACCTTCTCGAAGCCGTCCGGACGGATCGGGCGGGTGCCGATCGACTTGAAGCCCTGCGACCCGGTTCCGGGATCGGCGGTGACGGTCATACGGTCGCCTCCCTCATGATCACGGCCGCCTCCTGGACGGCGCGGACGATCTTGTCGTAGCCGGTGCAGCGGCACAGGTTGCCGGCCAGGCCGTAGCGGATCTCGGTCTCGCTCGGGTTCGGGTTCGCATCGAGCAGCGCCCTCGCCGAGATGAGAAAGCCCGGCGTGCAGACGCCGCACTGGAGCGCGGCGTTCTCGAGGAAGCACTGCTGCAGCGGGTGGAGATGATCGCCGTCGGCCATGCCCTCGATCGTGCCGATCGTCGCCCCTTCGGCCTCGGGCGCGAACACCAGGCACGAGCACGCGATGACGCCGTTCAGCAGGACGGTGCAGGCGCCGCAGTCGCCGGTGCTGCAGCCCTCCTTGGCGCCGGTGAGGCCGAGCTCGTCGCGCAGCGCGTGGAGCAGCGTCTCGCCGTCCTCGGTCAGGAACTCGACCTGGTCACCGTTGACCGTGCAGGTGACGTGCGTGCGGCTCATCTCGCTCCTCCATGTGCTTCGCTGCCGTTGCTGCGGGCGGCGGCGCGTTGGGCGGCCAGGCTCAAGGCCCGGCGGGCCAGCACGCCGGCCACGTGGCGCCGGTAGGCGATCGTGCCCCGCTTGTCGTCGATGGGGTTGCAGGCGGCGCTGGCGGCCGCGGCCGCCGCGGCCAGCGTCTCGTCGTCGAGCGGGCGCCCGGCCACCGCGACCTCGGCCTCGACCGCTCGGATGACCGTGGGGGCGACCGCGCCGAGGGCGATGACGGCGCTGGCGCAGCGCCCCGCCTCGTCGAGCGTCACGCGCGCCCCCGCGCCCACCACTGCGATGTCCATCTCGGTGCGCGGGATGAACCGCAGATAAGCGTCGCAGGTGCGGGCCGGCGGCGGATCGAGCTCGAACTCCACCACGAACTCGCCCGGCCCGAGCGAGGTCCGGCCCGGGCCGGTCACGACGTCCTCCACCGGGATCGTCCGGGTCTCCGAACCAGCGGCGATCACCGCTCGCATGCGGTTCACCACCATGGCCGGCGCCGAGTCGGCCGCCGGCGACGCGTTGCACAGGTTCCCGCCCAGGCTGCACCGGCTCTGGATCTGGTCCGACCCGATCAGCCCGACCGCCTCGACGAGGCCGGGAAAGGCCGCCGACAGCCCGGCGTCCTCGGTGAGGCGGACCGCCGGCGTGGCCGCGCCGATCGTCCACCCGGCGTCGTGCCGGGTGAGCGACACGAGGCGCTCGATTCGCTTGAGGTCGACCAGGCTGTCCGGCTCGGGCCGGCCGGCCCGCAGCTGCGGGATCAGGTCGGTGGCGCCGGCGAACACGCGAGCCTCGCCCGATGCGAGCAGCCCAACCGCCTCCTCCACCGACGTCGGCGAGAAGTACTTCACACGCTCCCCCCAGACTTACACGTCGCGAGGCGTCAGTCTCGCAGAACCGCGCCGCCGCGACCAACGACCCGCGCCCGCCGCGCCCGGGGCGCGTTCAGCCCGGGGTCACGTCGAGGTCGAACTCGGGCGGCAGGCCCTCGATCTCCACCGAGTCGCCCTCCACGGTGAGGTGCACGCGGTAGGGCCCGAGGGGCAGGTGGCGCAGCGCCAGCCGTGCGTTGCTCCGCCCGAGCGAGGGCCGCAGCGTCAGCCGCTGCGCCGCCAGGTCGGGCTCGAGGCCGAGCAGGGTCCGCAGGTGGAGCAGGGGCGCCGCCGCGGCCCACGCCTGGGGCCGGCACGACGTGGGGTAGCTCACCGGGATGCCCACGTCGTCCCGGTCGAGCCCGGCGAACAGCTCGGGGAGCTGACCCTCGGTCACCGCGGCCACCTCGAGCTGCGCCCAGATCACCCGGCGGGCGTCTCGGCGGCGGCCGTAGCGGGCCATGCCGGCCGCGGCCAGCGCGTTGTCGTGGGGCCAGACCGAGCCGTTGTGGTAGCTGAGCGGGTTGTAGGCGCCCATCGCCGACGACAGCGTGCGGATCCCCCACCCGCTCCACAGCCCGGGGCCCATGAGCTGGTCGACCACCGCGTCGGCCCGTTCGGGCCGGGCGATCCCCGTCCACAGGCAGTGCCCCATGTTCGACGCCGCCGCCTCGACCGGCCGCTTGTCGCGGTCGAGGGCGATGGCGTACCAGCCCCGCTCGGGCAGCCAGAAGTCGCGGTCGAAGCGCGCCTGCAGGTCGGCGGCGCGTTGCTCGTAGCGGCGAGCGGTGTCGCCGTCGCCGGCCCGGTGGGCGAGCCGGGCGCGGGCCAGCCATGCGGCGTACACGTAGCCCTGCACCTCGCAGAGCGCGATCGGCGGGTCGGCCAGGCGGCCGTCGGGGTGGGTGATCGCGTCCCACGAGTCCTTCCAACCCTGGTTGTCGAGGCCCGTCGGGGACCGCTTGCGGTACTCCACGTAGCCGTCGCCGTCGAGGTCGCCGTACTGGTCGATCCACTCGAGGGCGCGGTCCACGTGCGGCAGCAGCTCGGCTGCGGCGGCCGGGTCGAGGCCCCAGCGGTCGAGCTCGCCCACCAGCATCACGAACAGCGGCGTCGCGTCGATCGACCCGTAGTAGCAGGAGGCGCCTCGGAACGGGGTCAGGGCGCCCCCGGCGCGCACTTCATGGAGGATCCGGCCAGGCTGCTCCTCGGTGAGCTCGTCCTCCGCCTCACCCTGGAGCGAGGCGAGGGTCTGGGCCACGCCGAGGCCGAGCTCGGGAGCGAAGGGCAGCGCCATCCACGAGGCGAGCACCGAATCCCGCCCGAACAGGGTCATGAACCACGGGGCGCCGGCGGCGATGACGCTGCGGGTGGGGTGATCGGGATCGAAGATGCGCAGTGCGGCGAGGTCCTCCGAGGCGCGCCGCACGGCCCGCACGAGGTCCGCCTCGTCGGCGTCGATCGTCGGCGTGCGCCGCCGCCAATGGGCGAGACGAGAGACCGGCGTCGCGTGGCTCACCGGCTGCCCGCACGGGTAGCGGGTGGCCACCGCGTCCTCGCCGAGCACCGCGCTCACCTCAAGGCACAGGTGCACCCGCCCCCCGGCGGGCGCCTCGAAGCGCCAGCGGAGCACGCCGCCCTCGACCGAGTCGGCCGCCACGTCGGGCGTGATGCGCACCGCCTTGCTCCCGTCGGGCGAGCGGATCTCGAGGCCCCCGCCGCAACGCTGCGCCGCCCCGGGCGGGGAGAAGGCCCGGCCTTCCTTCACCGCGAACAGGTCGGCGAAGTCGGCCTCGGCCGCTATCTCGACCTCGACGGCGAGCGGCTTCGGCCCGAAGTTGGCGAGCTCGAGGTCCTCTCGGAGCCCGTTGCCGACGTACCGGCGGCGCAGCACGAGCAGGGTCCCCTCGGCGATCGAACGGCCCGGCTGCCAGCGGCCCACGTGCACGGCGTGGAACGCGTTCTCGGCGCCCACGCTCAGCACTTGCGGGGTGACGCCCCCCACGCGGAGCGCGAAACGCGACAGGAACCGGGTGTCGAACAGGAACAGCCCCTGGGCGCCGTCGGCGGCGATGTCCCCCGAGCGTCCCGAAAGACAGAACGATGCGCCTTCGACCAGCGTGACCAAGCTGCTGTGATGGTCGAGAGCGACCGACTCGCCCGCGAACGACCAGGGTTCGGTTGCCGTTTGCTCAGCCTCCCGAGCGACTGCCTCGCGGCCACACTACACAGCCCCGAGAGCGCGCCCAGCGGTCAGCGGTCGGTGCGCCGCCGCGAGCTCGTCGGGGCGTGGCCCCGGTGGCACCGGCAGGCGCAGGCGCCGGGGCGGGAATCCCCCCAGCAGTGGATGTGGTCGCCTCGGCGACACGGAACGCAACCGCTGCGCTCTTCCATCGGGACCTCCCTTGCCGTTCTCGCCGGCGTTCGCCGGGCCGTGGTCTGCGGTTCGCCTTCAACTGCTCAGAGCCGCGAACCGCCGTCCTCGTACGGCCGAGCTCTGCCCGAACCACATCGGCCCCGACGGCCGCCGGCTTTAGCCCTCGCCCTTGGGATTCTTGGGCTTGGGGAACAGGATGCGGCCGATGCTGAGCACCGCGATGTCGTGGGCGAGGCCCATCACGAGCCCGGCTCGGGCGTCGCGAAAGTACCGCTCGAACGGCAGCCGCTTGGCGAAGGCCGACCCGCCGCCCAGCGTCATCGCCTCGCCGGTGACGAAGGCGCCCACCTGGTCGCAGGCCACCTTCGCCTCGAAGAACGGCAGCGGACCGCCGTGGCGCCCTTCGTCGAACGCGGCGGCCGCCGCGTACAGCAACGCTCGGCTGCGCTCGATCTCCACCTTGCAGTTCACCGCCCGCGTCTGGATCGTCTCCACCTCGCCCATGCGCCGCCCGTCGGCCAGCGTGTTGTCGGCGATGTAGGCCTGGAGCAGATCGAAGCAGCCGGCGGCGATGCCGAGGTAGGTGGCCGCGTAGGTGCCGAGCACCACCGGGAAGAAGTCGACCGGCGCGTTGTCGGGGTTGAGGAGCCGGCCGTCGGGGATGAAGCCGTCGAAGGTCATCGGCGAGCTGTTGTTGCCCCGCATGCCGAGGCCGTCCCACGGCTCGTCGATGCTCCAGGCGAGGTCGTCCTGGAGGAGCTGGAACATGAGCTGGCGGGGCCGCTTGCCCTCCTGCTCCAGGCTGCACATGAAGAAGTACGAGTCGGCGACGCCGGCGGCGGTCACGAACGACTTGTGGATGTTGGCCACCTGGTAGCCGCCGTCCACCTTCGCCACGGTGGACTTCGCGCCCTCGGCCCACGCCCCGCCGCGGTGGCCGCCCTCGCTGCCGGCCACCGTGCTCAGCCACTCGCCGGACGCGAGGCGGGGCACGAGCTCGCTCGCCTGCTCCGGCGTCGGCGCCCGGGACACCATCTCGATGCTCTCGAGGTGCATCTTGTAGATCAGCGCGGTGGACGGGCAGGCCTTGGCCAGCTCCTCGGTCACGAGGCAGGTGGTCAGCAGACCCTCGCCGTGGCCCCCGTGGGCGGGGTCGGCCCGCAGCCCGAAGAAGCCGGCCTCACGCAACGCGGCGAGCTGCACGCGGGGGAAGGCGCCGGTGCGGTCGGTCTCGGCGGCGTTGGGCGCCAGCACCTCGGCGGCCACCTCGCGCGCCCGCTCCAACCACGTCTGCTGCGCCTTCGACACGGGAAAGTAGGTCACGGCCGCTAGACTAAACGACCTGTTCGGGACCTCGGCTTCCTGCCGCCGACCCCGGTCCGCGTACGAGGCCTGTCCGAGGAGTTCCCGATGTCCAGCCCTTCGGGCGAGGGCGTGATTGCTGCGATCATGCCCAGCGCCGACGAGATTCGCGGCGCCCGCCGTCGCCTGCACGCCAAGGCCGTGGTGATCGCTGCGCTGGGGACGCTCGGCTACGCCGGGCTGGTGCTGGCGCCGGTCGGCTTCGCCGTTCGGGCGGCGTCGTGCGTGGTGCTGGTGGTGGCCGCGGTCGCCGCGGCCACCAGCATCATGCACGACGCCAACCACGGCGCGTTCAGCCGCTCGCGGCGGCTCAACCGGATGGCCGGCTACACGGCCGACGTGCTGGGCGGCAGCTCGTGGGTGTGGCGCTTCAAGCACAACAGCCTCCACCATGCGCACGCCAACGTGGTGGGCATGGACACCGACATCGAGGAGGAGCCCTTCGCCCGCCTCGCGCCCAGCCAGGCGTGGCGGCCCTGGCACCGGTGGCAGCACCTGTACCTGTGGCCTCTCTATGGGTTCCTCACGTTCAAGTGGCTGTTGGTGTCGGACTTCGGGATCCTCGCCCGGGGCAAGGTCGGCGACCATCCCCTCCCCCGGCGGCCGCGCCCGGCCGAGCTGGCGCTGCTGCTGCTCGGCAAGGCGCTGCACGTGACCTGGGCGCTGGTGATCCCCCTGCTGCTGCACCCGTGGTGGGCGGTGCTCGCGTTCTACGCCGTGGCCGCCTGGGTGGTCGGGTTCATGCTGGCGGTGATCTTCCAGCTCGCCCACTGCGTCGACCGGGCCGAGTTCCTGCTGCCCGACGCTCCCCGGCGGGGGGCGCACTTCCCGTTGCACCAGCTGCGCACGACCGTCGACGTGGAGTGTCGGGGCCGCCTCACCGGCGGGTTCCTGCGCTGGCTGGTCGGGGGCCTCGACCACCAGGTGGTTCACCACTTGGCGCCGGGTCTGCCGCACACGATCTACCCGGCGCTCGCCCGTCGCCTCGAGGAGGTGTGCCGGGAGCGCGGCCTGGTCTACCGCCGCCACGGCAGCGTCGCCGTCGCCCTGCGTTCCCACAACCGCTGGCTCAAGGAAATGGGCCGGCGGCCCACGCCTGCGGCGGCCTGAGCCGGGCTGCCCGGCCGAGCTGGCCGCCCCGCCCAACCCGGCCCGTCAGCACCGTCCGTCGGAGGTCCCGGCCGGCGCTGCCGATCGCCCCTGGTTGGGCGGCGTCCGCTCCGGGCACCGTGCAGGGGTGCACGCCGTGATCGTCTACGAATCCATCTACGGGAACACCCACCTGATCGCCCAGGCGATCGGGCGCGGCCTCGCC
>JBJXGF010000172.1:0-3578 GCA_046153015.1 Acidimicrobiales bacterium | reverse complement strand
CCTCGCGCGCTGCGCTGGGGGCGCCGGCCGCGCTCGCCCGGCTGGCGCTCAGCGGGTTGGCGCCGGCCGCCGCGGTCGCCCGCCTGGTGTTCCGGGCCGAGCCGGCCGCCGCGCTCTACGCGGGGTGCGCCGCGCATTCGTTCCTGCCCCTCGGCCGGCCCCTGACCAGCGGGTTCGCGCTGGTGCTGCTGGCGCTCGGCCACGCCGTCGGCTGGCCCGCGCCGGCCGGCGGCGCGCAACGCCTCGCCGACGCGCTGGCCGAGCACCTCCGTCAGCTCGGCGGTGTGGTCGAGACCGGGCGCGAGGTGCGCTCGTTGCGGGATCTGCCGGCCGCCCGGGCCGTGCTGCTCGATCTCACCCCCCGCCAGGCCACGGCGGTGGCCGGCGACGCGTTCCCGCCCCGCTACCGGCGCCGCCTCGCCCGGTGGCGGTACGGGCCGGCGGCGTTCAAGGTCGACTACGCGCTGCACGCGCCGCCGCCCTGGCGGGCGCCCGCCTGCGCCCGGGCGGCGGTGGTCCACGTGGGCGGGAGCTGGCGGGAGATCGCCCACGCCGAGGCCGAGGTGGCCCGGGGCCGGGCGCCCGAGCGTCCCTTCGTGCTGGTCGGCCAGCCGACGGTGGCCGATCCGGGGAGGGCGCCGAGCGGCGCGCACGTGCTGTGGGCCTACACGCACGTGCCCTTGGGTTGGCGGGGCGACGCGACGGCGGCGATCGAGGCCCAGCTCGAGCGGTTCGCGCCCGGCTTCGGGGAGGTGGTGCGGACGCGGCGGGTGCTGGGCCCGGCCGAGCTGGAGGCCGGCAACGCCAACCTCGTGGGCGGGGACATCGCCGGCGGGTCGCACGGCGGCCTGCAGCTTCTCGCCCGGCCGACGTTGACGCCCGGCCCCTACCGCACCCCGAACCCGCGGATCTTCCTGTGCTCCGCCTCCACCCCTCCCGGCGCCGGCGTGCACGGGATGTGCGGCCACCAGGCCGCGTTGGCGGCGCTGGCCGGCCCCCTGCGCGACTGAGCCGGCAGGCCAGCCCGGCGCTCAGACGGGCCGGGGGCTGCCCTCGACCTCGTAGCCCGCCTCGTCGATGGCGGCGCGGATCTCGTCGTCCCCCGCGTCGCCGGCCACGAGTACGGTCCGGGCGGCCACGTCGACCTCCGCCGAGGCGACCCCGTCGAGCTTGGCCAGCTCCGCCTCGATGGCTCGTTTGCAGTGGTCGCAGCTGATTCCGGGCACCTGGTACAGCACGGCGGCGGGCATGGGTCCAGTCAACACGGCGAGCGGCCGCGCCTTCAACGCCCCGGCGGCGTCGCCGACGGCGCCCTCACCGTCCGGTGGTGGACCAGTGCCACGGCTCGCTTGGGAGGTTGTAGAACCCGTAGGACCCGGCGTTGCGGGCGAGCCATTGGAAGCCGCGGTTCGAGCGGCTGCTGATCACGCCGCCGTTGTACGTGAAGTCGATGGCGAGGCCCTGCTCGTGGGCCGAGGCGCCCGGCCGCGCCGTGGGGGGGCGACAGCTCGAAGCGGGGGCGGAGTACACGGCGTACTCGCTGCTCCCGCAGTGGGCGCGCCGCAGCGCCACCTGCTGGCCCGAGTCCCGGTAGCCGCCGCCGGAGAGGACGATGCCGTCCTGCGCCGCCGCGGCCAGCATCGCCTCGAGGTTGTCGGCGATCGACGCGGCCACCACGATCCCGCGCACGTTGGCCAGCCCGCCGCTCATGCCCGGCGCACGCGGCCGCGCCGCGGCGGCGGATCGGGCCTGACGCGCCGCGTCGGCGCGGGCCTTGGCCAGCTTCGCGGCGAGGGCCTCCTGACGGCGGTTCAGCTCGTCGGAGAGCGACTTGTCGAGCGTGGCCAGCTGCTGGGACTCCGACAGGGCCGCCTCGATGCGGTCCTCCACCTGGTCGGCCACCGCCTGGCGCTGGTCGCGGGCCGATTCGAGCCGGGCGAGGCGAACCTCGACGTCGCGCCGGGCCGCCTCGGCCCGCTCCAAGGCGGCGGCCGCCAGGCGGCGCTCCTCCTCGAGGTCGAGCCGAGCGCCCCGGTACTGGTCGATCACGTCGGCGTCGCTCTGGGCCGCGTTGCGCAGCAGGGCCAGCTTGCGGGTGGCATCGTTGAGGTCGGCCTCGGCGAGCGCAGCGTCGAGCTCACTGCCGGGCGGCCGGGCGTAGGCGTCGACCGCCAGCGCGGTGAGCCTCGCCTTCAGCGACGCCAGCCGGGTCAGGGTCTCCTGCTCCTTCTGCTGGGCGTCGCGCAGCTCCGCCTCGGCGGCGGCGACGGCCTGGCGGGTGTCCTCCAGCTCGCCTTCGAGGCCCGACACGTTCGAGTTCAGGTCGTCGAGCGCCTGGTGGAGCTCGTCGTCGCTGGCCTTGAGCGTGTCGACCTTCGCCGCCAGAGCGGCGCGCCGACTCCGCACCTCTTCCCGGCGTCTGCGCAGATCAGCGTCGCTCTCGGCGCCGCCGGATCGCACCGGGAGGGCGCCGAGGAGCAGCACCAGCGCCACCACCGCGGCGACCGCCCGCACGGCGCTCGCCCAACGCGGACTTGGCCCGATATCAGCCATTGGTGTGGTCGCCGTTGGGCACCAGTGCGCCCTCGCCTCGTTCCGCTCGGGGGCCGAACGCGTGCCCGAACCGCGGCGCAGCGCTCCACCCGTTCCTCCAGACCGAGAACGAAGCGTAACAGATGGGCGCGGCGGCGCCGGTGATGCGCTGGTCGGCCGGCCGGCTCGGTAGCGTTGGCCGGCGTGGCCCCGCTCATCGGCATAACCGGCCGCCGCCTCGGGGCGCATCGCCTGGCCGGTGTGAGCCCGGCGATGGCCACGGCCGAGATCGACGTGCACTTCAGCGAGTACGGGGCCGCGGTGGCCGCCGCCGGCGGCGTGCCGGTGCAGCTCACCCGCGACGCCCCGGCGCCCGAGGTCGTCGCCCGCCTCGACGGGCTGCTCCTCTCGGGCGGCGCCGACGTGGACCCGCGCCGGTACGGCGCCCGGCCCGGCCCCCGCCTGGGCGAGGTGGAACCCGACCGCGACGAGTGGGAGCTGGCGCTCGTCGCCGCTGCCCTGGAGACCCGCCGCCCGATCCTCGGCGTGTGCCGCGGCGCCCAGCTGCTCAACGTGGCCTGCGGCGGCACCCTGGTGGCCGACCTGGCGCCCGACGAGGGCGAGGGCCATCCCAACGCCCGCCGCTACCCCCGCCACCATCGGCTGCACCGGGTGCGCCTGGCCCCGGGCAGCGCGGTGGCCGCCGCGTACGGCGGCGCCGAGGAGCTGTGGGTCAACAGCCTCCACCACCAAGCCGTGGACCGGCCCGGTGAGGGCGTGACGGTGGTCGGCTGCGCCGACGACGGGGTGGTCGAGGCGATCGAGCTGGCCGGGCGGGCCGCGCTCGGGGTGCAGTGGCACCCCGAGGCGCTGCGCGAGCCCGACCCGATCTTCGCCTGGTTGACCGCCGCCGCCGCCCGCTAGTGCTCTCGCGCGGAAGTCATTGTGATTTACGCGACCTGTAGTGGGCGGCCTGCGTAGGTCCATTTAAACGGCTTGGCCCTGCGGTTGTAGTCGTTGATGAAGGCGATGATCTTCGCCGTGAG
>JBJXGF010000162.1:0-10979 GCA_046153015.1 Acidimicrobiales bacterium | reverse complement strand
CTTGCTGGCGGCATGACCCCAGCGGAGATCGTCGCCGATCTCCCCGAGCTCACCGAACGACACGTACGGGCAGCGCTGGAGTTCGCGGCCATCCGTGAGCGCCGCCTCGCCGCCCCGGCGTGACGCTGCTTTCGACCAGAACCTGTCGCGGCGGCCGGTCACGCTCCTCGCCGACACGTTCCCCGCGAGCTCGTATGTCGCGATTCGAAGGACTCCGACTTTAGCTGGCGTTCTCTACGGGCATCCGCCCAAGGTCATCTGGCTGCGGGGTCGGCAAATCAGCCAACCGCTCCGATCGCCGACCTGCTTCGGGCCTCAGCCGCGGTCATCGCACGCTTCGAGGCGGACCCCGACGAAGCGATCCTCGTCCTTCCGGGTCTGAGCGCTCCCACCGAACCCGCACTTTGACGAACGGCAAACCACACCAGCCCGTCGCTGGGAGGAAGTCCACACGTAGCCGGTGCGGCGTGTAAGTCATCGTGGGCGACGACTTGGGAGCACTTCTGGGAGCACTTTCCTCCGCGAATCGAGCCGAACGGCCGCGCACTCCGACGAGCGGCTGACTGCTGCCCAGCGCCGTGACCACGGAGAACAGCGAACTTCGGCGAACTGCAGCGGCCGGCGCTCATGTGTTCGGCATACTTCACACGGCAGAGGTCGAGGGTTCGAGTCCCCCATCGCCCACCAGCGTTTCCGCAGGTCAGACCCGGTTTCCGATTACCTCACCGCTGAAGCGCCGGCGGCCGCTACGGAGGCGGGCTCAGGCGCTGAACCACGTGAGTGGGAGAAAACTTCACGGGCTGCGTCCCGCTGTCGCCCGAATTGTCGACGCTGCGGGGTCGTCGCGCCGCTCCCGGTCGAGGTTTTCGGCGAATCGGGCCGAGTGCGCGTGACGATTGCTCCCGCTCACCGGCGGGCCCGGGCTGGCGGCGGCCGCCTGGCCGCGTACGATCACGCGTCGATGGCGGAACGTAGGGGGAATAGGCGGGGCGGGGCGGCGGGTTCCCGGGCGTGGTGATCGGCCCGCTTCGCGCGCAGGAAGCTTTCGAGCGTTTCGTCGTGCCGGAGATCCCGGTGCTGCTCCGGGTCGCCCGCTCCCTCACCCGCCACGACGCCGACGCCGAGGACCTCGTCCAGGACACGCTCCTGCGGGCATACCGCGGCATCGAGGGCTTCGACGGGCGCCATCCCCGGGCATGGGTGCTCACGATCCTGCGCAACACGCACCTCAACCGGGGCCGGCGGCGCCGGCCGGAGCTGCTGCGCCACCCCGAGCAGGCGGAACAGGCCGACACCGCCGACGCCGACGCCCCCACGCTCGTCGACCACGAACTCGACGCTGCGGTCGAAGCGGCGCTGGAGGCCCTCCCCGCGCGGTTCCGCGCGATCGTCGACCTCGTCGACATCGAGGGCCTCACCTACGCAGAGGCGGCGGCGCGGCTGAACGTGCCCGTCGGCACGGTCATGAGCCGCCTCCACCGGGCCCGGCGGCGCATCCGGGCGCAGCTGGAGCGAGCCGGCCTGGGCATTTGGAGCACGACATGATCAAGGCGCTCAGGCGGTGGCGCAGCGGCCCGATGAGCTGCAAGACGGTGGGCCGGCTGCTCCAGGCGTACCTCGACGGCGAGCTGGACGCCACCCGGGGCGAGGCGCTGGCCGCCCACCTCGAGGAGTGCCGGCGATGCGGCCTCGAGGCCGCCACCTACGAGCAGATCAAGGGCGCCCTCGCCGCCCGGGGCCGGCTGCCCGACGACGACGCCGCCGTGCGCCGCCTGCAGGAGTTCGCCCAGAACCTCATCGACCAGAACCTGAGCGACGGCGACAAGGCGGGCCCGTGACCGGACCCGCCCGCCAGCCGGCGCCGCCGTGGTCGTCGCCGGCGGAGGCGGTGCGGTTGATCCTGCGCGGGGTCACGTTCCGCACCGCCAGCCGAGTGTCGCTGGTGGTGGGCACGCTCCTGTCGATCGTGAACCAAGGGTCGGTCATCCTGGGCGGCGACGCCACCCTGCTCACCGCGGTCCGGGTGGCGGTCAACTACCTGGTCCCCTTCACCGTCGCCAGCATCGGCTACCTCGCTCCGTTCCGGGTCAGGCGGCCCTGACCGATCCCGAGCCCGACCCCGACCATGGCGTGGGGCGGGAATCCGGCGGCGGCGGAATGCTCGCCGGTCGGAGCGGGTTCCCTCGCCGATCGGAGCGTCCGAGGCACGAGCGAAGGGTCGGCGATGGACCGAGACGGCGAGGCGAGCGCCACGCGGCGGGGACGCCGCCCGCGCCCATCGGCGGCCGCCGGCCCCGGCGCGGCCCGGGTCAGGGCGGCGGCCGCCGGGGTGATGCTCCTGCTCGCCGCGGCGTGCGTGGGCGGCGCCGACTCCGAGACGGCCGAGCCGGACGCCTCGACGGCGGCGCCCTCCAGCTCGGCCGGGACGGCTGAGCCGAGCCGGCCCGACCCGCCCTCGTTCGCGGTGGAGCAGGTGACCGTCTCGCCGGAGGAGGCCGGCCCGCGGGCGCTGGTGGTCGGCGACGGGCTCGAGAGCCGCGCCGAGCTGCGTCACGAGGACCCCGGCTTCGGGCCGGCGCAGGTGGCGCGGGACGAGCTGCGCTCCGGGGGGCCGCCCCCGGACGGCATCCCCTCCATCGACTCGCCACGCTTCCACCGCGTGGCCGAGGTCGAGTTCCTCGACGAGCAGGAGCCGGTGTTCGCGCTCGAGCTCGGGGGCGAGGCGCGGGCGTATCCGCTGCAGGTGATGACCTGGCACGAGATCGTCAACGACACCGTCGGCGGCATCCCGGTGGCGGTCACGTACTGCCCGTTGTGCAACTCGGCCTTCGCCCACGACCGCCGTCACGAAGGCCGCGTGCTCAGCTTCGGGGTGTCGGGCCTGCTGTACAACAGCTCGCTCGTGATGTTCGACCGGCAGAGCTTCTCGCTGTGGTCGCACTTCACCGGTCAGGGCCTGCTCGGCGTCTTCGCCGGCGATCAGCTCGGCGGCTTCCCGGTGACGCTGGCCTCGTGGGCCGAGTTCAAGGCGGCGCATCCCGACGGGCTCGTGCTGTCGCGCGACACCGGCTTCAACCGCAGGTACGGCGTGAACCCCTACCCGGGCTACGACGACGTGAACGAGCCGCCGTTCCTCTTCGAGGGCGCCTACGACGGGCGCTTGGCGGCCAAGGTGCGGGTGGTGGGCCTCGACCTGGCCTCGGGGCCCCAGGCAGTGACCCTCGACCGTCTGCGCGCCGACGGGGTGGTCGTGCTGTCCGACGGCGGGGACCCGCTCGTGGTCTGGCGCCAGCCTGGGGCCCGGTCGGCGCTCGACGCGCTCACCGTGGCCGAGGGGAAGGAAGTGGCACGACCGGCGCGTTCCGCGCCCGGCTCGACGGCCAGACCCTCACGTTCACGCCCGTGGACGGCGGTTTCGCCGACCAGCAGACGGCCAGCACGTGGGACGTGTTCGGCCGTGCCGTCGCCGGCCCGCTCGCCGGACGGCGCCTCGAGGCGATCGAGCACGTCGACACCTTCTGGTTCGCCTGGGCGGCGTTCCAACCCGACACCGGCGTGACGAGCTGACAGAGCCCCTCGCCGGGTTACGTGGGGCGGCGGCGCGCCAGCGTCAGCCGAATCAGGTCGGTGAAGGCCAGCTCGGCTCGGCAGGCGGGGCAGCGGACCATGTGCCGGAGCACCCGGGCCCGACGCGCCGAGTCGAGCTCGCCGTCGGCGAACGCGTCGAGCAGCCGCCGGGCGCGGCGATGATCGAGCTGGCGCATACCCTCCTCTAACCCGTCGGCGCGCCGCTCGGATTCCCCAGTACCCTCGGGGGTACCGAGGAGAAAGGCCACCGAATGGGCGACCGCATGGACGACGCCGACGTGCTCCCTCCCGGGCTCGAGCTGACCCGGACCACGCCGACCTTCACCGAGGAGACCGTGCCGGCCGGTCTGCTCGCGGCGCACCGCACCGCGCCCGAGGTCTGGGGTCGCCTGGTGGTGGAGCGCGGCTCGCTCACGTTCCGCTTCGAAGATGCGCCCGGCGCGCCGATCCCGGTCGCCGCCGGCGGGCACGTGGTGATCCCGCCCGGACGGCCTCATCACGTGGAGCTGGACGGGCCGGTGGCGTTCGCGGTGGAGTTCCACCGCCGCCGCTGAGACCCCACGGACCGGACTGGGCGGCGGGCTACGCTCGGGCCATGGTCGACTCGGAGGGGCAGGAGCGGGCGTTGCTGGTGGGGGCCACCGCGGCCGACCCGGCGAACGTGGTCACGATCTGGAACGCGGTTCGCCGTTGGTTCCTCGCCCATGGCGTGGCGTTCGAGTACGCGCTGTTCTCCACGTACGACGCGTTGTGCCGGGCGTTGCTCGACGGCGCGGTCGACATCGCGTGGAACGCCCCGATGGCCCACGCGCAGAGCCTGCTCGTGAGCGGCGGCGAATGCCGGACCCTCGCGATGCGAGACACCGACCGCGATGTGGCGAGCGTGGTGATCGCGCTGCGCTCGTCCGGCATCGAGGAGGTCGCGCACCTCCACGGCGCCACGCTGGCGGTGGGGGCGCCCACCTCGGCCGAGCTGCGCCTGATCCCCGGCCTCGAGCTGCGACGGCTCGGCTTCGACCTCGAGCGCGACTGCCGCCACGCCGACATCGAGCCGCGGCCCTACTCCAACGGCGTCCGCTGGGTGGACGACTTCCAGATCTTCGACGCGGTGAAGGACGGCCGGGCCGACGCCGGCGTGATCTTCGAGCCGTGGCTGGCGCACCTCACCGCCAAGCGGGGCCTTGCTCCGGAGGACATCACGGTGGTGTGGCGCAGCGAGCCGTTCTGCCACTGCGCGTTCACCGCCCGCCCCGGCCTGCCGGCCGACGTGGCCGAGCGGTTCGTCGAGGTCCTCACGGCCATGGACCCCTCGGACGCGTCGGTGGCGGAGATGATGCGCCTCGAGCACGTCACCCGCTGGGAGCGAGCCGAGGGCCGGGGCTGGCAGACGCTGGTCGACGCCATCCGCGTCGCCGAGCTGGAGGGCGCCACCTTCAACTGAGCGTGGGCGCTTCGGTCACTACGATCCGGACATGGGACGCTACGAGGGGTTCGAGACCGTCGTCGTCGAGGCTGACGACCAGGGCGTGGTGCAGTTGACGCTCAACCGGCCGGAGCGGCTGAACGCGTTCAACGGCGCGATGCGCACCGAGATCCGCCGTTTCGTGCAGGAGTTCACCGCCGACCCGGATGCCCGCGTGCTGGTGATGACCGGCGCCGGACGCGCCTTCTGCTCGGGCGCCGACCTGGCGGACGCCGATCAGCGGCCGTGGCCCGCCACGCTGCCCGAGCCGCTGTTCACCACCGCGGTCGAGCTGCTCGAGGCCCCCAAGCCGACCATCGCCGCCGTCAACGGCGTGGCCGCCGGCGGAGGCCTGGCGCTGGCGTTGCTGTGCGACATCCGCATCTGCGCGTCCGACGCCCGTCTGCTGCCGATCTGGCTGAAGCGCGCCATCCACCCCGACGGGCTGATCACCTGGACCCTGCCCCAGCTCGTGGGGCACAGCCGGGCCTTGCGCTGGCTCTACCTCGCCGAGGACATCCCGCTCGACGAGGCGGTGAGCTGCGGGCTGGTGGCCGAGGTCGTGGCCCCCGAGCAGCTCCTGAGCGCGGCTCGGGCCCTCGCCGCTCGGCTGGCCGCGGGGCCCACGGCGCACCTGGCGCTCACCAAGCAGGCCGTGCTGCGCTCGTTGTTCCGGGAGCCCGGCGACGCGGCGTTGATCGAGCACTGGGGGGTGGACCGCGGGCGGGCCACCGACGACGCGAAGGAAGGGGTCGCCGCCTTCCGGGAGCGGCGGGAGCCGCGCTTTCGCGGCCGCTGATCAGCGGACGGTCAGCGGATGGCCTCCGCGCTGCGGAGCCGGCCGAGCTCGGCGTCGTCGAGGCCGAGCACCTCGCGCAGCACCTCGTCGGTGTGCTCGGCGAAGGTGGGCGCGGGAAGACGCAGGCCGGCGGGGGTGGCCGAGAACCGGCCCGGCGGGCGGGCCTGGCGGATGCGCCCGACCGCGGGGTGGACCGACTCCACCACCAGCTCGCGATGGCGGATGTGCGGATCGTCGATGAGCCCCTCGCGGGTGTTGACCGGCGCCACCGGCACGCCGGCGGCGTCCATCATCTCCACCACCTCGGCGGTGGTGTACTTCACCACCTCCGCCTGCAGCTCGTCGTTCACCTCGTGGCCGTACAGGACGCGGCCCTGGCGGTCGGCGAAGCGCGGGTCTTCGGCGAGGTCGGCCCGGCCGAACGCGTTGCACATGCCCTTCCAGTGGCCCTCGGTGCCGACGGGATAGACCATCGCCCAGCCGTCCTTGGTCTGGAACAGGCTGTAGATGGCGCTCAAGTCGGGCATGTCGGTCTCGTGGTCCATGTACGTGTGGTTCCACATGGCCTCGGGCCACAGGAAGTGCACCGCCACGTCGACCATCGCCACCTCGATGTGCTGGCCGCCGGCGCCGTTCGCCCGGGCCACCAACGCCGCGCAGATGGCCTGCGCCACGTGCACGGAGGTGGCCTTGTCGCAGACCGCGGTGGCCATGAGCTTGGGTGCGCCGGACGCGTCGAGCTGCACCGTCGGGTACGCGGCGACGCTCTGCACCACCGGGTCGAACGCCGGGCGGTGCGAGTACGGACCGTCCGCACCGAAGCCGCTGACCGAGCACATGATGAGCTGCGGGTTCAGGGCAGACACCGCGGCCCAGCCGAAGCCGAGACGGTCGATGATGCCGGGCCGGAAGTTCTGCACCAGCACGTCGGACCGGCGGATCAGCTTGGTGAGCAGCGCGTGACCGTCCGGATGCTTGAGGTCGAGCGCGATCGAGCGCTTGTTGCGGTTCACGTTGGCGAACAACGCGCTGATCCCCTGCGCGTCGGGCGCCAGCGGCCCCGAGTCGCGCAAGATGTCGGGCTGGCGGGCCTGCTCGACCATGATCACGTCGGCGCCCTGGTCCGCGAGCATCGCCGTGCCGAACGGGCCGGATATCACCGCCGACAGGTCCAGCACCCGGATGCCGCTGAGCGGCCCGTTCGCGAACTGGCTTCCGTTCGGGCTCATGCCGTCCCCCCTTGGCGTCCCGGCGGAGCATAGCGACCGGCCCCCACGGCAGCCGGCGGCTGCTCCAGCGGCAAGCCGCTACTCCAGCAGTCCGGCGGCCGCCAGCTCGGCGATCCGCTCGTCGTCGTAGCCGAGGATGTCGGCCAGCACCTCCGACGCGTGTTGGCCGAGGGTCGGGCCGGCCCGCGTGATCGACGCCGGCGTGCGCGACAGCGTGAACCGCGCGCCCTCGACCACGGTCTCGCCGCCGGGCTGGGCGGGGTGGGGCACGGTGACCTGATGGTGGCGATGGCGCAGCTGGGGGTCGGTGAGGAAGTCGGCGGAGGTGTTCACCTTGTGCGCCGGCACGCCCGCGCCGGCGAGCTGCTCGGCCGACGCGTCCGCCGGACGCGTCCGGCTCCAGGCGGACAGCGCGTCGTCGAGCTCGGCCCGCCGGGCGCGGCGTTGCGCGGCGTCGAGCCCCGCGAGGTCGGAGCGGCCCAGCGCCGCGGCCAGCGCCGCCCACTGTGCGTCGGTCTCGCAGGCCACGGCCAGCCACTGGTCCTCGCCGGCGGCCGGGTACACCCCGTGCGGGCAGCAGCGTTCGTCGTCGTTGCCCTGGCGCTGCGCCACCACCCCGTTCGCCTCGAAGTCGAGCAGGGCGGTGGTGAGCAGCGGCAGCGAGGCCTCCGCCTGCGACAGGTCGATCCGCTGACCCACGCCGGTCGCCTGGCGGTGCAGGAGCGCGGCCATGACCGCGGCCAGCAGGAAACGGGGCGAGACGGTGTCGGTGTACGCGCCGAACGGACCCGCCGGCGAACGGTCCGGCCAGCCGCACAGGTTGTGGAACCCGGCGGCCGCCGCCGCCATCGTGCCGAAGCCGGCCAGGCCGGAATGCGGGCCGTGCTGCCCGTACAGACAGCTCGACGCCAGGATCACCTCGGGGTTCACCCGACGCATCGCATCGTAGCCCAGGCCCCACCGCTCCAGCACCCCGGGGGAGTAGGACTCGAGCACGACGTCGGCCCACGCCACGAGGTCGAGCAGCACCTCGCGGCCGGCGGGCTCGTCGAGGCGCAGGGCCAAGCCCAGCTTGCCCGCGTTCAGGTTGTTGAACAGCCCCGAGTACTCGGCGTTGCCCTCGTCGTTGCGGAACGGTTGGAGCGTCCGGGCGGCGTCGATGTGGGCCGCGCTCTCGACCCGGACGATCGTGGCGCCGTGGTCGGCCAGGACCCGGCTGGCGGCGGGGCCGGCCATCACCCACATCAGGTCGAGCACCTTGACCCCGGCGAGGGGCGGCTCGACGGCGGGCGTGCGGGGGGCGGCGGCGTTGGCCGGCCGGCGCGGCGCGGCCAGCACCCGCTCGTTGTCCGCCCCCAGCCGCGGCGCCGCTGGAAGCGGACGCAGCGGCGTCTTGCTGAAGACGGCGAACCGACCGGGCATGCGCAGCTTGCCGTGCTCGCCGTGATCCACCGTGTCCCACACCTCGCGGGCGGCGAACTGCTCGGACTCGTACACGTCCTTCGTGGTCACCACCGGGGCGAACAGCAGCTTGCGAGACAGCGCCGCGTCGAGCAGCTCCGCCTTGGTCTTGCCGGCCAGGAAGGCGCCGACGGCCGCCTTGACCTCGTCGTAGTGGCTGAACGGCGTCGACCCGTCGAAGAGGCCGAGGCCGTAGCCGATCCAGTCGACCTCGACCATCGCCTGGTCGCAGGCGCCCTCCTCCAGCATCCAGCGCATGAGCCGGGCGGTGAAGGGCCCCATCGCCGCGCCGAAGAGGAGCATGCAGATCACGAACCCGTCCTTGCACGGGAAGGTGAGCTGCAGCTCTCGGCCGGCGAGCGCCACGCCGCGGCCGGAGCGGCGGCTGGGTGTCGCCCCCAGCGCTGCGGCCAGCATCTGGGAGCCGGCGGCCACGTTCGCCGCCTGCTGGGCGGACACGTCGACGAACTGGCCCAGGCCAGACCGGCTCTGGCGTTCGTAGAGCGCGATCAGCGCCGCGCCGGCCGCCTCCGCGCTGGCGTGGAACCAGCCCTGGCCCTCGGGCCCGGGCCGCACCGGCGGCCGGTCGGCGTCGCCGTTGAGCCCGAGCGAGCCGCCGGCGGCGAGCACGGTGAGATCGGTGGCCGGCCAGGCGGCCTTGGGCCCGGTGGCGCCGAACGGCGTGATCGCCACGTACACGAGGGCGGGGTTGCGGGCGGCCAGCGTCTCGTAGGCCAACCCCTCGGCCTCGCGGGCGGCGAGGTCGTCGACCACCAGGAGGTCGGCGCCGTCGGCCAGCGCCAGCGCCTGCGCCCGCCCGGAGGCGGAGGCGAGGTCCAGGGTCACGCTGGCTTTGCCCCGGTTGTGGGCCCAGAACCGCAGCGAGCGTTCCGGGTCCTCCACGCCGCCGGCGAAGGGCCCCACCCGGCGCGCCCGGGAGCCCCCAGGCGGCTCGAGGAGGACGACCTCGGCGCCCAACGACGCGAGGATCGCCGAGCAGAGCTGGCCCCGCTCAGCGGTGAGGTCGAGCACGCGGAACGCGTCGAGCATGGCGGTCCCCCCTCAAAGCTCCGCCTTGTGACGGCAGTCACAGCCTAGGCGGCTAGGGTGAGGTTGTCATCTGTGTCTCACCCCGACGTATCACCCGACGTATCACTCCGACGTGGGCCGGCTCTGGTGGGCTGTGGCGACGCGGCAGCGCAGGGCGACGCGGGCAGGCGGGTCGGGCACGCCCCAGGCGGCTAAGGTCTGGACGGCTGCGCACGCGGCGCGGCGTCGCGCGGGCAGCGCCGGTGCGGGTGGTGAGGGGGGGCCGGGTTGAGCTACTGCCTCGGGATCGACGTCGGGACGACGTCGACCGCAGCGGCGATCGTGCGCGGGGGCGCGGTGCACGTGGTCGGGCTCGGGGCCGTGGCCGACGGCGTGCCGTCGATGCTTTTCGTCGACCGTGACCGCGACCTGATCTTTGGCGAGGCCGCCGCCCGCCGGGCGCTGATGGAGCCCGAGGCCGCCGCCGCGCACTTCAAGCGCCGCCTGGGCGACCCGACGCCGTTGATCGTGCGCGGTGCGCCCTACTCGGCCGAGTCGCTCATCGCCAAGCTGCTCGCCTGGGTGGTCACGCAGGTGACCGACCGGGAGGGCGAGCCCCCGGCGGCGATCGTGGCCTCCCGCCCGGCGAACTGGGGCCCGTACAAGCAGGAGCTGTTCGACCAAGCGCTGCGCCTGGCCGGCCTGGCCGGCGCGGCCACGGTGACCGAGCCCCACGCCGCCGCCCTGCACTACGCCTCTCAGCAGCGGGTGCCCGACGGCGCCGTGATCGCGGTGTACGACCTCGGCGGGGGCACCTTCGACGCCGCGGTGCTGGCGAAGACGGCCGACTCGTTCGTGCTGCTCGGCGAGTCGACCGGGATCGAGCACCTCGGCGGCGTGGACTTCGACGACGCGATCATGGCGAAGGTGAGCCGCACGGTCGGCCCCGCCTGGCCTCACGACCAGGACGACCCCGAGGTGCTGCGGCCCATGTACTCGCTGCGGCGCTACTGCGTCGAGGCGAAGGAGCTGCTGAGCTGGGAGCGTCAGGCGTCGGTGCCGGTGCTGCTGCCCGGCGTGGAGACCACCGTGCAGCTCTCGCGCGACGAGCTGTGGGACATGATCCATCCTCGGCTCGAGGAGTCGGTGATGGCGCTGCGCGAGGCGCTGGCCAGCGCCCAGATCGCGGCGAGCGATCTGCACACGGTGCTGCTGGTGGGCGGCTCGTCCCGCATCCCGATGATCGCCGACCTGCTGCGGGAGGAGATCGGCGCGCCGGTGACCGCCGACGTGGACCCGGTGTACGCCGTGGCGAGGGGCGCGGCGATCGCGGCCGCGCAGCTGGCGCCGCGGGCGGCCGCGTCCTCGCCGCCTGCGTCGCCTCGACCCGCCCCGCAGGCCTCGCTCCCGC
>JBJXGF010000158.1:0-12425 GCA_046153015.1 Acidimicrobiales bacterium | reverse complement strand
TTGCCGATCGTAGGGCGTTGCCGATCGTAGGGCGTTGCCGATCGTAGGGCGTTGCCGATCGTAGGGCGTTGCCGATCGTAGGGCGTTGCCGATCGTAGGGCGTTGCCGATCGCGGCGGGGCCGGCGCTGGGCCATGATCCTCGGTCATGCTGCGCGCCGGGTTGGTCGTCGTCGGGGCCCTCGTCGTGGCCGGAGCGTGGGCCAGCGCCCTCCACACGCTGGTGGTGCCCCGGGCCGGACGTTCGGTCTTCGTGTCGCGCCTGTCGCGGCTGATGCTCGGCGCCTTCCGCCTCGTGGCCGGCCGCCTCCACACCTACGAGGCGAAGGACCGGGTCCTGTCCCGCTACGGCCCGGTCTTCCTGCTCACGATGCTGGTGGCGTGGTTGGCTGTGCTGCTCGGCGGCTTCGGCCTGCTCGTCGCCGGCGCCGGCGGCCTCGGCGCCGAGGCGGCGTTCCGCCGGGCGGGTTCCTCGATGTTCACCCTCGGCTTCGCCGGCAGCGAGCACGTCGGGCTGAACGTGCTCGACTTCGCCGCGGCGCTCACCTCGCCGGCGCTGATCGGCCTGCTGGTGGGCTACCTCCCCACCCTGTACGGCGCCTTCAACCGACGCGAGATGCTTGTGACCATGCTCGACAGCCGGGCCGGCGTTCCCGCGTGGGGGCCCGAGATCCTGGCGCGCGCCGCCCTGGCCGACACCCTCGACCGGCTCGGCCACTTCTACGAGGACTGGGAGCGGTGGGCGGCCGACGTGGCGGAGAGCCATTCGAGCTACCGGGCGCTGTTGTTCTTCCGCTCCCCCGAGCCGTGGCGCTCCTGGGTCACAGCCCTCCTCGCGGTGCTCGACGCCGCCGCCCTGCACCAGGCGCTCTGCCCCACCGCCGCGCCGGTCGAGTCGAGGAGCTGCCTGCGGATGGGGTTCCTCTGCTTCCAGGATCTGGCGCAGGCGGTGGGCATGCCAGTGAACCGGGACCCGCTCCCGAGCGACCCGGTGGAGCTCGAGTTCGGCCAGTTCCTCGCCGCGGTGGAGCGGCTGGAGGCGGCCGGCTTGAAGCTGGAACGCTCCCCGGACGAGGCGTGGCGGCACTTCTGCGGCTGGCGGGTGAACTACGAGGCGGCCGCCTACGCCCTGGCCGAACGGGTGATGGCCCCGCCGGCGCCCTGGTCGGGGGCCCGCCGGGGCCTGCGAGGCGCGGTGGCCGGCCCGCAGCGGCCGGCGCACCGCTCGCCCGACGACCCGGCCGGCGAGCACGCCCGCGTCAAGCCCGTGCACGACCCCGGGTGAGCCCGGGCTAGACACAGGGGCATGAGCGAGCCCGACCCCCCTGACCGGTTCGTTGCGCTGCAAGGTGCGTGGAACCTGCGCGACCTCGGCGGCTACGAGGCGGCCGGCGGCGCCCGGGTGGCGTGGCGCCGGCTCTACCGGGCCGACGGACCCGACCGGTTGACCGAGGCCGACGCCGCGGTGGTGGCCGGGCTCGGTCTCGGCCTCGTGCTCGACCTGCGGGCCGCCAACGAGAACGAGCTCGGCACGTGGGCCCACGGCGGCGCCCGGCGCCGGCCGCTGCTGATCATCGACGCGCTGCCCCGCCCCCGAGCCCCCGGCGAGCCCCGCCCGCCCCGCCCGCCCGGGGCGAGGAAGCGCCGCCTGCCCGACACGGCCGAGGGCTTCGGCGCCATGTACCTCCGCCTGCTGGAGCGGGCGGCGCCGACGGTCGTGGAAGGTCTGCGGGAGCTGATCGACCACGCGCCGACCCCGGCGCTGTTCCACTGCTCGGCCGGCAAGGACCGCACCGGGGTGTTCGCCGCCCTCGTGCTCTCGCTCCTGGGCGTCGACGACGAGCAGATCGTGGCCGACTACGCCCTCTCCCATCGGGCGATGGCCGCCCGCATCGCCGGCATCGCCGCCGCGCCCCGCCCGGACGACGTGATCGACTACGCGCGGCTGCCCGAGGTGGCCCGCGGCGCGCTGCCCGACACGATGCGGGTGTTCCTGCGCGAGGTCGCCGCCGCGTACGGCTCACTGGCGGGCTGGGCCGAGGCCGCCGGCTTCGAGCCCGCCGACACTGCCCGCCTCCGAGAGCGGCTCCTCGTGTAGGTCAGCGCCTAGCCCCGCTGGGGGCCGCGCCCCAGCACAGCCGCCCAGCTCGCTGGCGCTCGCCGGTCGGCAGGACTCGCTGCGCTCGTCCTAGCGCAGGTTCGAATCGGCGGCGATCTGGGCGAGCTCCGCCTCGGTCGCCGCCGGCGGGCCGACCAGGGCCAGGCGCCCAAGGCGGCGGCGTTGGCGGCCTTCCAGCCAGCGGGCGAAGCTCGACAGGGCGAAGTTGACCGCCACGTACAAGCAGCCCACCACGAAGAGCGCCTGCAGGTCGTTGCGGTTGAACGCCCCGACGAGCTGGCCGCTGCGCAGCAGCTCCTCGTAGGAGATCACCTGACCAAGAGAGGTGTCCTTCAGCAGCGTGACCAGCTGGTTCACGATCGCCGGCAGCATCCGCCGGGCGGCCTGGGGCACGAGGATGCTGCGCAGCGTCTGTCCGTGGGTGAGGCCCACGGCGAGGCCCGCCTCGGTCTGGCCCCGCGGCAGCGAGAGGATGCCGGCGCGGAACACCTCGGCCAGCACCGCCGCGTTGTAGGCGGTGACGCCGAGCACGAGGGCCTGGAACCGGGACAGGTCGAAGCCGAGCGACGGCAACGCTCGGAAGGCGAACAGGATCAGCAGCAGCACCGGAAAGGCCCGCACGCCGTCCACGTAGAGCGCCGACGCCCACCGCAGCGGCGCCACGAGCGACAGCCGGCCGAGCGCCAGCAGCGCCCCGAGCACCATCGACAGCACCATCGCCGTCGCCGCCGCCCGCAGCGTGTTGAGCAGCGCCTCCCACAGGAACCGCCAGGTGCTGGCCCGCGTGAACGGCTCCCAGAGCGCCCAGTCGAGCTGGCCCCGGTCGGCCAGGCGGTTCACCGCGGCGGCCACCACCGCGGCGATCACCGCCACCGACGCCGCGGTCGCCACCCGCTGACGCCGCCGCGCCCGCGGCCCTGGCGCGTCGCCCAGGAACGCCGCTGCGGTCATGGGCTGTCATTCCTCGCTGCGCTCATCGCTGCTCATCCCGGGGGCTCGCGCCCCCGGACCCCATCACCGTCCGGCTCGCTGGCGCTCGCACGCCCGGGCGACTCGCTGCGCTCATCGCTTGATCGCGAGGCGGCGTTCGAGGGCGTGGAGGCCGAAGGTGCTGGGCAGGGTGAGCGCGAGGTAGGTCAGCGCCGCGCCGATCAGCGCCGGGGTCGGGCGGGCGGTGTCGTTGGTGACCTGGTCGGCCCGGAACATGATCTCGGGCACCGAGATCAGCGAGGCCAGCGAGCTGTTCTTCGTGAGCGCGATGAAGAGCGTGCCCATCGGCGGCACCACCGAGCGCAGCGCCTGGGGCAGCACCACCTCGCCGAGCAGCTGGTTGAAGGACAGGCCGAGCGAACGCGCCGCCTCCACCTGGCCGACGCCGACGGTGTTGATCCCCGACCGGACGATCTCCGCGGCGAAGGCGCCGGTGTACAGGGCGAGCATCAAGACCGCGGACACGAACGGCGAGTAGATGACGCCGAGCTTGGGGAAGCCGAAGAAGAACAGCAGCAACAGCACCGGCAGCGGGGTGTTGCGGACCGTCTCCACGTAGAAGGCGGCCGCCGACCGCAGCGGACGCACCGGGCTGACCCGCATCGCGGCCGTCAACCCGCCCAGCACCAGCGCCGCTGCGTAGGACCACAGCGTGAGCGCCACCGTGGTGCGCATGCCGCGCAGGTACAGGGGCAGGTGATCGAGGACGACGTCCACGGGGGTCCGGCGGCGGCGCTAGGCGGGCGGGGTCACACCCACCCGGTCACGGGTACCGGTCGACCTTCGGGGGCTCCGGGGCGGGCTGCACCTTGCCGGCGGTGGCGTCCCACGCCTTCTTCCAGCTGCCGTCCTTGTAGGACGCCTCCAGCACGTCGTTCACGAACGTGCGCAGCGCCGTGTCGCCCTTCTTCAGGCCGATGCCGTAGGGCTCGGTCGTGAACGGGACGCCCACCAGCTTGACCTTGTCCGGCGTCTCCTGCACGAGCCCGAGCAGGATCACGTTGTCCGTGCTCACCGCGTCGACCCGTCCGTCGAGCATCGCGTCACGGCACAGCGAGTACTTGTCGAACACGATCGACACGTCGGCCTGGGGCGCCTTCTCCTGGATGTTCTTGAGCGAGGTGGACCCGGTGACCGAGCAGACCTTCTTCCCGTTGAGGTCGTTCACGCCCTTGATCGTGGTGTTGTCCTTCTTCACCAGGATGTCCTGGCCGGCCACGTAGTACGGCCCGGCGAAGTCCACCACCTGCTTCCGAGTGTCGTTGATCGTGTAGGTGGCGGCCACGAGGTCGACCTTGCCGTCCTTGATGTAGTCCTCCCGGACGCGTGAGACGGCCTCGACGTATTCCACCTTGCCCTTGAGGTCGCTGCCGTAGAGCGCGGTGGCCACGAGCTTGGCGATCTCCACGTCGAAACCCTCTACGTCGCCCGTGGTCGGGTTCTTCAACCCGAACAGCGGCTGGTCGAACTTGGTGCCGACCACCAGCTTGCCCTTCTTCTGGAGGGCCTCGACCGTGCTCCCGGCGGGGACGGCCACGCCGGCGGCCTTGGCGGTGGTGACGGCGCCCGCCTTGGTGGTGGTCGAAGCGGCCTCGTCGCTGTCGCTGCCGCAGGCCGCGGCGAGGAACGCCAGCGCCAACGCCAGGGCGACGGCTCGGGTGGGTTTTGGTCCGGGCATGACTTCCTCCAGGGTGGATGAGCGGTTCAGTGGGCGAGGATCTTGGACAGGAAGTCTTGGGCCCGTTCGGAGGCCGGCGCGGTGAAGAACTGCTCGGGCGGGGCCGTCTCCACCACCCGCCCTTCGTCGAGGAACACCACGCGGCGGGCCGCGGTGCGGGCGAAGCCCATCTCGTGGGTCACCACGATCATGGTCGCCCCGTCGGCGGCGAGGCCGAGCATCACGTCGAGCACCTCGGCGATCATCTCGGGGTCGAGCGCCGAGGTCGGCTCGTCGAACAGCAACAGCTTGGGCGACATCGCCAGCGCCCGGGCGATCGCCGCCCGCTGCTGCTGACCGCCCGACAGCTCGGCCGGGTAGCGGGCCGCCTTGTCGGCGATGCCGACCCGTTCGAGCAGCGCCATCGCCCGCTCCTGCGCGTCGCGCTTGCGCACGCCCTGCGCCTTGATCGGCCCGAGCGTGAGGTTCTCGAGCACGGTCTTGTGGGCGAACAGGTTGAACTGCTGGAAGACCATGCCGATCTGGCTGCGCACCTTGGCCAGCGCGCGGCCCTCCTCGGGCAGCGGCACGCCGTCGATCAGGATGCGGCCGCTGTCGATCGGCTCGAGCCGGTTGATGCAGCGGATCAAGGTCGATTTGCCCGAGCCCGACGGGCCGAGCACCACCATCACCTCGCCGTGCTCCACCGAGAGGTCGATGTCGCGCAGCACGTGGTTGGCGCCGAAGCGCTTGTTGACGCGCTCCATCTCCACGACCCCGGCCACGGTCCGAAACTAGTACAGGTCGTACACCTGCTCGCCTGCGAGTTTCCCCGGGCTAGTGTGCACAAGTCCGAGACAAGTCCCGCTGCTGGGGGTGCCACGCCGATGGCGAAGATCAAGGTCGCGAACCCGGTCGTCGAGCTCGACGGCGACGAGATGACCCGGATCATCTGGGCGTGGATCAAAGAGAAGCTGATCCTGCCCTATCTGGACGTCGACCTGAAGTACTTCGACCTCGGCATCGAGCACCGTGACGCCACCGACGACCAGGTGACGGTCGATTCGGCCAACGCCATCAAGCAGTACGGCGTGGGCGTGAAGTGCGCCACGATCACCCCCGACGAGGAGCGGGTGAAGGAGTTCGGCCTGAAGTCGATGTGGAAATCGCCCAACGGGACGATCCGCAACATCCTGGGCGGGGTGATCTTCCGGGAGCCGATCATCATCTCGAACATCCCGCGCTACGTGCCGGGCTGGACCAAGCCGATCGTGGTCGGCCGCCACGCCTTCGGCGACCAGTACCGCGCCACCGATTTCCGGGTGCCGGGGCCGGGCAAGCTCACCATCACCTTCCAGCCCGAGGGGGGCGCGCCGGAGAGCCGCGAGGTCTACGACTTCCCCAGCGCCGGCGTGGCGATGGCCATGTACAACCTCGACGAGTCGATCCGCGACTTCGCCCGGGCCTCGTTCACCTACGGCCTCCAGCGCGGCTACCCGGTGTACCTCTCCACCAAGAACACGATCCTCAAGGCCTACGACGGGCGCTTCAAGGACCTGTTCCAGGAGGTGTTCGACGACGGCTACAAGGCCCAGTTCGACGCGGCGGGCATCTGGTACGAGCACCGCCTGATCGACGACATGGTCGCCCAGTCGATCAAGCAGGAGGGAGGCTACGTGTGGGCCTGCAAGAACTACGACGGCGACGTGCAGTCCGACACGGTGGCCCAGGGCTTCGGCTCGCTCGGGTTGATGACCTCCGTGCTGCTCACGCCCGACGGCAACACCGTCGAAGCCGAGGCGGCGCACGGCACGGTCACCCGCCACTACCGCCAGCACCAGCGGGGCGAGAAGACCTCGACCAACCCCATCGCCTCGATCTACGCCTGGACCCAGGGCCTCACCCACCGCGGCCGCATCGACGGCACGCCGGCCGTGCGCGAGTTCGCCGCCCGGCTCGAGCAGGTCTGCGTGGAGACCGTCGAGTCCGGGAAGATGACGAAGGACCTCGCGTTGCTGGTCGGCCCGGATCAGGCGTTCGAGACCACCGAGGAGTTCATGGACTCGCTGGCCTCGGCGCTCGAGGCGAAGATGAAGGGCTGAGGCCCAGGTTGGCCAGGATCTGAGCCGCCGCGTCGGAGCGGTTGAGCGTGTAGAGGTGCAGGCCGGGGGCGCCCTCGGCCAGCAGCTCCTCACACAACCGGGTGGCCTGCTCCACGGCGATGGCCATCCGATCGGCGGCGGCCGCGGCCTCGAGGCGCGCCCAGAGGCTCGGCGGCACCCGGGCGCCGGCGAGATCGGCGAAGCGCTTGATCGGCGCCGGGTTGACCGGGGGCATCACGCCGGGCAGCACCGGCGTGGTGCAGCCCAGCCGGTCGAGCTCGTCGCGCATGCGCAGGTAGGGGGCCGGGTCGAAGAAGAACTGCGTGATCCCGAAATCGGCCCGCGCCAGCTTCTCGGCGAGGCGGCGACGGTCCTCGTCGGTGCGCTCGGAGCGGGGATGCAGCTCGGGATGGGCGGCCACCGCCACGGTGAACTCGCCCACCGAGCGGATCAGCTCCACCAGCTCGGAGGCGAACGTGTAGTCCCCGGTGGCCGGGCTGCCGTCGGCCGGCGGGTCGCCAGCCAGGGCGAGGATGTTCTCGACGCCGTTGTCGCGGTAGTCCTCGAGCAGCGCCACGAGGTCGTCGTGGGAATGGCCGACGCAGGTGAGATGGGCCATCGCCGGGAACGGCCGGTCGCGGTTGATCGTGACCACGAGGTCGCGGGTGTGGGTGCGGGTGGAGCCGCCGGCGCCGTAGGTGACCGACACGAAGCTCGGCTGCAGCGCTTCGAGCTCGTGGATCGTCTTCTCGAGCGACCGCTCGCCTTCGTCGGTCTTCGGGGGGAAGAACTCGAACGAGATCGTCCTGCCGTCGCCGAGGAGGTCGCGGATCTTCGCCATCGCCCCACCCTACGGGCGGGCGGCCGCGCTGCGACGCTCGGCCGCGTCGACCACGTTGCGCAGCAGCATCGCCCGGGTCATGGGGCCGACGCCGCCGATGCGGGGCGAGAGCCAGCCGGCGACCTCGGCCACCTCGTCGGCCACGTCGGACACGACCCGCTTGCCCTCGAACGACACGCCGGCGGCCACCACCGCGGCGCCGGGCTTCACCATCTCGGCGGTCACGAGGCGGGGCGAGCCGGCGGCGGCCACGAGCACGTCGGCCTGGCGGGTGAAGCGGGCCAGGTCGGCCACGCCGGTGTGCACGACGGTGACCGCGGCGTTGGCGTGGGGCGCCTTCAGCGAAAGCAGGTTGGCGAGGGGCCGGCCGATCGTGAGGCCCCGGCCGACGATCACCACGTGGGCGCCGGCGAGGGCAATCCCGTAGTGGACGAGCAGCTCCTGGATCCCCACCGGGGTGCACGGCCGGGGCCCGGGCTCGCCCATCACGAGCTTGCCGAGGTTCACCGGGTGCAGGCCGTCGACGTCTTTGGCGGGGTCGGCGCCCAGCAGCGCGGCGGCGTAGTCCAGCCCCGCCGGGAACGGATACTGCATCAGGAACGCGTCGACTGCGGGGTCGGCGTTGAGGCGCTCGACGGCGGCGGCCACGTCGGCCTGGGCGGCGTCGGCGGGCAACGTCACGCCCACCTGGGCGATGCCGAGCGCCTCGCAGTCGGCGTGCTTCATGGCCACGTACCGGGCCGAGGCCGGGTCCTCGCCCACGAGGATCGTGCCGAGGCCGGGGCGCACGCCCCGCTCGGCGAGGGCGGCGATGCGCTCGGCGAGGTCGGCCTTCACGAGGCCGGCCACCAGCTCGCCGTCGAGGGTCTGCGCGGTCATCAGTGCCGGAAATGGCGCTCGCCGGTGAAGACCATCGCCACACCCTGCTCGTCGGCGGCGGCGATCACCTCGTCGTCGCGCACCGAGCCGCCGGGCTGGACGACCGCGGTCACCCCGGCGGCGAGGGCCGCGTCGAGCCCGTCGCGGAAGGGGAAGAACGCGTCGGAGGCGGCGGCGCCGCCGTGGGCGCGGCCGGCGGCCTTCTCGGCGGCGATGCGGGCAGCGTCGAGCCGGTTCTGCTGACCGGCGCCGATGCCCACGGCCTGGCCGCCCTTGACCAGCACGATGCAGTTCGACGTGACCCGGGCGGCGACCCGCCAGGCCAGCTCGAGATCGGCCCACTCCGCCTCGCTCGGGGCCCGGCGGGTGGCCACTCGCAGCCCGGCGCGATCCCAGGCGACCCGATCGGCGGTCTGCACGAGCAGGCCGCCGTCGATCGAGCGCAGGTCGAGCGGGGCGGGCTGGGGCGGCGGCGCTTCGAGCACCCGCAGGTTCTTGCGCTCGAGCAGCTTGGCCAGCGCATCGGGCTCGTAGGCGGGGGCCACCACCACCTCGGTGAACACCGGGGCCAGCGCCTCGGCGAGGGCGAGGGGCAGCGACCGGTTCACGGCGACGATCCCGCCGAAGGCCGACACCGGGTCGCACTCGTGCGCCAGCCGGTAGGCCTCGGTGACCTCGCCGGCGAGCGCCGCGCCGCAGGGGTTGGCGTGCTTGATCACGACCGCCGCCGGCGCCTCGCCCAAGGAGTGGACGAGCCGCCACGCCGCCTCCGCGTCGTACAGGTTGAGGTAGGAGAGGTCCTTGCCGCCGTGCTGAACGGCGCCGTCCCACCACGAGCGCGCGCCGGTGCTGCGGTAACGGGCGCCAACCTGGTGCGGGTTCTCCCCGTAGCGCAGCTCCTGGGCGCGTTCGAGGGCGAGGTGCAGGGTGGGGGGCAGGCCGTCGGGGCTCGGGTCGAGCTCGTCGAACCAGGCGACGATCGCGGCGTCGTACGCCGCGGTGTGGGCGAAGGCGGCCCGGGCGAGGCGGCGGCGGGTGGCGGCCGAGAGCGCCCCGTCGGCGCGCAGCTCGGCCAGCACGTCGTGGTACTGGCCCGGGTTGGTGACCACGCCGACGTGCTCGTGGTTCTTGGCCGCGGCGCGCACCATCGCCGGCCCGCCGATATCGATCAGCTCGATCGACGGGTTGGAGGAGAACGGGTAGAGGTTGCCGACCACCAGATCGATCGGGGTGATGTCGTGGCGCTCCAGGTCGGCCTGGTGGGCGGGGTCGGAACGGTCGGCGAGGATGCCGCCGTGCACCTTGGGGTGCAGCGTGACCACCCGGTGCCCGAGCATCTCGGGCACGCCGGTCACCTCGTCGACCGGGGTCACCGCCAGGCCGGCGGCGGCGATCTCGCGGGCGCTGCCCCCGCTCGAGATCAGCTCCCAGCCGAGCTCGGCCAGCCCTCGGGCCAGCTCGACCAGTCCGGTCTTGTCGTAGACGGAGAGCAACGCACGGGCCACGACTCGCACGCTAGTGCGTCGGGCCCGAGGCCCCGGCCAGCCGCGTCCCGCCCGGCGGGCAGCAGGTCCCGAGGCGCTACAGCACCTCGACGCCGAGGGCTTCGAGCTTGGACCGGAAGCCCTCGTAGCCCCGGTCGATGATGTCGATCCCGTGGATGGCCGACTCGCCCTGGGCCGACAGGGCGGCGATCACGTAGGAGAACCCGCCCCGCAGGTCGGGCACCTCGAGCTCGCCGCCTTCGAGCTTGGACGGGCCGACGATCACCGCGGAATGCACGTGGTTCTGGAACCCGAACCGGCAGCGGGTGGGGCCGAGGCACTCCCGGAAGGTCTGGATGTTGGCGCCCAGCGCGTTGAGGGCCTTGGTGTAGCCGAGCCGGTTCTCGTAGACGGTCTCGTGCACCACCGAGACGCCCTCGGCCTGGGTGAGCGCGGTGACGAGGGGGGATTGCCAATCGGTCATGAAGCCGGGGTGCACGTCGGTCTCCACGGCGAGGGGCCGCAGCGGCCGGTCCCCCCGGTGGAACGTGATCGTCTCGTCGACGATGTCGAAATCGCCGCCGGCGCGGCGGAACGTGTTGAGGAACGTGAGGAGGTCGAGCTGGCGGGCCCCCTGGACCGCGATCCGCCCGCCGGTGGCGAGGGCGGCGCAGCCCCACGACGCCGCCTCGAGCCGGTCGGGCAGCGCCCGGTGGGTGAAGCCCCGGAGCCGGCGTTGGCCCTGGATGCGGATCACCCGATCGGCCTCGACGGTGATCAGCGCGCCCATCTTCTGCAGCACGGCGATGAGGTCCATCACCTCGGGCTCGATCGCGCAGTTGCGCAGCTCGGTGTCGCCCTCGGCCACCACGCCGGTGAGCAGCGCCTGCTCGGTGGCGCCCACGCTCGGGTACTCGAAGGTGATCGACGCGCCGTGCAGCCGATCGGCCGAGAGCCGCAGCGTGTGCTCGCTGACCTGGGTGATCTCGGCCCCGAACGCCTCCAGCGCGCTCACGTGGAAATCCACCGGCCGCATGCCGATGCGGCAGCCGCCCGGCGGGAACAGGAACGCCTCGCCCAGGCGGTGCAGCAACGGCCCCGACAACAGGATCGGGATGCGGCTGCGCTCGTGGAAGCTGGCCATGCGCTCCGGGCCGAGGGAGCGGGGGGCGGCGGCCTGGATGGCGACGCGGTCGCCCTCGGCCGCGGCGTCGACGCCGAGCAGGCGGAACAGCTCGATGCACAGGGCGACGTCGACGATCGCCGGTGCGTTGGTGAGCGAGCAGGGCTGATCGGTGAGCAGCGCCGCCACCATCGTCTTGGGCACGCTGTTCTTCGCGCCGCGCACGGCGATGCGCCCGTCGAGGGGCCGGCCGCCGCGCAGGCGCAGCACGTCATCAGCCATGGGGGCAGGCTAGTGGCCGCCGCCCCGCCCGACGGTCACCGCCGAGGGGCCCCGCACGGCAGGCGACCGGGCCTCACAGCGGGGGGTCCACGCAGCCGCTGCGCCCGCCGCCCGGCCCGGCCGGCGCCGAGCGCGGGTAGGGCTCCACGAAGCCGGACCCTGGGTCCTTCGTGCGCAGGAAGCGCAGCACCCCGCGGGCCACCGCGGCGCCCTCCACGGCGAGAAAGGCCGGGTCGCGCAGCAGGCGCTCCTCGGCGGGGCTCACGATGAACAGCAGCTCGGCCAGCGCCGAGGGGGTCGCGGCGTTCTGGCGCAGCACGGCGTAGTAGTCGCCGCCTCGGCTGTTCAGGCGGTACTTGGCGCCGGCGTCGAGATCGGCGGTCCACGCCGAGCCGTGCGGGGCGATCGCGGCGAGCGCCTCCTCGTAGATCAACCCGGCGAGGCGCTTCGAGGCGGCGGAGCGGATCTGGTAGTAGGTCTCGGCGCCGGGCCGCGTCGAGGCGCCGTCGGGTTCGGCGTTGTGGTGGATCGACACGAAGGCCTTGGGCGCCAGGGCCCCCACGATCGCCGCCCGCCCGTCGAGGGTGAGGCGGTAGTCGGCCTCCCGGGTGAGCGCGGCGCGCACGCCGGCGCCTGCCAGCTCCGCCCGGGCCGCGCGGGCGACGGCCAGGTTCACGGCCTTCTCCTCGAGCCCGGTGGGCCCGACCGCGCCCCGCTCGTCGCCGCCGTGGCCCGGGTCGAGCACCACCTCGGCCGACACCGGGGTCAGGCCGGAGGGCGCCGCGTCGAGCTCCTCGCCGCACGGCGTGCGCACCAGGAGACGGTCGCCGCGCGCCCCGAGCACGGGCAGCACCACCCCCCGGGCGCTGCGCACGACCGCCGCGTCGGCGAGGGAGGCGCCCGGGTCCGCACCCGAATCCCCCAACTCGGCCGGCTCGGGCGCCTCAGAT
>JBJXGF010000122.1:0-15543 GCA_046153015.1 Acidimicrobiales bacterium | reverse complement strand
GCGCCGAAACGGAGTGGGGGATGCGCCCCGGTCGGCTCGGCGGCGTCGGGGCCCGCCGAATTCGGCGCGGCGGGCTGATTCGGTGCGGCCGGCGAATTCGGCGCAACCTGCTGACCAGGCGCGACGCGTCGGATTCGGCGGCGGTCGGTCAGGCGGGGTGGTCGAGCACCTGGGAGGCTGACACTGTCCGATCGCTGCTCGGCGGGCGGTCGGCCAACGGGCCGCCGAATCCGAGCGTGGCCCACGCCTCCACCGCGCCCAGCAGCTCCCGCAGCCGCGGCGGCGGAGGGAAGTACTCGTCCTCGCTCGTGATCACGACCTCCTCCACGCCGTGGCGGGGCTGGAGCCGGGCGATCACCTCCTCCACCAGCACCTCCGGCGCGGAGGCGCCGGCGGTGAGCCCGACCACCCCCCGCAGGTCGTCGGGGAGCTCGTGGGCCCGGTTCACCCGGAACACCCGCTCGCAGCCCGAGTCCCGGGCGAGGCGCTCCAGCGCCCGGGTGTTGGACGAGTTCGCCGAACCGATCACCACGACCGCATCACAGCGCGGCGCCAGCGCGGTCAGCGCCGCCTGACGGTTCGTGGTGGCGAAGCAGAGGTCGCTGCGCCCTGGCGTCCAGATGCTGGGGAACCGTTCCCTGGCCGCGTCGAGCACGTCGGCCCAGTCGCGATGGCTGAGCGTGGTCTGGGCCAGCAGCGCCACCGGCTGCTCGAACGCGGGCAGCGCGGCCACCTCGGCCCGGCTCTCCACTCGGCTGATGGCCTCGGGCGCCACCGCCATCGTCCCTACCGCCTCTTCGTGGCCCTCGTGGCCCACGTACACGATCCGGTAGCCCTTCCCGGCCCGCACCTTCACCTCGTGGTGGACTTTGGTCACGAGCGGGCACACCGCGTCGACCACGAATCCGCCGGCCCGCTCCGCGGCGGCTACCACCTCTGGCGCCGAGCCGTGCGCGGAGAGCATAAGCGGTCGGCCGGGGGGCACGTCGCCCACGTCGTCGACGAACACCACGCCGAGGCTCTGGAAGCGGCGCACCACCTGATGGTTGTGGACGATCTCGTGGTAGCAGTACACCGGCGGCTCGAACATCCGGACCATCCAGGTCAGCGCCTTGATCGCCATCTCCACCCCGGCGCAGTAGCCCCGAGGCGCCGCCAGCAGCACGCGATCCACGCCGTCGGCCTCCATGCGGCGAGGGTAGCGGCCACGGGCACTAGCCTCGGTGCGATGTCCTCCGCCGGTCCGCAGACCAGGTCGCGCGCCCGGCTCACACCGCCGGTGGTCGTGCACGTCGCGCCCGGCTCCCCGGCGGCCCGAGCCGGCCTGGCGGTGGGCGACGAGCTGAGCGCCATCAACGGCCGCCGGCCGCGCGACATCATCGAGTACCGCTTCCTCGTCGACGAGGCCGAGCTGACCCTCGAGGTGGCGCGCGGCGGGCTCGATCTCATGGTCGAGGTGGCAAAGGGCGAAGGCGAGCCGCTCGGCGCCGAGATCCGCTCCGCCCTGTTCGACCAGGTCCGCACCTGCGACAACCACTGCGAGTTCTGCTTCATCTACCAGCTCCCGAAGGGTCTGCGGTCAAGCCTCTACCTGAAGGACGACGACTACCGGCTGTCGTTCCTCTACGGAAACTTCACCACGCTGACCCGGTTCACCGAAGCCGACCTCGAACGGGTGCTGACCGAGGCGCTCTCGCCGCTGTACGTGTCGATCCACGCCACTGACCCGCTCGTGCGCGCCGACCTGCTCCGCAACCGGCGGGGGGCCACCTCCCTGCGATGGCTGCGCCTGCTGCTCGACCACGGCGTCGAGGTGCACGGCCAGATCGTGGTCTGCCCCGGGCGCAACGACGCCGCGGTGCTCGAGCAGACCCTGTGCGGCATCCTCGACGAGTACCC
Organism: Acidimicrobiales bacterium; assembly: GCA_046153015.1. Lineage (GTDB taxonomy): Bacteria > Actinomycetota > Acidimicrobiia > Acidimicrobiales > CAIXPF01 > JBJXGF01. Next base: position 13,644 of record JBJXGF010000122.1, on the reverse strand, counting down.
CCGCCTCGCCACGTGCTGCGTCGTCCCCCTCGGGGTGAGCGCCCACACCACCGAGGCCCGAATGCGTCCCCACACGCCAGCCGAGGCCGCCGCCGTGCTCGACACCGTCGAGGCGTGGCAGCAGATCTTCCTCGACCTGCTCGGCCGGCGCCTCGTCTTCGCCGGCGACGAGTACCACCTGCTCGCCGGGCGGCCTTTCCCGCCGGCGGAGACCTACGGCGAGTTCCCCATGCACGAGGACGGGGTGGGCATGGCCCGCCGCTTCGAGCTCGAGTTCGCCGGCGCGCTCGACTCGGCGGGGGGCGCGCGGGCCGGGTTCGTCGCCGCGGTCGACGGCGCCCCGGCCGCCGGCTACCGCAGCGCTCGGGCCGTCCCCGGGCCGCTGGCGCTGGGCCCCCGGCGCGGCGCGCCGATCGCGGTGCTGACCGGCGAGTACGGCGCCCGGGTTCTCGAGCCGCTCGTGGCTGGCCTCGCTCGGGCCGACATCCGGGTCGTGCCGGTTGAGAACCGCTTCTTCGGCGGCACGACCGCGGTCACCGGGCTGCTGGTGGGGGAGGACCTCGCCCGGGTGCTGGCCGGTGAGCCCCCCGGTCACCGCTATCTGCTGCCCGACGTGTGCCTCACCGGGGGCCGCTTCCTCGACGGCGGCGCTCCGGCCGATCTGCCCCGCCCCGTGGAGGTCGTGGCCACCGACGGCGCGTCGCTGCGGACCGCGCTCGAGGGTCGGCGATGACCGCGCCCGGCCCGCCCGACCTGCCCGGCCCGCCCGGCCTGCCCCTCGTCGCCATCGTCGGGCGGCCCAACGTGGGCAAGTCCACCCTGCTCAACCGCATCGTCGGGCGGCGTGAGGCGATCGTGCAGGAGATGCCCGGCGTGACCCGGGACCGCAAGGAGGTCGAGGCCGACTGGGCGGGACGGGCGTTCACGCTGGTCGACACCGGCGGGTGGCTTCCCGGCGGCAGCGACCTCGACGCGAAGGTCAGCCGCCAGAGCGAGCGGGCGATGGAGCAGGCCGACGCCATCCTGTTCGTGGTCGACGGCACGATCGGCGTCACCGAAGAGGACAGCCGAGTGGCCGGGCTGCTGCGGCGCGCCGCGAAGCCCGTGCTGGTCGTGGTCAACAAGCTCGACCACGACCGCCGCTCGCCGAACGCGTGGGAGTTCGTCGCGCTCGGCCTCGGCGACCCCTTCCCGGTCTCCGCGCTGCACGGCCTTGGCACCGGGGACCTGCTCGACGCGCTGGTGGCGGCCCTGCCCCCCGCCCGACCAGCGGCCGCCCAGGAGGAACCCGCCGCCTCGGAGCAGGCCGACGAACCGGCCGCCGCCGAGCGTGACGTGTTCGCGGTGGCGATCGTGGGCCGGCCCAACGTCGGCAAGTCCACGCTGTTCAACCGCATGATCGGCGACGAGCGCTCGGTCGTGCACGACATGCCCGGAACCACCCGGGACGCCATCGACACGATCGCCGAGACCCCCGACGGGCCGGTCCGCTTCGTGGACACGGCCGGGATGCGTCGCCGCTCCCGCATCGACCAGCGCGACGAGGCCCAGCGCACCGAGTACTACTCCTTCGTGCGGGCCCTGAAGGCGGTCGACTCCGCCGACGTGGCGCTGCTGGTCATCGACGCCGGGGAGGGCGTGACCCACCAGGACCAACGCCTCGCCGAGCGGGTCGACGCCGCCGGCTGCCCGATCATCGTGGTGCTCAACAAGTGGGAGCTGCTCGACGCCGAGGGCCGCCGCGCCGCCGAGCGCTCGGTGGCGGACAAGCTGCGCTTCCTGAGCGAGGCCCCCGTGGTGAAGATCAGCGCGCTGACCGGCAAGGGGGTGCACCGCATCCTGCCCGTGCTGGGCGGCGCCATCGAGGAGTACGACGCCCGGGTGCCCACCGCTCAGGTGAACCGGGTGCTGCGGGAGGCCCAGAGCCGCCAGCCCGCCCCTCACGGCGGCCGAGTGCTCTACGCGGTGCAGGGCGCGTCCAACCCGCCGACGTTCACGCTCTTCGCCAACAAGGAGCTGCCCGCTCCCTACCTGCGCTACCTGGAGCGGTCCTTGCGCGAGGGGTGCCGCCTGGGCGCGACGCCGATCAAGCTCCGAGTGCGCCACCGCTGAGCGGGCGCTGAACCGGGTCGATCCCGTCACACCGGCCCAGTACGATCATGCAAGCCATGGACGCATCGCTTCCCCCATCGGCGGATTCGGCCCCACCAGAGGGCCCGCCCCGCCGGCGGCCGACCCCAGGCAGGCGATAATGGCTCGGGCGGCGCTCGTGGTCACCGCGGTGTTGTGCCTGCTCGCCGCCCTGGTGTGGGGTCGTTCGGCCCGCACCCGCCACAAGCTGGCGGCGCGGGTGCGGCGCGACCTCGGCCCGGGCGACCCGGCGGAGCTGTCGTGGTCCACCTTTGTCAACCACACGCTCGTGGCGGCCACCTTCGTGGTGGCCGGCCTGGCGGCCTCGGCGGCCCTCGGCCTCGATGGCGGGGCGCGGGTCGCGCCGTTCGCGCTGCTGGCGCTGCCCGCCGCCGCCTCGCTCGTCTACGGCCGCAAGTTCCCCCGCCACGCCCGCCTGTCGGATCAGCGGTGGCAGCTCGAGCGTCGGGCGGAGGAGACGCTGTCCCAGGAGCAGCTCGCGCCGCGCCGCTGGGCGGAGCGCCTGGCCCCGGTCAGCCTGCCGCAGATCCCCGGCTTTGAGCTGGGTCGGGTCTATCAGGCCGGCGCGGGGCTCATGGCCGGCGACTTCTACGACGTGTTCGCGCTGGGCCCCACCCGGCTGGCCGCGGTGATCGGCGACGTGACCGGCCACGGCATCGACGCGTCGATCACCGCGTTCCAGGCCAAGTACCTGCTGCGCGTGTTCCTCCACCAGTACCGCGACCCGGCGCAGGCGATGGAGCAGCTCAACGCGCAGATGTCGGCGCTCGACCGGGGCGAGGAGTTCATCTCGGTCGTGGTCGTCGTGTTCGACACCGAGGCGCAGACGCTGCGGTACTGCTCGGCCGGCCACCCCGCGGCGTGGCTGTGGCACGGCCGTGAGGTCCGCCCGCTGCGGGCCACGGGGCCGCTCATCATGCTCGACCCGAAGGCGCCCTATTTCAGCCGGGAGATCGAGCTGGAGGAGTCCGACCTCTGCGTGATGTACACCGACGGTCTCGCCGAGGCCCGCGACGGCGCCGAGATCTTCGGCGAGGAGCGCATCGCCGCGGCCATCCGCCGGGATCCGGGAGCGACCCCCGAGGTGCTGTGCAAGGATCTGCTGGAGGCCGCCCGCGACTTCGCCAGCGGCCCCATCACCGACGACGTCGCCATCCTGGCCATCCGGCGCCTGTGAGGAGTAGAAGGCGATGACCGACACCGCCGATCGGCCCGCAGCGCGGCCCGATCTCGAGCCGCCCGCCGATCCGCTGGCCGCCGCCGCGACGCGGGCTCTGCAGGGCAACCTGGCCAAGGAGGGCGAGAAGCTCGCCCGGCAGAACAAGCTGTTCGTGCGGGACCGGCTCGACCTGCTGCTCGACCCGGGCAGCTTCGTCGAGGACGGGCTGCTGGCCAATGCGTCCGCGAGGGACCTGCCCGCCGACGGGGTGGTCACCGGCTGCGGCGAGATCGACGGTCGGCCGGTGCTGGTCATGGCCAACGACCCCACCGTGAAGGCCGGCTCCTGGGGGGCGCGCACGGTCGAGAAGATCATCCGGCTCACCGAGACCGCGCTGCGCGACGAGCTGCCGGTGTTCTGGCTGGTCGACTCGGCGGGGGCGCGCATCACCGACCAGGTCCAGCTCTTCCCCGGGCGGCGGGGCGCCGGGCGCATCTTCTACAACCAGGTGCGCCTCTCGGGCCGCGTGCCTCAGATCTGCTGCCTGTTCGGGCCCTCGGCGGCGGGCGGTGCGTACATCCCCAGCTTCTGCGACCTCGTCGTCATGGTCGAGGGCAACGCCTCGATGTACCTCGGTTCGCCCCGCATGGCCGAGATGGTCATCGGCGAGATCGCCACGCTCGAGGAGATGGGCGGCGCCCGCATGCACGCCACGGTCTCGGGCTGCGGCGACAACCTGGCCGTCGACGACGCCGACGCCATCGCCCAGGCGCAGGGCTTCTTCTCGTACTTCCCGCAGCGTTGGCGGGAGGATCCGCCGCAGTACCTGCCCGACGAGCCGGCCCGCGCCTTGACTCGCGCCGTCGTGCCCGAGGAGGAGGCCCGCGGCTACGACATGCACGACCTGATCGACGGGATCATCGACCGCGAGAGCTTCTTCGAGATCAAGCCGCTGTTCGCCCCCGAGCTGATCTGCGGCCTGGGTCGGCTCGAGGGCCGCCCCGTCGGCTTCGTGGCCAACAACCCGGCCATGAAGGGCGGGGTGCTGTTCACCGACTCCGCTGACAAGGCCGCCCGGTTCATCTGGCTCTGCGACGCGTTCAACATCCCGCTGATCTTCCTGTCCGACGTGCCCGGCTTCATGGTCGGCACCGAGGTCGAACGCCAGGGCATCATCCGCCACGGGGCGAAGATGATCACCGCCGTGTCGGAGGCGACGGTGCCGAAGGTGTGCGTGGTGGTGCGCAAGTCGTACGGCGCCGGCCTCTACGCCATGTCGGGCCCCGCGTTCGATCCGGTGGCCACGCTCGCCCTGCCCACCGCGAAGATCGCGGTGATGGGCCCCGAGGCGGCGGTGAACGCGGTGTTCTACAACCGGATCATGGCCATCGAGGACGAAACGGAGCGGGCCGAGTTCATCGCCCGGGAGCGCAGCCTCTACGAGGAGGACGTCGACCTGCTGCGCCTCGCCTCCGAGCTGGTGGTCGACGGGGTGATCGAGTTCGAGGCGCTGCGGAGCGAGCTGATCCGCCGCCTGCGCCGCGCCGAGGGCAAGGACCGCCGCTTCTCGGAACGCCGCCACGGCGTGCCCCCGGTGTGAGCGGGGCGGACCCGGCCGGTACTGTCCAGCCCGGATGCCCTGGTGCGAGCCGTGCTCCCGTTACTACACGCCCAACGCCCTGAAGGCGGATGGGGGCTGCCCGGGGTGCGGCGCCCCGCTCGGCGAGCCCGGCGCCGCGCCCGACTCGCCGACCGAGGCGCCCGAGGACGCGCCCCGCGTGCCGTGGCACTTCTGGCTGATGCTGGCCGCGGTGTGCGTGTACCTGGGTTGGCGGCTGATCCAGGGCGCGGCGTGGTTGGTCGGGCGCTTCTGAGCCGACGGATCGGCTAGGGTGGTTGACCGCATCGGGCTGTGGCGCAGTTTGGTTAGCGCGCTTGACTGGGGGTCAAGAGGTCGGAGGTTCAAATCCTCTCAGCCCGACAGCGAAAGTCTAGGTGAGGGCCGGTGCGAGAGCACCGGCCCTTCTGCTTTCCGGGGTCGTGTCCTCTTTCTGTCCTCATCGGATCGCGGTGGTTGCCTACCGTTAGGGGGATGCGGGGGCCGGGTGCGCATATCAGGGTGCGGCGGGACGGGGAGGGTCGTCCTCGGTACATGGTGACGGTGGAGACCGCGCCGGACCCGGCGACGGGTCGGCGCAAGCAGGTCTCGGCGGGCACGTACCGGACGAAGCGGGAGGCGGAGCAGCGTGTGGCGGAGGTGGTGTCGAGTGGGTTCTCGGCTCCGTCGGCGTTGACGCTGGGCGCGTACCTGTCGGGGGAGTGGTTGGCGTCGAAGGCGGAGTTGTCGGCGCAGACGCGTCAGCAGTATGGGTGGGCGGCCGGGCGGATCACGGCGGGGTTGGGTCAGGCGCGGTGTCGGCGTTGACGGCGCGGCAGGTGCAGGCGTTCCATGACCGGTTGCGGGAGGAGGGCCTGTCGGGGAGGTCGCGCCAGGCGATCGGCAAGGTGTTGCGGATGGCGTTGGCGGACGCGGTGAAGCGCGGCTATATCGCGCGGAGCGTGGCCGAGCACGTGCGCCTGCCGAGTGGTCGGCGTCAGAAGGAGATCCGGGTGTGGTCCCGCGCCGAGGCTTCGGCGTTCCTCGCGGCGGTCGGTGGGGACCGGTTGTTCGCGGTGTGGGCGGTGGCGTTGGCGACGGGGCTGCGTCGTGGCGAGCTGTGCGCGCTGCGCTGGGTCGACGTCGACCTCGAGGCGGGCCGGTTGTTCGTGCGCCAGGCGGTGACGCTGGATGGCTATGAGGCGTCGATCGGGCGGCCGAAGAGCAGGGCGTCGATCCGCACGATCGGCCTCGACGCCGACACGATCGCCGTCCTGGGGGCGTGGCGGGAACGGCAGGGCACCGAATTGGACTTCGTGGGCGCCGAGCGGGGGCTGGTGTTCACACTGGCGGACGGGTCGATGATCCACCCCCAGTCGTTGGCGGTGCAGTTCAAGCGGGCGGTGGCGGCGGTGGGCGCGGTCGACATTGGGCTGCACGGGTTGCGGCACACCCACGCGACGATGCTGCTGGACTCCGGTGTGCCGCTGAAGGTCGTGTCGGAACGCCTGGGGCACTCCTCGATCACGATCACCGCGGACACCTACCAGCACGTGTTGGACCACATGCAGGACCGCGCCGCTGACGCGATGCGCGGGCTCATCACCGCACCCCGCAGCTGACCCCGCGGCCGGCTGTGATTGTCATGGGCTTGTAACTCGTTCGTCTGGTGTCGTTTCGTGTCGGGCCGTGTGCTCGAGTCGGCTGCGTCCGCTCGTGTACGCCGAGCCGGTTTCGGGCCTGTTGTCGATGGAATGACGTCTGCGTAATTTCCCGGGTTCCCGCGGCGCGGGCGCGCGTATCGGCGCTGTCGCGATCGCGGTGGGGCGGAGCCGGGGAGGGTGCGTGTTGGCGGATCGGGTGGAGTTGTAGACGGTGCCGGAGGCGGCCCGGCGGCTGCGGATCGGGCGGACGCTTGCCTATGCGTTGGCCCGCCGCTGGGAAGCGACCGGCGGCGCGGAAGGCCTACCCGTCGTGCGTGTCGGTCGCCTGCTGCGCGTTCCCCGGCACCAGCTCGACCGCCTCCTCGCCGGCGAGCTCACCGCCCGCTCCGCCACGCCGGCGCCGACGACCGCGACGACGCCCACGCGCTCACGTCGCGCGAACCGGCCGTCGAGCGTGCAGCTGCGCCTGCTCGACGGCCTCCCTGAGGCCTGATCATGCGCTCGTCGATCCGGTGCGCGGGCTCAGGGCGTTCAGGGACAGACGTTTGCACGGCCCGTGCGGGTGTGCTGGCGCCATACCGTCCGGTAGGTGTGAGGTGACGGTGCGGGTGACATCGTTGAAGGGTCCGGGGGCGGGGGAGTACTACGTGGCTGAGCCGGGCGGCTACTACCTCGCCGCAGGTGAGCCGCCGGGCCGCTGGTTCGGCGACGCCGCCGGCCGTCTCGGTCTTGCGGTGTCGTTTGATGACGCCGAGTTCGTTGCCGTACTGGCCGGTATCGACCCGTCCACCGGCGTCGAGTTGGGCCCGGCGTTCGGTGAGCGGTCGGTGCGGGGTTATGACGTGACGTTCTCGGCCCCGAAGAGCGTCTCACTACTCGCCGCCCTAAGCGACACAATCGTGCGGGCCGAGGTCCATGCCGCCCACGACGCGGCGGTGGACGCGGTGCTCGGGTACGTGCAGCGCCATGCGCTCACCCGGTTCCGGGTCGATGGTGAGGTGATGTCGGTTGACGCGGAGGGGATCGCAGTCGGTGTGTTCAGGCAGCATGTGTCGCGGGAGTTGGACCCGCAGCTGCACACCCATGCGGTGATCGCCAACCGGGTGCTCTCGCCGGACGGGAGGTGGTTGGCGTTGGACGCTCGCTCGTTGCTGAAGGACCAGACCGTCCTGTGCGCCCTCTACCATGCGGGTCTGCGCGCTGAGTTGACCGGTCGATTGGGGGTGGGGTGGCGGGAGGTGGACAACGGCATCGCCGAAGTGGTCGGCATCGACCGGGAGGTGCTCGACGCGTTCTCCCGGCGAGCTGGTCAGGTCGAGGCCCGCCTGGCGGTGAAGCTGGATCGGTTCCGCGGCACGTTGGGTCGCGAGCCGACGGCTCGGGAGCGGTGGCGGCTCGAACGCGAAGCCGCGGTCGATTCGCGCCGTTCAAAGCCCGCCGTGCTCGACGCGGCCGCGCTGCAACGGCGCTGGGTCGACCAGCTCGCCGAGCTCGGCCTCGAACCCCGAGACCTGGTCGGCGCAACGCTGGCTCGTGTGGTGGAACCGGCGATGTCCTTGGATGCGGACCCGTGGGGCGGGCCGGCGGAGCAGGCACTCACGGTGTTGACCGAGTCCCGCTCGCAGTGGCGGCGCCCGGAGGTGGTGCGTGAGTTGGCCCGGGCGACCCCGACCGATACGGCGATGGCCGCTGGCGAGCTGATCGCTGGGTTGGAGGCGGCGGTCGACCCGTTCGAGGAGGAGTGGCTCGTGGAACTCGCCCGGCCGCTGCCCGACGGCGTGGCGGTGCGGTCGAGCGATGGTCGCCCGGCGTGGGAGTCGCCCTTGGAGCGTCGCTACAGCACGGCGTACATCCTTGAGGAGGAGGCGAACCTGGCTGATTGGGCCCGCCGACGCTGGGATCAGGCCGGACGCGCCGGGCTCGTTGAGGCGCCCGGGTTGGACTTGGCGCAGGTGGCGGCGGCTCGGGCGCTGGCGGGTGACGCGAGCCTCGTGGTGGTTGTCGGTCCGGCCGGGGCGGGCAAGACCACCGCTCTGCGACCCGGGATCGACAGCCTCGCCCGGCAGGACCGCCCCGTGTTCGCCGTTGCTCCCACCCCGACCGCAGCAGCGGTGCTCGCTGCAGAGACAGGCGCATCGGCGGACACGATCGATAAGCTGCTGGTCGAGCACCGCCGACCCGCCGGCCCCAACGCCGCCTACGCGCTCCCCGCGGGTGGCACGTTGCTGGTGGACGAGGCGGCGATGGTCGCCACCCCGACCTTGGCCGACCTGGCCCGGCTCGCTGATCGCGAGCAGTGGCGAATGGTGCTGGTCGGTGACCCGCTGCAGTACCTGCCGGTCGGCCGGGCGGGGATGTTCGACTGGCTCGTCGAGCACGGCCCCACCATCGAGTTCGACCGCATCCATCGCTTCAGCGAACCGTGGGAACGAGACGCCTCCCTCGCCCTACGCGCCGGCGACCCCGACGCGCTCGCCCACTACGAGCGGCACGGCCGGCTCCATCAGGGTGAGCCGGGCGAGGTCGACTTCGACGTGATCGACCACTGGGCCCAGCTCCGCCAGCACGAGCAGAGCGTGGCCGTCCTGGCCGCCAACAACGACACCGTCCACCGCCTCAACCAGCTCGCCCAACACCACCGCATCGAGACCGGCGAGCTCGACCCCCATGGCCCCAACACTCGCACGGCGGGCGGGTATCGGCTGCTGGTCGGTGACGAGATCGCCACCCGGCAGAACGACCGCCAGTTGCGCACCGACACGGGGGAGATGGTCCGCAACCGCGACCACTGGAGGATCAACACCATCGACCCCGATGGTGGGCTCGTTGCCTCCGGCCGCTCCGGCACGGTGCACCTCCCCGCCGACTACGCAGCCACCCATGTCGAGTTGGCCTACGCCCAGACCGGCCACGCCGCCCAAGGCCGCACCGTCGATCACGCCCTACTCGTCGTCGACGGCGCCATCGACAACCGCGGCGTGTATGTGCCGCTCACCCGAGGCCGGCTCTCCAACCATGCCTATGTCGCCCTCGAGCCCGACGACCAGCGCAGCGCTCGAGACGTGCTGGCCGAGGCGATCAACCGGGACTGGGCCGACATCCCCGCCACCGTCTACCGCGAGCGGCTTGAAGCCACGCCGTCGACGGGCTGGGACCCATCGGCCGTTGCTCTGCAGCCGCTGGAGCCCGCCGAGCTTCGCTTCCTCGCCGGGGAGATCGCCCGGATCGAAGCGTTGGCGGTGCCGTTTGGGCGGGGCGAGCTGCAACGCGACCTCGCCTACGCCGCCACTCAGCGAGCCCACCACCAGCAAGCTATCGCGGCGCTGGTCGAGGCGAAGGCACGGCGGGACGGCATCGGTGAACGGTTGGGCGAACTCTCCCCATGGAACCCGTTCCACAGGCGCGAGCGACGCCAGCTCGAAGTGGACAACCGGGTCGCCAACGGGGCGGTCGCCCTCCAGCGTCGCACCGTCGACGAGATCGGCGGCCGGGTCGTCGCCGCCGCCGCACGAGTCGCAGAAGGGCAGGCCTGGGTCGAGCGCCACCAACCCGACCACGACCGCCTGCCCGCCCTCGCTGCCGAGCTCGATCGCGACCTCACCGCTCGCATCAACCTCGCCCGCGAGCAGCCGGCGCCGAGCTGGGCGATCGACATCCTTGGAGCCCGGCCCCACCATGTCGAGCTCGCCGGCGTGTGGGACCGCACCGTCGGCCGCGTCGAGCAGTACCGAACCATCCACAACGTCACCAGTGACCACGAGGCGATCGGCGCCCGACCCCAGCGCAGCCACCCCGACTACCCGCACTGGGCGTCGGTCACCGCCGAGCTGGGCGACACCGCCCGTGAACTCGGCTGCGAACACGGCCTCGACCCGCACGTCCGACATCACCTGGGACTCGACCACGACCGGGCCCTTGGACGCGGCATCAGCCTGTAACCGTCCGTGCCGTTCGCCCAGCTCCCCGCCTCAGACGAGGGTGGGCGAGGTTCGCAACGCCTCGGGCCACCGACCGTTGTTCACCAACGTTCACCATCGCGTCAGCCCTCGCCGCACGTTCGCACCTGCCGACACGACCGCAACAACCGCGACGGAGGGCACTCCATGGTGACGTGGCAGGGCGCGAGGGTGATCAACGTCGCCAAGCGCTGCGATAAGCGAGGACCTCGTGTCGCGGTTGACGTGCGTTTCAGGTTTCCGCTCGTGCGAGGTAGATCTGGCGCAAGGCGTAGGTGACGGTGTCGGACCAGATGAGAGCTTGACCTTCTTCGATTCTGGCGTGAAACTCGCTCGGACCTAGCCTTGTTGCCACCTGTTCGATTGCAGCCTGCAGACCAATGACCATGTTGATGCTGGGTTGCTGCTGGCACGCGCCGTAGAGGGTGGCGGCGATGGCGGGCTTATCGATGCGAGCGAAAAAGATGGCGAGGTTGGCGACACTGGCTGCGGCGTGGCCGGTGTTGCCGGTGCGGTGAAAGGAGTTGATGGTGCTTTCGAACATCTCGAGTGCTTCGGTCCGTTCGCCGTGGGCGGCTTCGAGCGCGGCGGCGTCACGGGCGATGTTCGTTTCCCAGAATGGGACGCGAAACTCACGGGTGTAGTCGAGCCCCTCGCGGAAGGCCTCGAGCGCTTTCTGCGGCTGTTGTTCGGTGAAGGCACGGCCGTAGGCGTTGAGCGCCCAGGAGATGATGAACGGATTGCCGCGCTCGCGGGCGTCGGTGAGGGTGGGTTCGGCGAGTTGCATTGCTTCTTCGGATCGGCCGATGAGCGGTAGCGCGAAGATGAGGGCGCAGCGTCCGACTAGTTGTACGAGACCAGTCTGCGCAGCCATGTCGGCGGCGATGGCGACGTATTGGTCAACGCGGCCAGCGAAGCGGTGGCCGATTGCTTCGAAGAAGGCGGTCCAGCCGGCCTCGAACGGGTCGTAGCGCGGGTCTGCTTCCAGGGTGAGGCTGTGGTTTGCGTACCCAACAGCGTCGTTGGGGCGCCCGACGTAGGTGCAGAGACCGGCTGCGCTGTAAAGCCGTGGGAGTTCGGCGATGTCCTGGGTGGTGGCGGCGGCGAGAACCTCTTCGGCCCAGCCAATGGGCTCGTAGCGTTGCAGGGCGAAGGCGAGCATCGCGGTGTGCGACGCGATGCGGCTGGCGGATTCGATGCGGCCCTGTTCGGTGCTCCAGCGGAACCCGGCGCGAAGGTTGTCGAACTCGGTGTCGACCCAGTTCACGCCTTGCCGGTAGCCCGGTCCGTTCCACATGCTTTCCCACAGCTGGCGGGATTGCCCTCCGAAGTAGTCGGCATGGCTGTCTCGTAGGGACGTGAGCGCAGCGGATGTGAGCCGGTCGAGAGCGAACTGGCGGACGCTCTCGAGCATCCCGAACCGGGTCCTGTCGCCGACCCGTTCGACGGTGAGCAGCGACTTTCGCACGAGGGAATCGAGTGTGTCGAGCGTGTCAAGCTCGTCAGTCCCGCTGGTCGTGCAGATCAGGGATGCTGCCTCGAGGTCGAAGCCGCCGGCGAACACGGCGCAGGCGTCCAGCAGCGCTCGCTCGTCGGTTTGGAGCAAGTCGTAGGACCATTGGAGCGTTTGGTGCAGCGTCTGGTGGTGGCCTTGCCCGTGTTGTGTGCTGGTGAGCAGGCGGAAGCGGCGGTTGAGGCGATCTCTAACTTCGCGCACGTTCATGGAGAGAAGTCGGGCGGCCGCAAGCTCGATGGCCAATGGGAGACCATCGAGTCGACGGCATATTTCGACGGCGGCTTCGATATCGTTGTGATGGGCGAGCGTGAAAGACGGGTCAACTTCGCGGGCCCGCTCGATGAGCAGCTCCGTAGCGGTGGAGTGGATACCTTCGGATATGTCGAGCGGCGGTACCGGCCAGAGGTGCTCGCCGCTGAGGCGCAGCCCCTCCCTTGACGTGAGGAGCACTGACGCTTTGGTGGTGCTGGCCAGCACGTGCCGTACGAGTTCGGCCGTGGCGTCAAGCAGGTGCTCGGCGTTGTCGAGGACCAATAGGAGGCGACGGTCACCGATCGCTTTGCCGATCGCCTGTTCGAGCCGAACCTGGGGCTCTGTCGTAACCTTGAGCACCGTGGCCACAGCTTCGGCAACCGCATCACCGCTGCTCAACGGAGCGAGTTCCACCAGCCACACGCCGTCGGGAAAGTCAGTCACGAGCTCCGCAGCGACCTGCAGCGCGACGCGGGTCTTGCCGACACCACCGGGGCCGGTGAGTGTCAGCAGCCGGTTGGCTCGAACGAGCTCTGCCAGCAACTTCACTTCGAGGTCACGGCCCAGGAACGACGTCACCTGCACGGGCAGGTTGCCGGGCGAGAGATCCACGGTGCGCAAGGGCGGGAACTCTGCCACCAGCCCATCGGCCCGCACCTGGTAGATCCTGGTCAAGTCCGTGAGGTCGCGTAAGCGGCGCTCTCCGAGGTCGAGGAGGCTGACGCCGTCGAGGTCGGCGGGCGCGGCGCCAGCAACCAGAATCTGGCCGCCATGGCCGGCGCTCATGACGCGGGCTGTGAGGTTGAGGACCGGCCCGAAGTAGTCGCCGTCGCGTTCGATCGCTTCGCCCGTCGCCAGACCCATGCGGACGGGAAGCTGCAAAAGGCGTTGGGCTGCTACCGCCGCGGCGATGGCTTCGGCTGGCGATGAGAACCGAGCGCAGATCCCGTCACCGGTGTGCTTGAACAGGTGACCACCATTGGCAGCGACGACCTCCCGCAGCACCGCGTCGTGGGCCTCGAGCTCCAGGCGCATGCGATCTGCGTCGGCCTCCCAACGGCGCGTTGATCCCTCGATGTCCGTGAACAGGAACGTCAGGGTTGCGGCCGTCAGGCTCACGCTCGAAGCCTAGTCGGACCCGCCGGGATCGGCGCCGTGGGTCGTGACGCCAGCCGCTGCTGAGCCTGTCAAGGATTTCTTGTGTGAGTGGAAGGCCGGTGGGTAACCAGTCAGGTGGCGGAGCCGGGTAGCCATGCGCCGGTGGGAGTGAACAGGTCTTTGAGGTGGCGGTGGATGGGTTGGGTGTGCTTGCGGGCGGTGGAGATGTAGCTGCGGATGGCGGCGAAGCG
>JBJXGF010000101.1:0-12026 GCA_046153015.1 Acidimicrobiales bacterium | reverse complement strand
CGCATCGCCGCCGAGCAAGCGCTGGCGATCCGCGACGAGTTCCTCTCGGTGGCCGCGCATGAGCTGAAGACGCCGATCACTAGTCTGCTGGGTGCCGTGCAACTGTTGATTCGGCAGCAGGATCGGCGCCGCGCTCGACTACGCGCTCGCCCTCGGGATCGACGACGTCGCGGCGAGGGTGCAGGCGCTGGCGGCCCGGCTGCGCGACGAGCTGGCGGCGCGCCCGGGCGTGACCGTGCACGACGGCGGGTCGCAGCGCTGCGGGATCGTCACCTTCACGGTGGCCGGCCGCAGCGCCGACGAGGTGGTCGCCGCGCTCGGCGCCGGCGGCGTGAACGGGTCGGTGTCAGCGCCCGCCTGGGCCCGGCTCGACCTCGCCGCGCCGGTGGTGCGCCTCTCGCCGCATTACTACAACACCGAGCTCGAGCTCGAACGAGCGGTCGAGCTGGCCGTCGGGGCCTGACGCCGAGCTGGCGGGCCTCGGCGTTGGCGGCGATGCCGGTCCCACCCCGGCGGCGGTACGGTGCCGCTGCCCTGGGAGGGCTCGCGAAGGGAGACGGAGCGGTGGAGTTCGAGCAACTGGTGCGGGATCGGCGCAGCATCCGCGGCTACAAGCCCGACCCGGTGCCGAAAGAGCTGATCCGCGAGCTGGTCGAGATGGCGTCGGGCGCGCCGTCGTCCATGAACACGCAGCCGTGGCACTTCCACGTGGTGACCGGCGAGCCGCTCGAGGCGATCCGGCGGGAGAACACCGAGCTGATGATGGCCGGGGCGCCGCTGCGGCGCGAGATCCGCCTGCACCGCAAGTACGAGGGCGTTCACCGCGACCGACAGGTGGAGATCGCCTACCAGCTGTTCGACGCCATGGGCATCCGCGAGGACCGGGCGATGCGCCAGGACTGGATGATGCGGGGGTTCCGCCAGTTCGACGCGCCGGTGTCGATCGTGGTCACGGTGGACCGCGGGCTCGAGGAGTCGACCGTCGCCTACCTCGACGTCGGCGCGGCCGTGCACGCCCTCGTGCTGGCGGCGTGGGAGCGAGGCCTCGGCACCGTGATCAACGGGCAGGGCATCAGCCAGTCGCCGGTCGTCCGGGCCCATTCGAACATCCCCGAGGACGAGATCATCGTGACCTGCGTCGCGCTCGGTTGGCCCGACGAGTCCTTCGCCGCCAACGACGTGAAATCGACTCGCGTCCCGGTGGACGACATCGTGAGCTTCGTCGGCTTCGAGTGAGCGAAGCGAAGCCGACACGGCCGGGGAGCGCCAGCGAGCCGGGCGTGGCTGGGGTCTGGGGGCGCAGCCCCCAGAAACGGGATCGACTGAGGCGGCGCCGCGCCTGCCCCGGCCTTCACGGTCGGGCGAGTCGGTGAGCGAGGACGGCGAGGAAGTGGTCCCAGCCGAGCCGGTGGTCCTCGGCGGCGTGGTCGGGCAGGAGCCGATGCGTGAGGCGCAGCCTCGTGCCGCGTGGGTGGGGTTCGAGATCGATCTCGACGATCGTGGCCCCTGGGGGGACGCCCCTGAGGTCGTCTTCCCAGCCGTAGGTGAACACGATCCGCCGGGGCGGGTCGAGCTCGAGATACCGCCCGCTCATCACGGCGCCGTTGGCGAAGCTCCAGCGGAGCGCGCCGCCCTCGACCGGGTCGCTGAGCGCGCCGCCGAGGGCGATCCATTCGGCGAGCTCGGCGGGGTCGACGAGGTGCCGGTACACGACCTCGGGGTCGGCCTCGATGCGACCTCGGTGGTGTAGATCCGCACGGCTCTAGCGAGCCCCGCCGCGGTCCCGCTCGACGCGCTGCTTGAGCGACCCGAGCGCCTCGCCCCAGAACGCGTCGAGCTCGGCGCGCAGCTCGGCGAGGGCGGCGAAGTCGACGGCGTAGACCCTCCGGTTCCCCTCGGCGCGCACGGTGACGAGGCCGGCGTGGCGCAGGACCCGCAGGTGTTGGCTGGCCACGGGCTGGCGCATCCCGGCCCGCTCGGCCAGCTCGCCGGCGCTGCGTTCGCCGGTGAGCAGCGCGGCCAACATGGCGCGCCGACCCGGGTGGTGGATGGCATCGAGCGCGGCCTGCACCCCTTCAACTCCCTCGTGCTACTTTCGCTGGAGCGAATATAGCCGAAAGGTAAAACGGTGGTTCCCCTGGCCCGCAACCCGGACGTGGACGCGTGGTTCGCCGAACGCGACCATCCCCTCACCGAGGCGATGCAACGGGCGCGCACCATCATCCTCGAGGCCGACGGACGGGTCACCGAGTCCGTCAAGTGGAAGACGCCCACGTTCTCCTACAACGGCAACATCGTGAGCTTCAGCCCGGCCAAGCGATTCGTCAGCCTCATGTTCCACCGAGGCGCCGAGATCCCGGGCCACTTCGCCCGCCTGGAAGGCGACGCGCCATTGGTGCGGGTCATCCGGCTCCACGACCTGGCCGAGGTCGAGGCGGCGAAGGACGAGCTCGCGGCCGTCATCCGAGCCTGGTGCGACAGCCGCAGCGGCTGACGCCCGAGCTCGGGCGGGCGCCGGACCGGGGTAGCGTCGGCGGGGTGAGCGACGACGCCGAGGCGGTCCTGGACGCGGCCCGAACGGCCCTGTGCGCGGCGGGCGGCGACTCGCTGGTGGCGTTGTACGCGCTGGGCAGCGCGGCGCAGGGCTGTCTCGCCCCCGCCGTGAGCGACATGGCGCTGCTCGCCGTGGTCGACGACGCGGCCGCGCCCGACGCTGCGGCGCGCCTCGAACAGGCCGTCTCGGCGCTCGCCGCCGAGGGCGGCCTCGCGGCGCGTCTGCGTCTGCTCGCAGCGACCCCGGCGGCGCTGTCTGGTCCGGCGGCGGCGCTGTCAGGTCCGGCGGCGGCGCCGCTCGGCCTGCGGGCGCACGACCGGCTCGACCTGCTCGAGCACGGCCGGCTGCTGCACGGCGACGACGTGCGGGCGGCGGCCACGCGGCCCACCCCGGCCGAGCTGGTGATCGACTCGGCCCGCTTCGCCCTCGAAGAGCTGGCCGAGCCGCTGCCGAGCGCCGGCGCGCTGGTGGCCGGCGGGGTGCGCGTGCTCACCCGGCGCGTGCTGCTGCCGGCCCGTCTGCTGTTCGCCGCGGCGACCGGCCTGGCGGCGCGCAACGACGACGCCGCCGCCTGGTACGCGGCCGAGGGCCGCCCCTCGGCGGAGCTGGTGGCCGAGGCCTTCTTCTGGCGCACCGAGCCGCCCGACCTCGACCTCGCCGAGGCGCTCGTCGCCGCCCAGCTCGTGAGCCTCTACTGCGAGCTCACCCTCGACCTGCGCCGCCGCCTGCTCGAGCTCGGCGAGGAGGCGCTGGCCGAGCAGGTGCGCATCTGGTCGCTGCGGGTCGAGCCGTAGTTCTTCCTGGGGGCTGCGCCCCCAGACCCCATCGCCGCCCGGCTCGCTGGCGCTCGCACGGTCGGCCGGCCTCGCTCCGCTCAGCCGTCGTTCGTCGGGGCGAACGGCCGGCGGATCCGGGGCGGGCGGGGCGGCTGACGCGCGAGACTGGGCGCCAGCAATCGCAGGGGGAGAGCCTGTGGATCGCGATCGGCCCGATTCGCCGGGAGCGTGGCCTCCGGCGCCAGCCACGCCAGCCGCTGCGCCCTGGGGCGGGGCGGCGCCGCTGTTCGCCGACGCGGGCGCAGTGCACGCCACCGGCGACGTCGGCGTGGCCTCCGCCGTGCTCAGCGACACCTACGCGGAGCTCACGATGCGGGCGCCGAGCCGTCCGGCCTGCTTCCGGATGCGCCTCGAGCGCGTGGACCTGCCCGACGTGCGGGTGGCTGTGCTCGACCTGTCGGCCGCGCGGCTGCGCACCGTCTCCTACCCCGGCTACACGCTGTGCCTGCCCGTGCGCGGCCGGGTGCGGGCGGCCGCCGGGGTCGACACCGCCGCCATCGAGGGCCGCTCGGGCATCGTCGTGTGCCCGGTCAGCGGCGAGGTCGCCGCCGAGTACCTGACCGACGACTGCCGGGTGCTCACCGTGAGCGTCGAGCGGGGGGCGTTGGAGCGCGAGCTAGAGCTGCTGCTCGGCCGCTCCCTCGGCTCGGCCATCCGCTTCGAGTTCGCCCTCGACGCCCGCCGCTGCGCCAGCCTGCAGCGGGCGCTGACCCTGCTGCGGGAGGAGCTGGCCGACCCGACCGGCCTGGCCGGCCGCGGCCTCGGGCTGCACCAGCTCAGCCGCCTGCTGATGACCGGCCTGCTCGTCGGCCAGGGCCACCAGTGGTCAGACGAGCTCGATCGCTCGGCGGGCTTCGAAGGCCCGCGGGCCATCCGCCAGGCGATCGCGGCGATCGCCGAGCGGCCCGACGCCTTCCTCACCGTGGGCGACGTGGCCCGCGCCGCGAACCTGAGCGTGCGGGCGGTGGAGGCGAGCTTTCGCCGCCACCTCGGCGTCACCCCCATGGCGCATGTGCGCGGCGTCCGCCTCGACCGGGCGCGCGACGAGCTGGAGCGGGCCGAGCCGGGATCGACCACGGTCACGGCGGTGGCGCAGCGCTGGGGGTTCGGCCACTACGGCCGGTTCAGCGCCCAGTACCGGCGCCGCTTCGGGTGCTCGCCCCGCGAGACCTCCTCGCCGGCCGGGGCGGCCGCTGACCGTGCAGGTCCAGCGGCGCCCCGCCGCCGGCGCTCAACCCACCGCGACCCCCGCGCCCCGCAGGACGAAGCCCTCGTACCCCTTCTCCGCCACGGCGTCGAGCCGGTCCCCGTAGGGCACGAGCCCCCCGGTGTAGAGCATGAACCGGTCGGCCTTGCCGGGGATGTTCGCTCCTCGGAACCACGACGTGTCGGCCACGAGGAACGGGGCGGCGCTGGTGAGGACGAGCTCGGTCCACGCCTCCTCGGCCGCCTCCTCCACCTCCACCCGGGTGTAGCCGCGCTCGGCGGCGTGGCGCAGCAGGCCGGTCACGAAGCCGACCTGCACGTCGAGCCCGCGCGGCACGTTCGCAAACGGGAAGTGGGGGCCGCCCACGAAGAGGAGGTTCGGGAAGCGGGGCAGGGACACCCCGAGGTAGGTCCTCGGGCCGTCGGCCCAGTACTCCTCCAGGCGCTCCCCGCCGCTGCCCACCACGCCCATGCGGGTCATCGCCCCGGTCACGGCGTCGAAGCCGGTGGCCCAGATGATCAGGTCGAAGGCCTCCTCGCCGGCGGAGGTGACGACGCCGGTCTCGGTGATCCGCTCGATCGGCGTCTCCCGCAGGTCGACGAGGGACACGTTGGGCCGGTTGTAGGCGTCGTAGTAGCCGCTCTCCATCGGCGGCCGCTTCATGCCGTAGCCGTGGTCCTTGGGGATGAGCTTCTCGGCCGTGGCCGGGTCGTCCACGCGCTGGCGGATCTTGTGGGCGAGGTACTCGCAGAACTCGGCGTTGGCTTGGCGGTCGACGAGGATGTCGTTGTAGTTGCTGAACAGCTTCGCGAAGCCCCGCTTGCCCCACAGCTCCTCGTAGAACGCCCAGCGCTGCTCCTTCGTGTCCTCGAAGGTGCTCCGGGTCCCGTCGGGGTGCGCGAACCCGGCGAAGGTGGAGCGGACCAGCCGCTCGAGCTCGTCGTAGCTCGCCTTGATCTCGCGCTGCTCCTCGGGCGTGATCGGCCCGTTGTTGAGCGGCGCGCACCAGTTCGGCGTGCGCTGGTAGACGGTGATCGAGGCGACCTCGTCCACGATCGCGGGGAGCAGCTGCACCGCGCTGGCGCCGGTGCCGATCATCGCCACGCGCTTGCCCGCGAAGCTGACCGGCGCCTTGGGCCACAGACCCGTGTGGTGGCTCTCGCCCCGGAAGCTGTCCCGCCCCGGGATGCCCGGGAAGTACGGCGCCGACAGCAGCCCGGTGGCCGCGACCACGAAGCGGGCGGTCAGCTCGGCGCCGTCGCCGAGGGTGAGCCGCCAGTGGTCCTGGCCGTCGTCGAACACGGCGGACGCCACGCGAGCGTTGAACTGGAAGCTGTCCCGGAGGGCGAACTTGTCGACCACGTGGTCGAGGTAGCGCTCGGTCTCGGGCTGGCCGGCGAAGTGCTCGGACCACTCCCACTCGTCGAGCAGCTCCTTGGAGAAGAAGTACCCGTAGGAGTAGCTCTCGGAGTCGAAGCGGGCCAGCGGGTACCGGTTCCAGTACCACGTGCCCCCGACGCCGGAGCCGGCTTCGAGCACCCGCACGGACAGCCCGGCGCCTTTCAACTCGTAGAGCTGCAGGATGCCGGCGATCCCGGCGCCGATGATGATCACGTCGAAGTCGGGTCCGTCCCCGGCCGACCGGCGCTGTGCGGCAACGTCGTTGGTCACGAGTGCGCTCTCCTGTTCAGCCGAACGAGCGGGCGAAGCCGCTCACGTCTCGAAGGGATGCGGCGTGCACGTCGGGCAGGGCCACGGCGAAGAACACGTCTGCCCCGTGGCAGGTGCCGGGCACGACCCGGCCGACGACGCTCACGCCGGCGTCGCGCAGCCGGCGGTAGTAGGCGAGGCCCTCGTCGCGCAGCGGATCGAGCTCGTTCACCGACACGACGTGGGGCGGCATGCCGGCCAGGTCGGCCATCGTGGCCTCGGCGGGCCAGCACGTCGGGTCGGCGCCGTTGGCGTCGCCGGGGTCGTACAACTCGGTCATGACGGGGAACAGGTCGCGGGAAATGAAGTAGCCGTCGTTCTCCACGAGGCTGGCCAGCGGCGACTCCGGGCGGGACCATTCTCGCCCGGCGATGTAGGGGCATTGGGCGTAGACGCCGGCGATGGCGCCCAGCCAGCCCTCCCGCTTCGCGAGGTGGGTGAGCGACAGGCAGAGATTGGCGCCGCCCGATTCGCCGGACAGCACGATGCTCGACACGCCGAGCTCGGCCCGGTGATCCGCCACCCAGCGCAGGCCGTCGGCGCAGTCGTGCAGGCCGGTGGGGTACGGGTGGGGGCCGAGCTTGCCGGCGGCGTTGCGGAACTCCACCCCGACCACCACGAGGCCGGCGGCGGCCAGCTCGCTGCGCCACAACTGATAGCACGGGCCGGCGGCGCCGATGAGCACCATCCCGCCGCCGTGGATGTGGTACACGCACGGCAGGGGCCCCGCAGCCTCGGCGGGCCGGTGGATGTAGAGCTGGATCTCCCCGCCGTCGCGTGCGGGCACGCGAACGGTCTCGGTCACCACCCCCTGCACCGCCGGCGCGCCCTCGCCCAGCCCGGCGAACAGCGCCTCGAAGCCGACCTCGGTCTCGGCGGCCCACGCCCGCAGCTCGGCAAGCGGCGACGCGGCGGTCACCGCCACCGGCTCGGGCGGCCCGTCGAGCCCGAAGGCGGCGAGGGCCGCCACCATGCGAGGGTCGGCCCGGGGGTCGTCCCGCAAGGCCATGTTCGGGTCGCCCAGCCGTCCGGGCGGAACGATGCCTGTCCCCGCCTCGGCGGATGTCTCGGTCGTCATAGCCGGCTCTTCTCCCCTCGAGTCCGACGGTCAGCCCCCGCCCACGCGGGCGCCCAGCGCAGCGCCGGGCCCCCCTGTCGCCGCCTCTGGACCGCTCACCGTAGGAACCGAAGGCGCGGCCGGCCAGCCGCTTCCCGCCGCGAACCGTCCGTTTCTCGCCGCCGCTGCGCAGAGCGCCGGGGCTCGGCGGGGCTCAGCCCGGCTTGCGGGCGAGGAAGTAGGTGTTGGCCCGGTCGTCGCGGATGCCGGTTGCCTCCACGTCGACGAAGCCGGCCTGGGCCAGGCGCTCCCGGGCCAGCTCCTCGCCCCAGGCCGCGCCGAGGCCCTCGCCGCCGTAGGCCAGCGACACGGTCATGCAATGCATGGTCGACACCGTGTACAGCATCGGCCCCATTGCCAGGTCGAGGTTCTCGTGGAGGCAGCTCGACGCCTTGGGCTCCACGCACAGGTACGTGCCGCCGGGGCGCAGCGCGGCGTTGATGCCGGCCAGCACCGCGTCGGGAAAGGCCTGGTCGTGGATGGCGTCGAAGGTCGTCACGATGTCGAAGCGTTCCCGCTCGCCGAGCTGGGCGGCGTCGCGGAGCACGAACTCGATGTTCGTGGCGCCCAGCTCGGCCGAGTGGGCGCGGCCGCGGGCGATGCCGCCCTCGGAGATGTCGTAGCCGACGAAGCGGCTGTTCGGATACTCCTTGGCCAGCAGGTTGATGGCCCGGCCGCTGCCGCAGCCGACGTCGGCCACGTCGACCCCGGCGGCGAGGCGCTCGGCCCCGCCGGGCAGGAGCGGCACCACCTGCGGCACGAGGGCCCGCTCCAGGCGCTGCCCGCTCGACTCGGCCACGAGGGCCTGGAACTTGGGGTAGCGGTCGTAGGGCACGCCGCCGCCGTTGCGGAACGCCTCGACCACCTCGTCCTCCACCTCGGCCAGCAGGCCCACGTACTGGCAGTAGGTGGTGAGGTTCAGCGGGCCCGAGGCGCGGGTGAGCAGCCCCGAGTGCTCGGGGGGCAGGTGGTAGGCGCCGGTGTCGGGGTCGTGGTCCACGATCTCGCCGCAGACCATGGCCGAGAGCCACTCGCGCACGTAGCGCTCCTGCAGGCCGGCCGCCGCCGCGATCTCGGCGGGGGTCGAGGGGGCGAGGCCGGCCATCACGTCGAACAGGCCGGTCTTGTGGCCCACGCTGCACATGAGCGCCAGCGCGCCGCCGTTCATGATCCCGGTCATCGTGGACAGGAACTTCTGCGAGCGGGCCTTGTCGAGGCTGGGCTTGGGCGCGGTGTCGGTCATGGCTTCTCCTGGGCTCGTGCGGCGTGGGCAGGTGAGAACTCGGGTCAGAACGCGGGTCGGCCCGCAGCGGCAGCTGCGGGCTGAGCGCGGGATGCGGAAGCCGGGCGGGCTACACCCCGGCCTTGGCCACCTTCGCCTCGTCGGCGGGGGTGGGCTCGTCGACCTTGTAGAGCTTCTGGCCGTTGCTCCACAGGATCTTGCGCTTGGTGGCCTCGTCGGTGTCGCCCAGACCCTTGGCGATCCGTTCGTGCACCTCGTCGCCGTACAGGCAGGTCGGGTGGGGGAAGTCGGTCTCGAACAGGATGTTGTCGGCGCCGACCTTGTCGATCAGGCGGCGGGGAGCGGTCTCTTCGAACCAGTAGCAGGCGTACACGTTGCGGGCGAAGAGCTCCGAGGGGAGCATCGTGAACTCGGGCCGCTCGTCCCACACCCGGTTGCCGGTGAACTGGTAGTCGAGCGCCTCGAGGGCGAAGGGGATCCAGCCGATGCCCGACTCCACCGACACGAACTTGATCTTCGGGTGGCGGATCAGCACGCCCGACATGATCAGGTCCGACACCTGGAAGCCGTTGCGCATGAAGATGTCGACCGAGCCGGCGGTGAAGGTGGCCATGCGGCCGTAGGCCTTGGCCTTGGCCTTGTCGCGGTTGAGCGAGGCCTCCATGTCGCCGGAGCCGATGTGGAAGCTGACCGGCAGGTCGAGATCGACGGCCGCGTTCCACAGCGGGTCCCAGTGGGGGTCGCCCAGCACCGGGAGGTCGAAGGACTGCGGCTCGCCGGTGAACAAGATGCCCTTGTGGCCCTTCTCGGCGCAGCGGCGGACCTCACGCACGGCGGCGTCGACGTCCCAGAACGGGGTCGACGTGATCGGGAGGAGCCGCCGCGGGTCGGCCGACGCCCAGTCGGTCTGCCAGTCGTTGTAGGCCTCGACGCAGGCCAGCATCAGGTCCGGGTCGCCCAGCTTGAGGAACTGCTGGGAGCCGAAGCCGGCCACGCTCGGGTACATCACCATCGCCCAGATGCCCATGTCGTCCATGTACTCGAGGCGGGCGTCGGCGTCGTAGGCGGCCGGGTGCATGTCGGGGTAGTCGTTGGGCCAGTTGAGCATGTCGCCTCGGCCGGCGGTGGCGGTGAGCCCGGCGATGGCCATGCGCTTGTCGCCCAGGTACCAGGCGGCCCGACCCCGTTCGTCCTTCTTCACGTACGGCACCTTGTCGCGCATCTTCTCGGGCACGCGGCTGGTCCACACGTCGGGCGTCTCGGTCACATGGGTGTCGACGTCGATGATGCTGTACGCGCTCACAGTCCTCCCCCTCTGCAGTCGTTCGATCCGCCAAAAGCATGGCAGAGCCGGAGGCGACGCGCCTAAGCACCGCTCGGCCGCCGCGAAACCCGCCGGCTCCGCTTCCCGAGCGGTGAGCGGGAGCAAACGTCACGCGCACGCCGCCGAGTCGAGCCGGAATATCGACGCGGAGTGGGGTTGTCATCTCGCAGCGTCGATATTCAACCCGTTGGCGAGCGGTGCGCCGTGACGTTTGCTCCCACCCGCGTGGTTCACGGGGCCGGGACCCGGCGCCGGGACCTCAGGCGCCGCGAGAAGTGCTGGGCAATTGCCCCACGGCGCCGCCGGCCGGGGCGGCGCCGCCCCCGCCGGCTACGGCGGGCCGGAACCACGTCCGGGCTCGGGCCGAGGGCGCCGATGCCAACGCCGCGTTGGGCGGGGCCGGGCGGCGCGGCCGGCGGCGGCGAACGGCAGCGGGACGAGGGCTGGACCAGCCACGATCCCACCACCGAGGGCCCCGCGGCGATTGCTCATTTCGCTTCGAGCGGCGGCGCTCTAGACCCCTATGTGGACGATCGTCGACGGATCGATTCCGACCCGACGTACTGACACAGACCTGCAATGACTTACCGCGCAACAACTGGGTCGTTCAGCCGTTGGTAGTAGGCGCGGAACAATCAGGAGGGGTACTTCAAATGAACGCCAAGGTCATGATCGCAGCTGCTGGGGCAACTGCGGCGCTGGGGCTCGGTTTGGGCGGGGGCGTCGCCGCCGCGGCCGAGACGCCAACCCAGTACCGGCCCTACGGCGACTGCACGGCCGTGGTGACCTCCTGGAAAACAGGCGAGGTCACCGTGAAAGGCGTCGACGGCTGCGCCCCGCAATGGTGGGTCCTCCAGGCCTTCGAGTGCGACCCTGCTGGTTGCTCCGATCTCTCGAAGCAGAAGCCGTACCACAAGTCGGCGTGGCCGATCCGTGAGGTCGCCGGCGGTCAGACGGTCACGTTCCGCCTGCCCGACATCGACTGCATCACCGCCGCGCAGCAGGACCTCGTCGCCCTCTTCGGCGGCCCCGGCTCGCTCGCCGCGGCCGACGACGTGAGCGAGCACGAAGGCCCGCTCGGCATGGGCGGCGAGGTCGACACCACCCCGGCGAACTGCCTCCCGCCGCCGCCCCCGGCCGTGACCCCGGCGACCACGCCGAGCACCACCCCCGCCCCCTTGGCCACGCCCGAGGTGCTGGAGGAAGCCGTGGTCGAGGACCAGGTCGAAGTGCTCGGCGCCGTGCTCGAGGCCCCGGCCGCCACGCTGCCGGTCACCGGCGCCGACCCGCTGCCCCTCACCGCCGCCGGCGCCGCATTCCTCGCCGCCGGGGCGTCGCTCCTCGCCGTCAGCCGCCGCCGCCAGGGCGCCCTGCGCTGATCCGCCCCGGGGCCAGGCGCGGCGACGCCGGCCCCTGAGCAAAGTTGACCGGCCGGCCGGCCGGCGCGTTCGCCGCCGGTAGCTTGGTCGGGGATGCGAATCGGAATCCTCACCGGAGGCGGCGACGTTCCCGGCCTCAACGCCTGCATCAAGGCGTTCGTCGACCGGGCGTCGCGCGAGGGCCACAGCGTGGTCGGCATCCGACGCGGCTGGGGCGGGCTGTTGGCCTGCAACCCCGACGACCCGGCGTCGGTCGCCCACTGCACCACGCCGCTCGACCCCCACGTGGTCCGCACGATCGATCGCACCGGCGGCACGTTCCTGCACACCTCGCGCACCAACCCGGGCCGGGTGCGCAACCGGGAGGTCCCGGTGTTCCTCGCCGGCCAGGCCGCGGCGGGGCCCGACGGGTGGTACGACCACACCCCCCACGTGCTGCGCACCCTGGAACGCCTCGGGATCGACGCGCTCGCCCCGATCGGCGGGGACGACACGCTCTCCTACGGTCTGCGCCTCCACGACGAGGGCGTGCCGGTGGTGGCGATCCCCAAGACGATGGACAACGACGTCCACGGCACCGACTACTGCATCGGGTTCTCGACTGCGGTCACCCGGGGCGTGGAGTTCATCCACGCGCTGCGCACCTCCACCGGCTC
>JBJXGF010000094.1:0-12690 GCA_046153015.1 Acidimicrobiales bacterium | reverse complement strand
GCTGGTGCGCGCCGGCGCGCCGGGCGCGCTGGCGGCCGCGGGGCGCGCCGCCGAAGCCGAACAGCTGGCGGCGCTGCCGGGCTTCGTCGACCGGCCCGTCGACATCGCCGGCCTCCACGCCCTGCTGCGCGAGCTGCTGGCGGCGACGGCCTCCTCGCCCCCCGAGGCGGCGGGCGAGCCGGGCGGCGAGGAGGAGCTGCCCCGCACGCTCTGGTCGGTTACCCGGGCGGTGGGCGCCGTGAGCCGAGGGGCGCTGTGGGACCCGGGCCGGCGCGCCGCCGACTGCATCCTCGCCCCGGCCTCGGCCGCGCCGGAGGAGACGCCCCGGCGCATCCTCAAGCAGACGCTGGCCTGCGCCGGCGTCGCCTGCTTCCTCGACGCGCTGGCCACGGCCGACGTGCATTTCGGCGGGGCGTGGGAGCACGCGTTCGGCGCTGCGCTCGACGCGTACGGCGACCCCGACGAGGCCGATGCGGCGTGGGAGCGCGTCCGCTGGGCGGCGGCGGCGGGCATCATGTCGAGGCCGGGGCCCGGCGCGTGGGCGGCGGCGGCGCCGCTCGTCGCGCAGCAGGAGCCGGCGTTCTGGGCGAGCTGCCAGGCCGCGCTGGCCGGCCGGCTCGGCGCCGGGGCCGAGGGGGCCACGGCGTGGCTGGCCCACACCGTCGGCGAGCTGTCGATCGCCCTGTACGCCGCCGGCGGCCTCGCCAGCGCGGCGGCGTCGACCTCGGTGCTGGTGCTGCGGGCCGCCGGCGGAGCCCCCGCCGCGGCCGAGGCGCTGCGCGCCTCGCTCCTCGACACGCTCGACGCGGTGATCAGCGCCGCGGTCTAGCCTCGCCCTGCCCGACGGGGGGAGGGGACATGACCGCCGACACAACCCCAGCGCGCCGCCTGCTGCGCCAGCGGCTCGAGCGCGAGGCGCCGGTCTTCGCGCCGGTGTGCCTGGAACCGCTGCAGGGCCGCATGATCGACGAGCTCGGCTACGGCGCGGCCTACTTGTCCGGGGGCGGGCTGGGCTACGCGTACGCGGTGTCCGAGGCGCTGCTCACGCTCACCGAGGTGGCCGACGCCGCCCGGCGCATCACCCAACGCTGCGCCGCGCCGCTGATCGTCGACGGCGGCGTGGGCTTCGGCGACGCGGTCCACGCCGCCCGGGCCATCTGGGAGCTCGAGGCGGCCGGCGCCGCAGCGGTGGAGCTGGAGGACCAGGTGGCCCCGAAACGGGTCAGCCATCACCGTGGGGTCGAGCACTTGATCCCGCTGGAGGAGATGACGGCCAAGATCGCCGCCGCGGCGGCGGCGCGCACCGACCCCGGGTTCCTGATCATCGCCCGCACCGGCGCGGTCCGCCACGAGGGGTGGGAGCAGGCGATCGCCCGGGCCCGGGCGTACCGGGCCGCCGGCGCCGACCTGCTCATGCTCTTCCCCCAGACCGAGGAGCAGTGGCGGGCCGCCCCCGAGCTGCTCGACGGCGCGCCGCTGGCCGCCATGGCCTCGTTCTCGACCCACACCAAGGCGGAGTGGGCCGCGCTCGGCTGGCGGCTGGTGATCGATCCGTTCACCGGCCAGGTGCTGGCCTACGACGCCATGCGCGAGTCCTACCGCCGCTACCTGGAGGAGGACTCGACCGGGCGGCCGGCCCGCGAGGTGTGGAAGATCTACGAGACCCTCCAGCGGGTGGCCGGCCTCGAGCCGCTGTATGACCTGGAGCGGGCCACCACCGAGCCGGGCACGTGAGCGGCGGGGTACGTTACGCCGGTTGAACCGCGACCCTGGGGGGCGAGATGAGCAGGCTCGACACCGGCACCGAGCACCTGTTGGCCGACGTTGAGGATCGGGTGGCGGTGCTGACCCTCAACCGTCCCGAGGCCCGCAACGCGCTGCATCCCGAGATCTTCGACGCGATGGCTCGCCTGCTGCCGGCCCTCGCCGAGGACCCCGACGTGGGCTGCCTGGTGCTCACCGGCGCCGGCCGGGCGTTCTGCGCCGGCGGCGACGTGAAGGCGATGAACGCCCGCAACTCCGGCGCCGCGCCCGCGCTCGGGGTCGAGGGCCGCATCGACGACCTGCGTCGTCGCCAGTCGGCGGTCGCCGCCGGGCTGGCCGAGTTCCCCAAGGTCACGCTGGCCGCCATCCCAGGCGCCGCGGCGGGCGCCGGCCTGTCGATCGCGTTGGCCTGCGACGTGCGGGTGGCCGCCGAATCGGCCATCCTCACCACCGCCTTCGTGAAGGTCGGCTTCTCCGGAGATTTCGGCGGCTCGTGGTTCATCACCCAGCTGATCGGCGCGGCGAAGGCCCGCGAGCTGTACCTCACCGGGGACCGGCTCAGCGCGGCCGAGGCGAAGGACCTCGGCCTGGTGAACTGGGTGGCGCCCGACGACGAGTTCGAGCAGGCCTGGCGGACCCGGGCCGCCGCGTTCGCCAACGGGCCGCTCCTCGCGCAGCGCTACATCAAGGAGAACATCAACCGGGCGATCGGGTCGGACCTGCGGACCCACCTCGACGCCGAGGCCATCGCCATGTCCCGCCTGGGCACGACCGAGGACCACCGCGAGGCGGCGCAGGCCTTCGTCGAGAAGCGGCCCCCGCAGTTCATGGGGCGCTGAGCGATGCTCCCGCTCGACGACGTGCGAGTGCTGGACCTGACCGTCGCCCGGGCCGGGCCCACCGCGGTGCGCCAGCTCGCCGACTGGGGGGCCGACGTGATCCGGGTGGAGGCGCCGCCCCGCGAGGGCGGCAACGAGGCGATCATCGCCGCCGACCGTCACGGGTCGGACTTCCAGAACCTGCACCGCAACAAGCGCTCGGTCACGATCGACCTGAAATCCGAGGCGGGCCGGGCGGCGTTCTACCGCCTCGTCGAGACCGCCGACGTGGTGGTCGAGAACTGGCGGGCGCCGGTGAAGACCCGCCTCGGCGTCGACTACGAGTCGCTCCGGGCCCTCAACCCGCGGCTCGTGTACGGGTCGATCTCGGGCTTCGGCCAGGAGGGCCCCTACGCCGACCGGGGCGGGGTGGACCAGATCGCCCAGGGCCTCGGCGGGCTCATGTCGATCACCGGGCTGCCCGGGCAGGGCCCGGTCCGCGTCGGGGTGCCGATCGCCGATCTCGCCGCCGGCATGTACCTCTCGATCGGGATCCTGGTGGCCCTCCACGAGCGGGACCGCACCGGCGAGGGCCGGTGGGTGCACACCTCGCTGCTCGAGTCCCAGATCGCGATGCTCGACTTCCAGGCCACCCGCTGGACGATGGATCGCGTGGTGCCGCCCCAGGCCGGCAACCACCATCCCACCGGCATCCCGATGGGCTGCTTCCCCACCGCCGACGGCCACATCAACATCGCCGGGCCGAGCGGACGGCTCTACAAGCGCTTCTGCGAGGTCATCGGCGCGCCCGAGCTGCTCGAGGACCCGCTCTACAAGACGGCGGGGCTGCGCTCGAAGAACCGGGAGCAGCTCAACGCCCGGGTGGAGGAGCGGCTGCGCACCCGACCGAGCGCCGAGTGGATCGCGGTCCTCAACGAGGCGGGCGTGCCCTGCGGGCCCGTCTACGCGATGGACGAGGTGTTCGCCGACCCGCAGGTCCGCCATCTCGGCATCGAGACGCCGGTCGCCCACCCGAGCCTCGGCGAGCTGGCGATCGTGCGCAACGCGGTCAACCTCGGCGGCGTGGACCCCGCCGTGCGCCGTCACAGCCCCGATCTCGGGGAGCACACCGACGAGGTGCTCGCCGAGGCCGGGTTCACTCCCGCCGAGATCGCCGAGCTCCGCGCCGCCGGGGCCGTCTGAAAGGACCGAACCACGATGGAGATCGATACCGGCGCCGAGCGCCTGCTGGCCCGCATCGAGGACGGGGTCGGCTGGATCGTGTTCAACAACCCGGCCCGACACAACGCCATCTCGATGTCGATGCAGCAGGCGCTGCCGCCGGTGCTCGAACGCTTCGCCGCTTCCGACGACGTGCGGGCCGTGGTGCTGCGCGGCGCCGGCGAGCGGGCGTTCATCTCCGGCGCCGACATCTCCGAGTTCGGCGAGCGCCGCACCACGATCGAGGCGCGCCAGGAGTACGACGCGGCGGCCGAAGCGGTGGGGAAGGCCTTCGCCGCCTTCGAGAAGCCGGTCGTGGCGATGATCCGCGGCATCTGCATGGGCGGCGGGGTGTTGATGGCGATCCGGGCCGACATCCGCATCGCGTCCGAGCAGTCGGTGTTCGCCATTCCCGCCGCTCGACTCGGCGTCGGCTACGGCTACCCGGGCGTGGCCGCGCTGATGGACCTCGTGGGGCCGGGCCAGGCCGCCGAGATCCTCTTCACCGCCCGCCGGCTCGACGCCGCCGAAGCGGCCCGCATCGGGCTCATCAACCGGGCGGTGCCCGAGGACGAGCTGGAGCCGACGGTGGCGCAGATCGCGTCCCAGATCGCAGAGAACGCGCCGCTCACCATCCGCACGGTGAAGGCCGCCATCAGGGAACGGTTGCGCGACCCCGACAAGCGCGACCTCGACCGCGTGCGCCAGTTCGCCGAGGCGTGCTTCCGCTCCGAGGACTACCGCGAGGGCGCGCAGGCCTTCCTCGAGAAGCGCCGGCCGGAGTTCAAGGGCCGCTGACTCCTCACACGGGGCTGGCTGCGAGCAGCTCGTCGACCAGCGCCGCCAGCGGCCGCCGCCGGGGGCGCGCCCGTTCCCGCCGGAAGTGGGCGAACAGGGCGGTCACCAGCGCCAAGTCGTTCGACACCTGCAGCTCCCGCGGCGCCGGGAAGCGTTCGGCCACGCGGCGACAGGTGCGACAGGCCGTGTGATCGACCGGCGAGAACGGGTACGGGACGGGCCGAGCCAGTGCGCCGCACAAGGTGGGGCGCAGGCGGCGACGGTCGGCGATGCCGTCGACCCGCAGGGCGTGGCGGGGCCCAAGGTGGACGCCCGCCTCGTAGGCCGGCGCGCGACGCATCCCGCGGAGCGGCTCGACCAGGGTAGGCCGGGGCCGGCCGTGCTCGGCCCGCCCGCGCCGGCGATGCTCATAGGCCCGCTGGCGACAGCTCCGCCCGCAGTAGTGGGGCTTGCGCCCGCACAACACGCGACGGGGAAAGACCGTGGCGCACCAGCGGCAGGCGAACGTGTTCTTGGCGATCTCCATTCCCGGAAGATACCGAGAGGGTGTGACAGTCACGGGCCCGGGGGGCGACGACGCCTCCCCCGTTGCTCGCTGTCTGGGGATTCTCCGGTGACCAATGACGGCACGACAAGCGCCGAGCCTGCCGCTGCCGGCGTTCTCGGCGGGTGGCCCCACGGCCCCAACCCGGACCGCGCCCGCCTTCGAATCGTCACCGGAGAATCCCCAGCGGGCGGGCAACGGCAACGGTGCACGGCCCGGCGCTCGTGGCCGTGGCCGGGCGGCGCAGGCTGCGGGCCGGTCAGCCGAGGGGTGCGGGGGCTCGCAACAACGCAGCCCGCTTCGACCACGACGCCCCGAGCACCCAGAACCCGAGCATCCCGACGCCGGACACGCCGAAGACCCAGGCCCCGCCGGCCAGGTGGTAGAGCGGCGAGGCCGCCAGGGCTGCCACCGCGCCCATCGCCAGGTTGGTCGACTCGAGCAGGCCCTGGCCGGCGGCCGCGTCCCGCTGCGGCGTCGCCGCCGCCATGGCGCTCTGCAGCGCCGGCAGCGCCGCGGCGTCGAACACGGCGTGGGCGAAGGCCAGCGCCGCCAGCAGCCACAACGCATCGAGCTGCCCGTACGCGACCATCGCCGGCGCCCCGAGCGCGAGGCTCAGCCGCGCCAGGCGCAGAGCGCCCACGCTGTCGGCCAGCCGACCGCCGAGCGCGCTCAACAGCGCCAGGGGCACGCCGAACACGGCGAACGTGACGCCCACGAACAGGGTCGACGCGCCCCGGTCGGTGAGATGGCGAGCCCAGACCGTGTCGAACACGCCGACCTCGAGGAACATCGCCGCGCTGAAGGCGAGCGTGGCCCGCACCTCCGGCTCGGCGAGCAGGCGCGTCTGCACCCGGGGGTCGAGCTCGTCGCCTGCGGGGCGGGCGGCGAGCGCGCCGGGCGGCAGCGTCATCATGGCCACGGCCGGCACCCACGCGGCCACGAGCACGCCGAGCAGCAGGAACGGTGCGTGCGGACCGCGAAACGCGGCGATCGCCGCCCCGAGCGGCGGGCCCACCACGAACCCGCAGATCTCGGCCCCCACCAACCGGCCCAACGCCTCCCCGGACCGATGCGGGTCACGCAGCAGGATCACCTTGCGGGCCGCGGGCACGAACAGACCCAGGCCCAATCCGATCAGGGCTCGACCGGCGGCGAACTCCCACACGTCGGTGGCCACGCCCATCAAGGCCAAGCCGATGGCGGGAAACGCCGCGCCCAGCACGATCATGCGCCGCACGTGGCCCCGGTCGGCGTAGGTGGCCAGGCAGAGCTGCGCGATCAGGCCGCTGACGAACGACGACGACGCAATGACCCCGACGCCCCAGGCGGGCAGGTCGTGCACGTCCTGCAGCTCGGCCAGCAGCGAGACCATCGCTCCGAGACCGAGCGACACCAGCGCAGCGACCGCGTACAGCACACGGTCGAGGCTAGAGAGTGATGTTCCGTATCAGAAACCCTCGGGCCGCGGGCAGCCCCCGAGCACGTCGAGCAGCCGCCCGCCCAGGTCGAGCGCCGACAGGTCGTGCAGGTACGGCGCGACGATCTGGATGCCGACGGGGAGCCCGTCGTCGGCGACACCCACCGGGATCACGGTGGCCGGCAGCCAGCACGCCCCGGCGGGCGCCATCCACCGGGTGAGCGACAGATACGGGCGAGCCTCGCCCGCCACCGACACGACCCGTTCCGCCTGCGGCTCGGAGTGGTCGTGGCCGACCGCGGTACAGGGCATCACGGGGAGCAGCAGCGCATCCCAGCCGCTCTCGAAGAACTCCTCGAAGCGCTTGCGCAGCTGCAAGCGCCGTTCGTTGGCCGAGAGCCACTGGCGGTGACGCATCCCGGTGTTGCGCTTGACGACCGCCACGTCGGAGTCGCCGGTCTCGGCGGCGAAGCGTTCGATCACCTCGTTCGGGTAGCCGCCGGCGAGGGCCGCCTGGAGCAGCTGGAAGAACGTGACCGTGGCCTTCTCGAGGGTGAACGCCGGGCGGGCCTCGTGATCCACGACCGCCCCCTCGGCAACCAGCGCCCCCGCCGCGTCGTCGAGGAGGCGGGCCACGTCGGGTGCGACCGGGCAGTGCGGGTCGTCCAGCCAGGCCGCCACCCGGTACTCGGCGAGCGAGCGCTTGGCCGGCGCCGGCAGCTCGAGCCGCCACGCCGGCCGGTTCCACCGATCGGCCCCGGCGATGAGGCCGAGCGCGGCGACGCAGTCCTCCACGGTGCGGGCCATCGGCCCGGCGACGGCCAGGTCGGCCTGGGTGAGCGTGCCCGGAGGCCCCGGGATCTGGCCGTGCGCCGGCACGATCCCGTACGAGGGCTTGTGGCCCACCACGCCGCACATGTGCGCGGGCAGGCGGATCGACCCGCCGATGTCGCTGCCGAGCTCGAGCGGCGTGAACCCCGCCGCCAGCGCGGCCGCCGAGCCGCCCGAGGAGCCTCCGCAGCTGCGCGAGTGATCCCACGGGTTGTTGGTGACGCCGAAGACCTCGTTGTAGCTCTGCATGTCGCCGGCGTAGATCGGCAGGTTGGTCTTGCCGTACACCACCGCCCCGGCCTCGCGCAGCCGGGCGACCGGCCAGGCATCCTCGCTCGGGACGTGGTCGCTCAGCTCGGGCGCACCCGACGTGGTGCGCATTCCCGCGGTGGAGAACGAGTCCTTCACCGTGATCGGCACCCCGTGCAGCGGGCCCACCGCCGCGCCCTTCGCCAGCGCCTCGTCGGCGGCCGCGGCCTCGGCCCGCGCCCGCTCGGCGTCGATGGTGACGACCGAGTTGATCGGCCCGTCGAGGGCCTCGACCCGGGCGAGCAGCGCGTCGAGCGCCTCCCGGCTGGAGATGCGCCGAGCCTGGATGGCAGCGGCGAGTTCGAGCGCAGACAGCGACGACACCTCGTCCATGCGCCGCACCCTAGCCGTGGCCGGCGGTAGAGTCCGCGGCCGTGACCAGCGAGCGGCTCGGCGCCGGGTGAACCGCCGCGAGGAGCACCGCGTGGCCGGCCACGTGCTCAGCGTCGGCCTGCCCGACCGTTACGAGACCGCGCAGAGCCGGTACCCCGTGGTGTACGCCCTCGACGCGCAGTGGACCTTCGGGGTGCTCTACGACGCGGCCACCGCGCTGCGCCTGGGCCGGCACATCCCGCCAGTGGTGGTGGTCGGCGTCGGCTACGACACCACCTCAGCCCGGGAGGCGCTCGCGCTGCGGGCCCGGGACTACCTGCCCACGGTCGCGCCGTTCCCGGCCGGCTCGGCGCCCGGCGACGTCGAGCGCTACGGGCCCGGGCAGGCGAACGCGTTCCTCGCCCGCCTCCGCGAGGAGATCATCCCGTGGGTGCAGGACCGGTACCGGGTGGAGCCCGCCTACAGCGTGCTCGCCGGGCACTCGTTCTCCGCGCTGTTCGGGCTGTACGCGCTGTTCACCGAGCCGACCACCTGCGCCCGGTACCTGCTGGCCAGCCCCTCCATCTGGTGGGACGACCGCACGATCCTGCGGACCGAGGAGGCGTGGGCGCAGGCCTCGAGAGACCTCCCGGCCAGGGTGCACCTCTTGGTCGGCGGGCTCGAGACCGTGCTCGCGCCGCCCGGCGCCCAGCGCTCGATGCGGGACAACGTCCGCGAGCTGGCCGAGCGCCTGCGCAGCCGCCGCTACCCCCGCCTGCAGCTCGACCTCGACGTGATCGACGGCGAGACCCACCACTCGGTGATCCCCGCCGCCCTCTCACGAGGCCTGCGGGTGCTGTTCCAGTAGCGCCGGGCGCACGAGCCGGCGGACCACCCAGGCGACGGCGGGCACGCAGACCGCGTCGCCGAAGCCGAACAGCGCCTGGTTCTCGCTCACCGACGCCCGCCGGTGGGCCGGCGCGCCCTGGAGCCGGGCGTACTCGAGCGCGGTCATCCACCGGACCCGCACCTCGCCCCGTCCGGCCTCGACGAGGGCCTGCTTGCTGGAGCCGCCGCGGGCGGTGCGCAGGCAACCGGCCAGGGCGTCGGCCCGGATCTCCCAGGTGGCCGCGCCGTTGCGGGTGCGGCGGTAGGCGCTGCGCCACGTGCGCCGCTCCCCGGCGGCCAGCGCGGCGAGACGGCGAGCGTGGAGCGGCGACAGCGAGGCCGTGAACCTCGCCGTGCGCGCCGGATCCCACCAGCGGGGGTCCTCCCCGGCCAGGCGCTCCACGCAGTCGCCCAGCCGACCGACGCTCGGGGGCGGCGCCTCCAGCGCGCTGAAGTGCAGCGCGAGGCCCAGGAACCGGGCGGCGAAGTCCCCCACCCACGGCGGGCGCAGCCAGTCCGGCGACGTGGGCGAGGGCCGGGAGGGCGGCGGCGGCGTGCGCGCCCCGACGATGAACAGCCTCGGCCGGCTCTGGGGCAGGAAGCGGCGGGCGTCGAGCACGGCCAGGTCGCAGGAGTAGCCGAGCGAGTTGAGGGCCGCCACCACCTCGGCCAGGTCGGCGCCCCGCCGGGAGCTGGCCAGCGCCGGCACGTTCTCCACCAGCACCGCGCCGGGCCGGGCGCGGCCCTGCTCGCCGAGCACCCGCACGAACTCGAAGAACGCGCTGGACTCGGCGCCTCCGAGCCCGCTGCGGTTGCCGGCGAGCGACAGGTCGGTGCAGGGGAACGAGGCGGTGGCGAGCTCGGCCGGGGGGAGCTGGGCGCCGCGCACCGTGCGCACGTCCCCGACCACGAGGTGCGCGTCGCCGTAGTTCTCCCGGTACACCGCCGCCTTGACGGGATGGATGTCGTTCGCCCACACCACCTCGACGCCCTCGAGCTCGAGCGCGGCGCGCACGAGCCCGATCCCGGCGAAGAACTCGGCGGCGCGCAGCTTCACCGTCGAAGACTCGCGCGCGGCAACTAGCCTCGCGGTCGATGCCCGGCGCGGAACCCGCCCTCCTGCCGCTCGCGCCGGGCGTGTTCGCCTGGCTGCAGCTCCCCGGCGCGCACGGTCAGACCAACGCCGGCGTGGTGGTCGAGGCCGACGGGGTGACGGTGCTCGACACGTTGATGGTCGAGCGGCAGTGGGCCCCCTTCGCCGAGGCGGTCGAGGCGCTGGAGCGGCCGGTGCGCCGAATGGTGCTCAGCTCCAGCCACGTCCAGTTCGCGGGGGGCACCGCGCGCTTCTGGCAGGCCGCCTGCTACGGCAGCGACACCGCCAGCGAGCAGCTCGACCTGGCGCCGAACGTGGCGGGGTACCGGCTGCTGATGCCCGAGTTCGCTGATGAGCTGGCCGACGACCTGCGGACCCGCCCGGTGAGCCACACCGTGAGCGTCGACGCGTGGCTCACCCCGGCCATCGAGCTGCTGGTGCGCCCCGGCCAGCAGCGGGCCAACGTGGCGGTGCACGTGCCGGGGGCCGACGTGGTCTTCGCCGGCGCCCTCTGCTCGTTCGGGGTCACGCCGCTGGCCTTCGACGGAGACCCGGCGGCATGGGCTGAGACGGTCGCGGAGCTGGCCGGGGTCGCCTCGACCATCGTGCCGGGCCACGGCCCGGTCGGCGGGCCGGACGACGCGCTGGCGCTGGCCGCCTACCTGCAGGCCTGCGTCGACGCGGCCGGCGACCCGGGCGGCATCCCGCCCGGCCCGTGGGACGCGTGGTCCCGCCGAGACCTCGACGTGGTGAACGTGGAGCGCGCCGCGTTGCTGGCCCGGGGGGAGGACCGGCCCCCGACCTCGCTGCTCCGGATGATCGGCCTGGCCTGAAGCCGGGCCGGCCCGCTCAGGCCGGGGCGGCGCTGCTCTCCACCACGAGCTGGGCGTGCACGCGACGCAGCGCCTCTTCCTCGCTCACGTCGAGCGCGAAGGACAGCTCGGACACCAGCACGCTCTGCGCCTTGACCAGCATCGACTTCTCCCCGGCGGACAAGCCCTTGGCGGCCTCCCGCAGCGCCAGGTTCCGCACGACCTCGGCCACCTGGTACACGTCGCCCGACTTGAGCTTCTCCTGGTGGTTCTTGAACCGCCGGCTCCAGTTCGCGGGCTCCCGCACGTCCTTCTTGGCGAGCAGCTCGAAGAGATCCTCCACGTCCTCTTCGCTGATCGGCATGCGCATGCCGACCTCCTCGGCCTTGTCGGCCGGCACCCGCAGCGTGAGATCGCCGTGCGCCATCTTGAGCACCAGGTAGTCCCTGACCTCGCCGAAGGCCTCTCTCGACTCGATGGTCTCGACCACCGCCGCGCCGTGATGCGGGTAAACGACACGGTCGCCTGGTTTGAAGGCCATGGATCTCCTGTGCGTTCGGGCGGCGTGGGTGACGATCGAAGATGATCGGGGACGACCGGGTGGTCGAAGGCGGTTGGCGGCCAGCCGCCGGGGACCAAGTGTAGGTGCTCCCGAAGGCCAGCGCCGGCGCCGCCGCCGGCCGCAGCGGTCAGTCTCGCGGCGCCCGTCCTCGCGCCACGGCGACCCGGCGCCGGACCCGCCACTGGCCGTGCTTGAGCGCCTCGCGATTGCGCACGTACCAGCGCTTCACCCGCCAGACGGCCTCGTCGACCCCCATGCGGCCGTACAGCCCGCCGCTGGCCGCGCCGAGGGTCTCGCGCACCGGTTCGGCCACGAGCCGGGCCGCCTGGAACCGCAGCGAGGGCCGCCCCGGCCGGGGGCCGGCCACGAGGAACGTGAACAGGGTCGGGATCTCGCCTCGGGCGGTCGCCTCGGCATCCTCGGTGAGCAGGCGGCCCAGCACCGCCTCGGCCTCGGGGTCGGCGGTGAAGGGCGCCACGTTGTTCCACAACAAGGGGTAGGCGAGGCCCCCGCCGAGGTCTCGGCGCTCGAGGATCGAGAAGCACGCCTCCAAGGTGGGGATGATCTCGCTGGCGTGCACGGCCTCGGTTGGGTCCTGGGCGGCCATGTGCCGCACGCTGCTGCGCAGCGGATGCGGGGTGGCCAGGTGGGCCGGCAGCGCGGCGTTGGCGGCCCTCAGGCGGGCCAAGTGGTCGTCGCTGTAGATGTTGCGGTCGGGGCCGACGTACTCCCAGTTCACGAACACGCCGCCGGGCTCGAGCGCCCGGGCCAGCCGGTACGTCACGCGGCGCAGATGCTGCGCGTGATGCAGCGCCGCCACGTTCACGATCAGGTCGTAGCGCCGGCGCGGGCGCCAGGTGCGGAACTCGGCGACCCGGTAGGTGATCGGCCGGCCGCCCCGCGCCGCCTCGGCCTCGGCCACGTAGCGCTCCGACACGTCGAACGCGTCGAACTCGAGCGCCGCGCCGAGATCGAACAGCTCGCGCTCCACCCAGCCGTTGCCGCAGCCGATCACCAGCGCCCGCCGCCGCGGCGGCGTGCAGTGGACGCGGGTCACATACCCCGTCCACCACTCGGCCTCGCTGCCGGTGGCCAGGCGCTTGAGGTGAGCCACCACCGGCTCGAGATCGTTCCAGTAGCGGTCGCGGTAGTAATCGACCTCGGGAGGCGCCTCCGCTGTCACCCGTCCAGCGTAACTTTGGCCCGGTGACAGCGCCCGGACCGGCCCCGCTCGGCCGGGGCGTGATCGTCGGCCCCGGCCAGGCGGCGCCCCCGGCGTGGGCCGGCGCGCCCCGAGTGGCGGTGGGCGCCCTCGACG
>JBJXGF010000085.1:0-11347 GCA_046153015.1 Acidimicrobiales bacterium | reverse complement strand
GATCATCCGGCGACCAAGCGCTTCCACCTGTCGATGTCGTGCAATCACTGCCTGGAGCCGGCCTGCCTGGAGGGGTGCCCCACCAACGCGTACGTGAAGCTCGACAACGGCGCCGTCGTCCAGCACGCCGAGGACTGCGTCGGCTGCCAGTACTGCACCTGGAACTGCCCGTACTCCGTGCCGGTGTTCCAGCCCGACCGGCGCATCGTCACCAAGTGCGACTTGTGCCAGCCCCGCCTCGCCGCCGGGTTCGCGCCGGCGTGCGTCGACGCGTGCCCCACGCAGGCGATCACGCTCGAGCGGGTGAACGTGGCCGACTGGCGGGCCGACCATCGCGCCGCCGACGCCCCCGCGCTGCCGAGCGCGGAGCTGACGCTGTCCACCACCCGCATCGAGCTGCCGGCCCAGGTGCCCGTCGACACCCTGGCCGCCAGCGACTGGAGCCTGCGCCCCGCCGACCCGCACTGGTCGCTCGTGTGGCTGACGTTGCTCAGCCAGTTGGCTGTGGGCATGACGTTCGGCGCATCGAGCGTCTTCGAGCGCCTCGGCAGCGCGGCCGCGGCAGCGATCGCCCTGGCAGGCGCGCTGTTCCACCTCGGCCGGCCGGCCATGGCGTTCAAGGCGCTGCGCAACCTGCGCCGTTCCTGGCTGAGCCGGGAGGTGGCGCTGCTGTCGGCGTTCGGCGTCACCGCGCCGGCCGCCGCCCTCGCGCCGGCGCTGCGGCCGCTCGCCATCGCGCTCGGGGTGGGCGGCGTGTTCGCCTCCGCCCGCCTCTACATCGTGCCGGGCCGACCCGCCTGGCACACGCCGCTGACCGTCGTCCGGTTCTTCGCCACCACCGTCGCCCTCGGCATGGCCGTCACCGGCCAGCGCCACGCCGTCGCCGCGGCGATGGTCGTGGCCGTGGGCGCCACGGCCGCCAACTGGGCGCGGCTGGCCCGCCGGGCGGACGGGGCGTGGCGGGGCGCGGTGCACCTCGAGACGCGATGGTTCCGGATCCCGACGCTCGTGCGTCTGCTCAGCGCCGCCGCAGCCGTCGCCGCCGCGCTCGGCGGCGCGCCCCTCGCCGTCGTGTTCGGGCTCGTCGCGCTGAGCGAGGGCATCGCCCGCTGGCTGTTCTACACCTGCGTGGCGCCGCTCAACATGCCCGGCGCGTTCTGGCGCGACGCGGCGGGGAGCCACCGATGACCGGCGGTCTGCGTCAGCGGGCGCGGGAGCTGCTCGGCTTCGACCACGGCGGGGACCGCTACACCTACGTCTCCGACCCGCTGCGCGGTCCCGTGGCCTCCAGCCGGGCAGCCGAGAAGTGGGTGCGGACCACGTGCGGCTACTGCTCGGTGGGCTGCGGGATCCTGATCGGCGTGCGAGGCGACAAGGCCGTCGCCGTGCAGGGCGACCCGGACCACCCGGTCAACGCCGGGCGGCTCTGCCCCAAGGGCCTGTGCGAGCACCAGACGATCGACGCAGACGGCCGTCTCACCACGCCGCTCGTCGACGGCGCCGTGGCCACCTGGGACGTCGCGCTCGATCGCATGGTCGGCGGGTTCCAGCGGGTCCTCGCCGAGCACGGGCCGGAATCGGTGGCAGTGCTCTCGACGGGCCAGCTCGTGACCGAGGAGTTCTACACGCTCGGCAAGCTCGTGCGCCTCGGCATGGGCCTGCACCACTTCGACGGCAACACCACGCTGTGCATGGCCAGCGCGGTGACCGGCTACAAGGCGTCCTTCGGCGCCGACGGGCCGCCCGGCGCGTACGAGGACTTCGAGCTGGCCGACGTGGTCGTGCTGTGGGGCGCGAACGTGGCCGACAACCACCCGCTGCTCGCCCCGCGTCTGCTGCGCCGCAAGGCCGGCCAGAGCATCGTGGTCGTCGACCCCCGCGTGACCAAGACGGCGATGCTGGCCGACGTGCATCTCGCGGTGGCGCCCCGGGGCGACATCGCGCTGCTGAACGGCGTGCTGGCCACGATCGTAGAGGAGCGCCTCGTGCCGATCGAGGAGCGGCGAGGCCAGGTGGACGGGCTGGACGAGCTGCTCGTCCACCTCGAAGGCTGGAGCGCGGAGCACGCGGCCGACGCAGCCGGGGTGGAGGCCGACGAGATCAGGCGCCTCGCCCGTCTGATCGCCGGGGCGCGGAGCTGCGTGCTGGCCTGGACAATGGGCGTCAACCACTCCGTGCAGGGCGCCGAGACCGTCACGTTGCTCAACACGCTGGCGGTGCTCACCGGCCACATCGGCAGACCGGGCGCCGCGCCGTTCTCGATCACCGGACAGTGCAACGCGATGGGCACCCGCGAGACCGGCTTCACCGCCTCCATGCCCGGCTACCGGGCGTTCGACGACGCCGCGCACCGAGCCGAGCTGGCTGCGCTGTGGGGCGTCGAGGAGGCCCGCCTGCCCCGGGAGCGGGGCCGGGCGTATCCCGACATCATCAACGCCATCGTGTCCGGGCGGATCAAGGGGCTGTGGGTCATCGGCACCAACCCGGTCGTCTCCTATCCCAACCGTGAGGTGCTCGAGCACGCGCTCCGTTCTCTGTCGCTGCTCGTCGTGCAGGACGGGTTCCAGACGCCGACGACCGACCTTGCGCACATCGTGCTCCCCGCCGCCATCTGGGGTGAGAAGGACGGCACGTACACCAACAGCGAACGCCGCGTCTCCCGCGTCCGCGCCGCGGTCGACCCGCCCGGACGGGCGCGCAGCGACTTCGACATCTTCCTCGCCATCGCCCGGCGCTGGGACGTCGCCCGCGAGCTCTTCGACGGCTGGACGACGCCGGCCGACGCGTTCGACGAATGGCGGCGGGTGTCCGCCGGCCGCCCCTGCGATTACAGCGGCATCACCTACGAACGCATCGACGCCGCCGGGGGCGTGCAGTGGCCCTGCCCCGAGGGCGCCGACATCCCCCTCGACGGCACCAAGCGCCTCTACACCGACGGCCGGTATCACCGCCCCGGCGGCCGCGCCGCCGTCCGCAGCGTCACGCCGCAGCCGCTGCGTGACCCGCCCACCGCCGACCACCCGTTCGTGCTCAACACCGGGCGCACCGTGGAGCACTGGCACACCCGCACCAAGACCGGCCGCATCCCGCTGCTCGAAGGCCTGGCGCCGGAGGCGTGGATCGAGCTGCACCCCGACGACGCCGCGGCCCTTCGGATCCGCTCCGGCGACTGGGTGCGGGTGTCGTCCCAGCGGGGCGCGATCGAGCGCATCCGGGCGCGGGTCACCTCGATCGTGCGCCGGGGGGAGGTGTTCATCCCGTTCCACTGGGACGAGACGTGCGCCAACCGGCTCACCGACGACGAGTTCGACCCCCAGAGCCGCGAGCCGAACTACAAGCAGTGCGCCGTCCGGGTGGAGACGCTCGCTTCATGACCCGGCAACGCGCCGGAAACACCCGCTCGCCATGCTCCACCAGGTGCCCCCCGACGCGCCCGCCCACGCGCCCGCCGATCCGCTCGGCGGCTACACCGTGGGCATCACCGCCGATCGGCGCTGGGAGGAGCAGGCCGAGCTGCTGCGCCGGCGGGGCGCGGCCATCCACCACGGACCCGCCATCCGCACCCTGCCGCTCGGCCCCGGGCCCGACCTCCGCCGGGCCACCGACGCGCTGATCGCGCAGCCGCCGGCGTTCCTCATCGCCAACACCGGCATCGGTCTGCGGAGCTGGTTCGCGGCCGCCGACTCCTGGGGGCTGGGAGACGCGCTCCACCAGGCGCTCGCACGCGCCCGGATCTTCGCCCGGGGGCCCAAAGCGGCGGCGGAGGTCCACCGCGCCGGCCTGGAGGTCGAGGCCCGGGCGCTGTCCGAGCAGCTCGACGACCTCGTGGCCCTGCTGGCCGCCGAGGACCTGGCCGGCCAGCGGGTGGCGTTCCAACGCCACGGCGACGCCTCGCCCGACGCCCTGGCGCCGATCGTCGCCGCCGGCGCGGCGGTGGTGGAGGTGCCGGTCTACCGATGGATCCTGCCCGAGGACTCGAAACCGGTGCTCCGCCTCGCCGAGGGTCTCGTGGCCGGGCGCATCCACGCGGTCACCTTCACCAGCGCGCCAGCGGTCCGGAACTTCTTCGCGATCGCCGACGAGGCCGAGCTGGGCGCGCCGCTCCGCCGGCGCCTGAACGACGGCGCCGTCGCCGCCTGCGTCGGCCCGGTCTGCGCGGGCGCGGCGCGGGCGGAGGGCCTCGAGGCGCCGCTCGTCCCCGAGCACGCCCGGCTCGGGCCGCTCGTGCGTTCGGTGACCGACGCGCTCGCCGCCCAAACGCTGCCGGCCGAGCTGGGCGGCCGCCCGCTCGTCCTGCGAGGAACCACCGTGGTCGTGGACGGCGCACCGATCACGCTCTCGGATCGGGAGGCGGCGGTGCTGCGCGTGCTGCTCGCCGGCAAGGGCGTGGTCCACAGCAAGGCCGCGCTGCTCGAGT
The DNA here is from genome assembly GCA_046153015.1 of Acidimicrobiales bacterium. Classification (GTDB taxonomy): domain Bacteria; phylum Actinomycetota; class Acidimicrobiia; order Acidimicrobiales; family CAIXPF01; genus JBJXGF01. The sequence goes on along the minus strand of JBJXGF010000085.1, from coordinate 6,930 downwards.
CCGTGTGGAGCGGCGCCCTGGAGGACCCGCACGCGGTCGAGGTCATCGTCGCCCGGCTGCGCCGCCGCCTCGGGCCCGCCGGCGCAGCGATCAAGTCGGTGCCCCGGCGCGGCTACCTGGCCGGGTGAGCGCACCTTCGGGCTCCTGGCCCCGGCAGGGCGCGGGCGCCTCCAGGGCTACGCTCTCCGCCTGAGCGACGGGGAGGAGCGGGCGATGGGCCGGGCAATGGACGACGCGCAGCGCGGGGCGCTGGTGGCCAGCGCCGAGGCGTTCCTCGAGCGGTACAACGAGGCCTTCCGTCACGGCACGCGCGACGACCTCGAGCGGCTCGTGCACCTGCCGGTGGCGTACATCACCGAGACCGAGGTGCAGCTCCGCGACCGGTACCCGTTCGATCCGGTGAAGCTGCGCGAGGCGAGCGAGTTCGATCACGCCGACACCAAGGCCACGTTCGTGCACCTGGAGCCCACGAGGGCGCACGTGCTGATCGAGGGCGTCCGCTGCCGCGCCGACGGGTCGGTGATCGAGTCGATCGAGTCGGTGTACATCCTCCAGGATCGGGGCGACGGCTGGCGCGTGGCGGCGTTCTCCGGCATCCGCGGGGCCCGCTGAGGACAGGCCCCGAGCGCCCGGGCGCGGGTCCGGTACGCTTGCGGGCCGTGCCGACGCCCCGCCAGATCTTCCTCGAGGCGCCCACGGTCACGCTGGCCGGCTGGGACTACGGGAACCCCGAGGCGCGCCCGATGGTGTTCCTGCACGGGCTCACCGACCTGGCGTGGTCGCTTCACCCGGTGGCGAGCCGCTTCGCCGAGCGCTTCCACGTGGTGAGCTTGGACCTGCGGGGCCACGGCGATTCGAGCCAACCGGGGCGCTACACCGTGCCCCATTTCGTCTCCGACCTGCGCTGCGTGGTGGACCGGCTGGGCCTCGAGCGCCCCGTGCTCTTCGGCCACAGCATGGGTTCGATCGTCACCAGCACGTTCGCCGGGCTGTGGCCGCAGGAGCCGGCGGCGCTGGTGATGGTCGAAGGCCTCGGGCCGCCCGGCCGCTTCGGCGAGACCGAGCCGGCCGGGCGGCGGGTGATCTCCCGGGCGCTGGTCGAATCGCTCGTGCCCAACCCCACGCGCCCCGCCATGGCCGACCCGGAGACGGCGCGCGACCGGCTGCGCCGCGCCCACCCGGGCCTGACCGAGGCGCAGGTGACGGACCTCGCCGAGCGGGGCGTGCGGCCCGGCCCCGAGGGCGGGCTCGTGTGGAAGTGGGACCCGTTCGTGCGGGAGTGGGCCGCGGTGTTCGACCGCGAGCGGCTGGAGGAGTGCTGGGCGGCTGTCGCCTGCCCGACCCTGATCGTGAGCGGCGGCGAGGCCTGGGAGCGTTGGTGGGCGCCCACCTCGGCGGTGCGCCCCGGGCCCGGCTTCGACGGGCCGATGGGCGGCGAGGAACGCCAGCGCCGCCTGGCCCTCTTCGCCGACGTGGAGCACCACACCCTCCCCGCCGGGCACATGGTGCACTTCGACACGCCGGACGAGCTGGTGGCGCTCACCGCCCGCTTCCTCGACCGTCTCGGGCTCTGACCTCGAGGCAGCTGGTTCACCCGGCGCGACGGGCGTAGTAGCGCTGGGGGCCGACGCCGGGCAGCTCGAACGAGGCGAGCGGCGCCATGCCGATCGCCTCCAGCACCCGCTGCGAGGCAGTGTTCGCCTCGTCGGCGCCGGCCAGCACCGCACCGTGGCCCCGCGAGAAGGCGTGGGCCACGGCGGCGGCGGCCGCCTCTCGGGCGTAGCCCCGACCCCACTCGGCCGGCTCGAGGCTGTAGACGAGCTCGACCAGGGGCGGGGCCAGCTCCGCCGTCGCCCCTGGCGCGGCGGGGCGCAGCGCCGCCTCCACCTCAGGGGCGAGGGGCAGCAGCGCGCACACCCCCACGAAGCGGCCGCCGGCGGCGGACACCCGCCACACGCCCCCGCCGATCGAGGCGGCCGCCGCGCCGGCGGCCACCGCCGCGGCCGCCTCCTCCCGTGCCAGCTCGCGGCCGTCCCACAGGTAGCGGCGGACCTCGGGTCGCCGCCAGTGGCGGCACAGCTCGTCGAGGTCGGCCGCAGCCGCCCGGCGATAGGTCAGGCGAGCGGACTGGTCCACGCCGCGCAAGAGTAGGCGGACCGGACCGGGCGCAGCGCCCCCCGGGCAGCGGAGCAGACGGAGGGGACATGGCCAAGAAGACCCACGCGGAGCGCCGGGCGGCGGGGATCGACGTGCAGCGCACGCTGCGCGGCGGCAACGTCGACGGGGAGGCGGTGGCGGCCGCGACCGAGGAGCGCCTCGGGCCGCTCGGCTCGTACGTGATCGACTTCGCGCTCGGTGAGATCTGGACCCGGCCGGGGTTGTCCCGCCGGGACCGCAGCCTGGTGGTGATCACGATCCTCGCCACGCTCAACCAGCTCAACCAGCTCCGCAGCCACGTCCGCGGCGGCCTGAGCCACGGGCTCACCCGCACCGAGATCGAGGAGGTGTTCGTGCAGCTCGGCGGCTATGCCGGGTTCCCCCGCGCCATCGACGCAATGACCGTGGCGCACGAGGCGATGGCCGAAGCGGCCGGCGTCGAGCGGCTCGAACCGAGCCCGCCGGCCCCCCGCAAGGACGACGACCAGCGCAGCGCCGACGCCCGGGCCGTGATGGGCCGGCTCGGCCGGAACCAGCCGCCGGGCGGCCCCGGCGTGGACATGGGCTCGTTCACCGGGCCCGCCGGGCGGTTCGCGTTCGGCGAGCTGTGGTCCCGCGACGAGCTGAGCCCGCGTGACCGCTCGCTCGTGGTGTGCGCCACGCTCACCACCCAGCACCGCCCGACCGAGCTGCGCTTCCACCTGCAGGGCGCCCTCAACCACGGCGCCACGATCACCGAGCTCGAGGAGCTGATGATCACCGTGATCGGCTACGTCGGCTTCCCCACCGCGGTCGAGGGGTTCCGGGCCCTGCGCGAGGTGCAGGCCCGCCAGGGCTGAGCGCAGCCAAGCCCACGGCCGAGCGAGCGCCAGCGAGCCGGACGTAGACGGGGTCCGGGGGCGCAGCCCCCGACACAAGAACGGCTGAGCGCAGCGAAGCCCACGGCCGAGCGAGCGCCAGCGAGCCCGACGTAGACGGGGTCCGGGAGCGCAGCCCCCGACACAAGAACGGCTGACAGGGCCAAGCGGTCAGGGCGCCTGCCAGCGCAGGACGGTCGGGCGGCCGTCCACCGAGGTGAGCACCACGGCGCGGGTGGGCGTGATCCGCACCAGCACGAGGTCGGGGTTCTCGGCCGAGCCGAAGAACGCCGCCGGGTCAAAGGGCAGCCGCCCTGAGGTCCACAGGCGGCGCTTCTCGGCGAGGTCGTCGACCAGCTCGGCGCGGCCGTACAGGTAGGCCTCGCTGGAGGTCTTGGCCGAGCGCCACACCAGCGCGGCCCGAGGGTTCGCGGCGAGGCGGGCCGCCTTGCCCGAGGTGGCGCGGGTCATGATCCACAGCCGACCCTCCTCGAGGATCGGCGCCACGACCGACACGTGCGGCTCACCCGTGGGGCTGGCGGCGGCGAGGTGGGCGATGCCGTTCAGATGGGTCGCCAGCTCCGTCCAGTCCATCGCCTCGCTCCTCGTCGGTGGTGACGGCGCCTTGACCAACCCGGTGGCCCGGCCGAGCGTAGCGAGGCCGGCCGCCCGCGCCAGCGCCAGCGAGCCGGGCGGCGACGGGGCCTGGGGGCGCAGCCCCCAGACGAACCTACGCCGGGCGCAGCAGGTGCGGGGGCGGCCACGAGCCCGGCACCCCGCCCCGGGTGTGCAGCGCTTCCGACAGCGGGGTCATGAGCTCGACGAAGCGGTCGAGCCCGCGCTCGCCGAGGCGGGCCGCCGGCTCGGCGGCCAGGCGGTCGGTGAGGGCCTCGACCGCGGCGCGGCCTTCACGGCCGGCCTCGGTGAGCGAGCCGTCGGCGCTGAGCCAGCCGCGTGCCGTGAGCCGTTCCTGCGCCGCCGCCCACTCGGCCTCGGTCCAGCCCCGGATGGGCAGGATCGAGGCTCGGTTCCCGTGCCCGAGGGCGGCCATCATCACGTGGCAGGCCACCCCGTCGAGCTCGTGAGCGGCCAACGCCAGCGAATGCGAGTCGCCCCGCTGCTCGCGCAGGAGCGTACAGGCGTGGAACAGCACGAGATGCGGCGCCGTCGGCCACTCGAGGGCGCAGTGCCCGGCGAAAAGCGGGCGCCCGGCGAGCTCGCAGCCCTCCACGGCACGCCGCGCCAGCGCCGCGGCCTCCGCCACGGCGGGCCCGGCGACCTCCTCGCCCAGCACCCGCCGCAGGGCCCGATCGGTCACGTCGAGACGCCGCGCGAGCGCCTCGGCGGGCGACATCACCGCCCACACCGCCGGGATGGCGCGGTGGACCATGCGCGGCGCGAACCCGTAGAACGCGGCGGTCACCACCTCGGCTGGAACCCGACCGAGCGGCGCCGAGCGGCACGCGAAGTAGGCCATCCACCAGCCGCGCATGCCGGCTGCGGTGAACTCGGCGATCTCCGGGCAGTAGTACGACAGGTTGTGGTAGGGCGCGAACGCGTCGGCGAGACGGCGCTCGGGCGGTCGTGGGGCGCCGGTCACCCCGCCCACCCTATTCCCCGCAGCGGGCCCGCTCCGCGGTGAGCTGCGCCGCTTCCTCGGGGTCGACGCCGAGAGCGAACCGCGCCTTGGTGGCCAGCCACGTGACGGCGAACCAGCAGCGGGCCGACTGGTCGGGCGGCGTCCAGCCGCCCCCCGGGCAGCTTCCGGTGGCCCGGCGGGCGGCCGGTTCGCGACACGACCCCGGCCCCCAATCGCTCTTGGCCGCGTTGACCGCCGAGGCGGTGGCGGCCAGGTTCGGCGCGTAGCTGTAGAAGGCGTGCCGCTCCCCCACCGCCAGCCCCGAGCACAGCGCCTCCCGCCACGCCAGCACGTGGTCCACCTGCCAGGCGGCGGGGAGGGGTCCGCCCGTCCAGCGGTCGAGGCCGGCGGCCCCGGCCAGGACCGCATCGCGCACCCCGGGCGCGAAGCTCGGGCGGTCCGGCAAGGGGTCCGGGCAGGCCTCCGCCTGCTCCACCGGCGCCCCTGCCGCAGGGGCGCTCAAGACAGCCGGGCCGACTGGACCGACTGTGCCGACAGCGCACCCGGCCGGCGCGACGGCCAGCGCGGCGAGGACATGGGCGACGCGGCGCACGGCCATGCCCACAGTGAACATGCCACAGTGAACCAGGCGGCTGGGGATACCCAAAGGTCGGCGGGGGCGACGAGACTGGCGGGCGTGACCGATCTCGAGCGCGACCCGACCGCCTTCCTCCACGAGACCATGCCGTTCTGCGCCACGCTCGGCATGCGCGCACTGGCGCTGCGTCCCGACGAGGTCCGCCTGGCGCTCGACTGGGCGCCCGGGCTGTGCACCACCAACGGGCTCCTCCACGGCGGCGCCGTGATGGCCCTGGCCGACGCCGCCGGCGGGGCGTGCGCCTTTCTGAACCTGCCCGAGGGGGCGGCGGGCACCTCCACGATCGAGTCGAAGACCAACTTCCTCGGCGCGCTGCGCGCCGGCGCGCTCACCGCCGACGCCAAGGCGCTGCACGTCGGGTCGACGACGATCGTGGTCGAGACCGAGCTGCGCGACGACGAGGGCCGCCTCGCCGCCAAGGTCACCCAGACCCAGATGGTGCTGCGCCCCCGCGGGTAGCCGGCCATGGCGAGCGACGACGTGGTGCTCGAGCTGGACGGGGTGTCGGTGCCGGTCACCCACCCCGCCAAGGTGTTCTTTCGGGAGCGAGGCGAGACCAAGCTCGACCTCGTCAACTACTACCTCGCCGTGCGGGGCCCGTTGCTGCGCACGCTGGGGGGGCGCCCCACCCTCCTGCAGCGCTTCCCGGAGGGCGCAGAGGGCAAGTCGTTCTTCCAGAAGCGGACGCCGGCCGGGGCGCCCGAGTGGCTCCAGACCACGATCGTGTCGACGCCGAACGGCACCACCTCCCGCGCCCTGGTCCTGGCCGATCTCGCCCACGTGGTCTGGGCGGTCAACCTCGGCTGCCTGGGCTTTCACCCCTGGCCCTACCAGGCGGCCCGGCCCGAGACGATCGACGAGCTGCGCATCGACCTCGACCCCTCGCCGGGCGTGCGCTTCGACGAGGTGCGCCGGGCCGCCGCGCACACCAAGGCCCTGCTCGACGACCTCGGCCTCGTCGGCTGGCTCAAGACCACCGGCAGCCGAGGCCTGCACGTGTATCTGCGCCTGCTGCCGAGGTGGGACGCCTACCAGGTGCGGGCGGCGGCGGTGGCCCTGGCCCGGGAGCTGGAGCGCCGCCACGGCGAGCTCATCACCGCCGCCTGGTGGAAGGAGGAGCGAGGGCGGCGGGTGTTCGTGGACTTCAACCAGAACGCCCCGCACAAGACGGTGTTCGGCCCGTGGTGCGTACGGGCGAGGATCGGCGCTCAGGTGTCCACGCCGATCGCGTGGGACGAGCTGCCCGAGGTGGACCCCGACCACTTGACGATCGCCGTGGCGCCCGGCCGGCTGGCCGAGCGCGGCGACCCGTGGGCCGGCATCGACGAGCGGCCGCAGTCGCTCGAGCCGTTGCTCGCCCTGGCCGAGCGGGACCGCGACGCCGGCCTGCCCGACGCGCCGTGGCCGCCGGTGTACCCCAAGCAGCCCGGCGAGCCGCCCCGGGTGGCCCCGAGCCGGGCCCGCCGCGGCGGCGAGGGCTAGTGCTGGCGCGCGGAAGTGGTTCGCGTGTGGTTGGTCAGGCGACGAGGGGGTCGGCTGCGTATGTCCATTGGAAGGGGCGGGCGGTCTTGTCGTAGTCGGTGATGAAGGCGAGGAGTTTGGCGATCAGGTCGTCGCGGGAGGTGAAGTTCCCGTTGCGGATCACTTTGCGTTGCAGGATCGAGAAGAACAGTTCGACC
>JBJXGF010000081.1:0-3704 GCA_046153015.1 Acidimicrobiales bacterium | reverse complement strand
GCGGCGGCCCGGCGGGCCGCCTCGCGAGCAAGCGTCGTCTTGCCGACCCGCCCGGTCCGACCACCGTCACCATCCGGTGGCTTGCGAGACGATCGAGGAGATCGGCCCGCTCCGCGTCGCGGCCGAGCACCGCGGTCGGGCCGAGCCCCGAATACGAGACCGGCCGGCCGAGCCCGGCGCCGGGCGAGGTCACACCAGAAGTGTACGAACAACGAGCCGAGCCGTCGGAGCGGAGCACCAATCCGACGCCCCGATGCGATCATGCTGCATGCATCTTGCATGCCGTCATGCAATCATGCCCCGATCCATCCAGATTCGGGATGTCGACGACGCGGTGTACGTCGCGCTGGCGCGCCGGGCGGCGGAGGTGGGCCTGTCGGTGCCGGAGTACCTTCGCAAGGAGGCCGAGCGGCTGGCCGCACGGCCCACGGTGGCGGAGTGGCTGGAGCGTACGCGGCGCCGGCCCGGCGTGCGCACCCAGCGCGACACGTTGCAGGCGCTGGATGAGCTTCGAGGGCCGTGGCCGTCGTGATCGTCGTCGACGCCTCGTGCCTCTACGAAGTCGTCATCGACTCCCCTCGCGCCGAGCTCATCCGGCAACGGCTCGCGCAAGACGGTGACCACGCCGCCCCCCACATCATCGCGTGGAGGTGTTCGGCCTCCTCCGTCGAGATCGCCTTGCCGGCACGCTGGATCCGACTCTCGCTCAACTCGCTGTCGAGGACCTCGCCGCATGGCCCGGTGAGCGCTACGGGCACCGGGCGCTCCTCGCTCGCGCCTGGGAGCTGCACGAGACCGTGCGCGGCTGGGACGCGACGTACGCCGCGCTGGCCGAGGTGCTCGGCGCGACCCTCGTGACCCTCGATCGACGCCTCGCCGACGCGACAGGACCGCGCTGCCCCATCGAGGTCATCGACGCCTGATCCATGCGGCGAGATCGTCAACGACGACCTCGACCGCAGCCACCTGGCCGATGTTGGGGGGCCGGCGGTTCGCCGGGATGGTCGGCAGCCCGCTCACCGGCTCGGACGGACGGCAGCGCAGAGGAGGACAGGATGCAGATCGCGATCGGCGTGTTCCCCAGGTTCACGGCCTTGGACGTGGTCGGCCCGTATCAGGTGTTGACGAACCTGCCCGACGCCGAGGTCGTGCTCTGCGCGGCACGTCGGGGCGAGGTCGTCGACGATGTCGGGCTTCGGCATCTCGACATCAGCCGACCTTCGCCGACGTTGCGGCGCCCGACGTGGTGGTGGTCCCAGGCGGGCTCATCACTTGGAAAGATGGCTCGTGACGGCGACCCGGTGATCGAGTGGGTCCGCGCGGTGCATCCTCATACCACCTGCACCGCGTCGGTGTGCACGGGCAGCTTGCTGTTCGGCGCCGCCGGCCTGCTCGCCGGGCTCAACGCCACCAGCCATGGGATCGCGTGCGACGACTTGCGGGCCTTCGGGGCGACGCCGACGGTGCAGCGGGCGGTGTGGCTGGACAAGATCGTCACCGCCGCAGGCGTGTCTGCGGGGATCGACCTGGCCCTCGCCATCGTCGACCGGCTCGTCGGCCCCGAGCTCGCCCAAGCCATCCAGCTGGGCATCGAGTACGACCCGCAGCCGCCGTTCGATGCCGGATCGCTGTCCGAGGCCGCTCCTGAGATCGTCGACCTCGTCCGAGTGGTGATGATCGATCGCCAGCAGCGCCTCGTCAACGCTCGATGAGCCCCAAGACACCGCCAAGCGCAGTCGAGGAGGTCGTTCGCCGACGTGGGCAACGGCAACGGGCGTAGCGGAGCTCGGAAGCCTCGCCGGTTGCGCCTGCCGGGCATGGGAACGGACGGATGGGGGTAGCCGAGTGGGAAGCATGTTTGCTTTGCCGCACCCGACCGACGAGCCGCCCGCGCCGGGCGACGACCGATCGCCTTCGGTGGGCCATGCGATGGAGCTGACGTCGTTCGTCGGTCACCTCCGGGAGCTGGACGAGCTGACCAACCTGGTGGAGGAATGTCGGCTGGTGACGGTGACGGTGACGGGGCCGGGGGGCAGCGACAAGACCCGACTGGCGGGCGAGGTCCTCGGCCGTCTCACGGCGGCGGGTGAGGAGGAGGCGGTGCGGGTGGAGTTGGAGGCGGTGAGCGACGCGTCCCGGTGGTCGAGGTCGCAGCCGACGCGATGGGTGTGCTGGTGGGGCCGTCGAACGATCGTCCGGCGGCGTTGGCCTGGCAGGTTCGTGACCGCCGGCTGCTGGTGATGGTGGACAACTGCGGCACGTGGCCGACGGTTCGGCCGCGCTGATCGCGGCGCTGCTGCGAGCCTGCCCCGGGCGCGGGTCTGATCGCCAGCGGACGTTGTGGGCGTCCCTGGAGTGGATCGGGGGGTCGTCAGAAAGGGATCGGCTGCGGGAGCTGGTCGACGCCATCGTCGGTGCGCTGGATGACGGTCTCGACGGGGCGTCGTTGGCCAGCCGGGCGTTCCTGAGCCGCTTTCACTTCGACCGGGTCGTCGCCGCCGGCTTGGGTGAAACCCCGATGGCGCTGCGCCGGCGTCTGCTGCTGGAACGGGCGGCGTGGCAACTCGGGCACGGACGATCGGTGACCGACACCGCCTGGGCCGCCGGCTACGAGTCGGTGGAGGGCTTCTCCAGGGCGTTTCACTCCCTTCACGGGGTCACGCCGAGCGGGTTCGCGATCGACGAGCGCGACTTCCGGGTGCGAGCCCCCAACGGCGTGCACTTCCATCCGCCCGACAACCTCGAACTGCGAACCCGCCGCGCTGATCGCCCAGGCGCGGCGGCGGCCGGCCCGCTCGAGCTGCTCGTCGAACACGACCGGTGGCTCACCGCCGGGTTGCTCGACGCCGCCGGCGCGCTCAGCGAGACCGCGCTGGATCGGGAGGTTCGTCCCGGTCATGTCGTGCTCGACTTCGACGGTCCCGAGCCGTCGGTGCGGGCCATGTGCGACCGGTTGGTGTGGACCAAGGAGATCTGGGTCGCCGCCATCCGCGGGCGACGCCCTCCGACGCCCGGCGAGCGGTCCATGCCCGCGCTCCGGGCTCGCCACACGGTCGCCGGCGCCGAGTTCGTCGAGCTGGTCGGCGAGCTCGAACGAGACGGACGGTGGGCCGACTCGTTCATCGACACGCTGTGCGAGCCACTCCAGGCGTTCTCCTACCGCAGCGTCGTTGCCCACGTGCTCACCTTCGCCGCCCACCGACGCCAGGTCCTCGCCGGCGTGCTCACCGAGCTGGGGGCCGCCGATCTGCCGCCCTCCTGCCCCATCGAGGGGGAACGACTCCGCGCCACGCCATCGCCGCTGGGCAGCGACCGGCTACGCGGCCACGATCCGCACCCCTGACTGAACTCGGATACTCGTCCGCGGTTATCGAATCGGGGTGGTGTCACGCGTCATGATCCCGGCTGGCGATACGCGCCGGCCGTGATGTGAGGAGCTCACCGTGAAGTACTTCGTTCTGCTCGCCGGCTACGGCGAGATGCCGTCGTGGGACGCGTTGACCGCCGAGGAGCAGGAGGCGTCCATGGCCAAGCTCCTCGCGTTCGACGAGGTAAGGTAGGCCGCTGGCTGGTCGGGGTGGCGGTCGAGTACCGGGCGCTGGCCCTCGGGTTTCTCGCTCGTCGTCGACTGTTGTCCGCTTCGCCAGCGGCCCCCTGTCAAACCGTGCATGCGGGTTTCTCGCACACGGCTTTCCGACATCGTT
>JBJXGF010000075.1:0-32229 GCA_046153015.1 Acidimicrobiales bacterium | reverse complement strand
GATGCGCCGCCTGGCGCATCGCCCGGAGAAGGTCCGCTCGTCCACGCTCGAGGTCGACGTCGACCGGGAGCGCGCCCGCGTCGGCGCCTGGTATGAGCTGTTCCCGCGCTCGTTCGGCGGGCTCGCCGGAGTCGAGCGGGTGGTTCCCAGGCTCGCCGAGCTGGGCTTCGACGTCCTCTACCTGCCGCCGATCCACCCGATCGGCACGACCCATCGCAAGGGGCGCAACAACGCGCCGACGGCCGGGCCGGGCGATCCCGGGAGCCCCTGGGCGATCGGCTCGACCGATGGCGGCCACACGGCGGTCCACCCGGAGCTGGGGACGGCGGCGGGCCTCGAGCGCCTGGTGGCCACTGCCGGCGCCCACGGCATGGAGATCGCCCTCGACTTCGCGATCCAGTGCTCACCCGACCACCCCTGGCTCACCGAGCATCCCGACTGGTTCCACCGGCGCCCCGACGGAACCCTCAAGTACGCCGAGAACCCCCCCAAGCGCTACCAGGACATCTACAACCTCAACTTCGGCGGCGAGGACTGGCGCGCCCTCTGGGACGCCCTGCGCGACGCGCTCGTGTTCTGGGTGGAGCGCGGGGTGCGGATCTTCCGGGTGGACAACCCCCACACCAAGCCGCTCGGCTTCTGGGAGTGGCTGATCCGGACGGTCCGGGCCGCGCACCCCGACGTGATCTTCCTCGCGGAGGCGTTCACCAGCCCCGCCCGGATGTACGCGCTCGCGAAGGCCGGGTTCAGCCAGTCGTACACCTACTTCACGTGGAAGAACTCGGTGTCGGAGCTGACCGACTACGTCGAGGAGCTCGCGGGGCCGGTGGCGGACTTCTTCCGCCCGAACTTCTTCGCCAACACCCCGGACATCCTCCACGCCTACCTGCAGGAGGGGGGGCGGGCCGCGTTCGAGGCGCGCCTGATCCTCGCCGCGACCCTCTCGCCCAGCTACGGGATCTACTCGGGCTTCGAGAACCTCGAGGCCACCCCGCTCGAGCGCGGCAGCGAGGAGTACCTGGACTCGGAGAAGTACGAGCCCAAGGAGCGCCGGCTGGACGGCACCCTGCTGCCGCTCGTGCGCCGCCTCAACGAGATCCGCCGCGCGGCGCCGGCCCTCACCCGGATCGACGTCCGCTTCATGGCCACGGAGAACGACGCGCTGATCGCCTACGCCAAGGGCCGCGGCCGCGAGACGATCATCGTCTGCGTCAACGTCGACCCACACGCGGCGCGGGAGGGGCTCGCCGTCGTGCCGGGCGATCTTGACCTGCCACACGAGTTCACGGTGCGCGACCTCGTCACCGGCGCCGTTCACCGCTGGAGGGTCGGGCCGAACTACGTCCGCCTGGACCCGGCCGTGACCCCGGCCCACGTCTTCGCGGTCGAGGCGTGACGGTGGCCATCGACGACGACCTCGCCCTCCTGGCGGCCCGCGACCACCACGATCCGCACCGCGTCCTCGGACCCCATCCGGTGCCGGGCGGCGTCGCGGTGCGGGTGTGGAGGCCCGAGGCGACCCGGGTCGTCCTGCACCCCGCCGACGGCGCGCCGCTGGAGCTGGCGCACCTGGCGGACGGCCTGTTCGCGGGGACGGTGGCGGGCGCCACCGCCCTGCCCGGGTACGAGGTGGAGGTGGAGCACGCCGGCGTCACGACCCGCGGGCGCGACCCCTACTCGTTCCTGCCCTCGATCGGCGAGCTGGACCTGCACCTCGTGGGCGAGGGCCGCCACGAGCGCCTCTGGGAGCGCCTGGGGGCCCACGTGCGGCGGATCGACGGCGCCGGCGGGGTCGCCTTCGCGGTCTGGGCGCCGTCGGCCCGCTCGGTGAGCGTGGTCGGCGACTGGAACGGGTGGGACGGGCGCGTTAACCCGATGCGCTCGATGGGGGCCTCGGGTGTCTGGGAGCTCTTCCTGCCGGGCGTCGGCCCGGGCCAGCGCTACAAGTTCGAGATCCGCGGGGCGGACGGCGCGCTCCGGCTGAAGGCGGACCCGATGGCCGGCGCCACCGAGGTGCCGCCGCGCACGGCCTCGGTGGTGGAGGTCTCCGCCCACCGCTGGCGCGACCGCGACTGGATCGCCCGCCGCGCCGCCGGGCGCCCCCACGCCGAGCCGGTGTCGATCTACGAGGTCCACCTGCCCTCGTGGCGCCTCAACCCGGACGAGGGCAACCGCTCGCTCACGCTCCTCGAGCTGGCGGATGAGCTGGGCGACTACGTCGTCGACCTCGGCTTCACCCACGTGGAGCTGCTTCCGGTGATGGCCCACCCGTACTCGGGCTCGTGGGGGTATCAGGTGACCTCCTACTTCGCCCCCTCCCCGGTCCTGGGGACACCCGACGACCTGCGCGAGCTGATCGACCGCCTCCACGCGCGCGGGATCGGGGTGATCCTCGACTGGGTGCCGGCCCACTTCCCGCGCGACGCCTTCGCCCTGGCCGAGCTGGACGGCACCGCCCTCTACGAGCACGCCGACCCGCGCCGGGGCGCCCACCCCGACTGGGGCACGCTGATCTTCAACTACGGCCGCAACGAGGTCCGCAACTTCCTGGTCGCGAGCGCCCTCTACTGGCTGACCGAGTACCACGCCGACGGCCTGCGGGTGGACGCCGTCGCCTCGATGCTCTACCGCGACTACTCGCGGTCGGCGGGCGAGTGGCTGCCGAACGAGTACGGCGGGCGCGAGGACCTCGACGCGATCGCCTTCCTGCGCGAGCTGAACGTGGTCACCCACGCCGACCAGCCCGGCGTGCTGATGGCCGCCGAGGAGTCGACCGCCTGGCCGGCGGTGTCGCGGCCCGTGCACGTCGGCGGGCTCGGGTTCGACCTCAAGTGGAACATGGGCTGGATGCACGACACGCTCGAGTACTTCGCCCTCGACCCGGTCCATCGCCGCTACCACCACGACGACCTCACCTTCAGCCTGGTCTACGCCTTCACCGAGCAGTTCGTCCTGCCGCTCTCGCACGACGAGGTGGTGCACGGCAAGGGCTCGCTGCTGGCACGGATGCCCGGCGACGAGTGGCAGAAGCACGCGAACCTGCGCGCCCTGTACGCCTACATGTGGGCACATCCGGGCAAGAAGCTGATGTTCATGGGGTGCGAGATCGCCCAGGAGCAGGAGTGGAGCCACGTCCGCAGCCTCGACTGGCACCTGCTGGAGCGCCATCTCCACGCCGGCACCCAGCGACTCGTGCGCGACCTCAACCGGCTCTATCGCGCGCACCCGGCGCTCTGGGAGAGCGACTCCGAGCCCGCCGGCTTCCGCTGGCTGGTGGTGGACGACCGGGACGCCAACGTGGTGGCCTTCGCGCGCTTCGACTCCGCGGGGCGCCCCGTGGTGGCGGTGGCGAACCTGTCGCCGGTGCCGCGGAGCGCGTACCGCCTGCCGATGCCGCAGCCCGGCCGCTGGCGCGAGGTCCTGAACTCCGACGCCCAGGCCTACGGCGGCGCGAACCTCGGCAACCTCGGCGGGGTGGAGGCCCGGGACGAGCCCTGGGGGGGTGAGCCGGCATCGGCCGAGCTGACGCTCCCACCGCTCGCGGTGATCTGGCTCGCGCCCGATGGCTGAGGACGCGACCCCCTGGCGGAGGCCCCTGGGAGCGGCGCCTCTCGAAGGGGGGCGCACCCGGTTCCGGGTGTGGGCGCCGCGCGCCCGCATTGTCGCCGTCGCGGTGGGGGGCGCCGAGGTGCCGCTCGCCCACGAGGGACACGGCGTCTTCGTGGCGGAGGCGGCGGCCGGCCCCGGTGAGGACTACCACCTCGTGATCGACGGCGGCGCGCGGCTGCCCGATCCCTGCTCGCGCTTCCAGCCCGAGGGTGTCCTCGGTCCCTCGCGGGTCGTCGATCCGGCGGCCTTCCGCTGGTCGGCCGGCGGCTGGGAGGGCCTCGATCCCCAGAGCCTCGTGATCTACGAGCTCCACGTGGGCACCTTCACGCGGCAGGGGACCTTCGCCGGGGTGGCGACCCGGCTCGGCGAGCTGCGCGAGCTGGGCGTCACGGCGATCGAGTTGATGCCCGTGGCGACCTTTCCCGGAGAGCGCAACTGGGGCTACGACGGCCTTTACACCTGGGCCCCGCACCCGGCCTACGGTGGCCCCGAGGGGCTCGCGGCGCTGGTCGACGCGGCCCACGCGCAGGGGCTCTGCGTGATCCTCGACGTCGTCTACAACCACCTCGGCCCCGGCGCCCAGGCGCTGGAGGCATTCGGCCCCTACCTGGCGGACGGCCTCGAGACGCCCTGGGGACCGGCCCTCAACCTGGCCGGGCCGGGGTGCGGCGGCGCCCGCGAGTGGGCACTCCAGAACGCCTGCATGTGGCTGCGCGACTACCGCATCGACGGCCTCAGGGTCGACGCGGTCCACACCATGGAGGACCCGGGGCCGCGCCACCTGGCGGCCGAGCTGTGCGCGCGCACCGCGGCCGAGCGCCGGACGGCGATCACCATCGCCGAGTGCGGCGCGAGCGACCCGCGCCTGGTCCAGGGCGAGGACGAGGGCGGCTGGGGCTTCGACGCCCAGTGGTCCGACGGCTTCCACCACGCGCTGCACGCGCTGCTGACCGGCGAGCGCGACGGCTACTACGCCGAGGTCGGCTCCGTCGCCGACCTCGCCGCGGCCAGCGCCGGCGGGCCCGAGCCCGGAGCGTTCGTGGTCTACGCCCAGAACCACGACCAGATCGGCAACCGGGCCCTCGGCGACCGCCTGCCGGCTCCCGTGAGGCGGCTGGCCGCGATGTGGGTCCTGCTCTCCCCCTTCGTCCCGCTCGTGTTCATGGGCGAGGAGCACGGCGAGCGCCGGCCCTTCCAGTTCTTCACCGACCACATCGACCCGCGCATCGCCGAGGCGACGCGGCGGGGGCGGCGGCGCGAGCTCGCCGCGTTCGCGGGCTTCGGCGGGGAGCTGCCCGATCCCCAGGATCCCGCCACCTTCGCCCGGTCGGTGATCGACCCCGACCGGGGTGATCCCCAGGTACGCGCGCTCTACCGCGACCTGCTCGCCCTGCGCCGGGCGCTGCCGCCCGACGAGCCGGCGGTGCGGTTCGACGAGGCCCAGGGGTGGATCGGCGTGCGCCGAGGGCCGCTCGAGGTGGTCGGCAACTTCGCCCGCCGGCCGGCCGAGGTGCCGGTGGAGGCCGCCGAGGTCGTGCTCGCGACCGGCGCGGGCGTCGATATCGGCGGCGACCGTCTGCGGCTGCCGGCCCTGCACGGGGCGGTGGTGCGATGAGGGTCTGGCCGGGGTGGCCCTTCCCGCTCGGCGCGACCTGGGACGGCGGCGGCACCAACTTCTCGCTCTTCTCGGAGAACGCCACCCGCGTGGAGCTGTGCCTGTTCGACGAGCGCGACCGCGAGACCCGGGTGGATCTGACCGAGGTCACGGCCTTCCAGTGGCACGGCTACTTCCCCGACGTCGGCCCGGGCCAGCGCTACGCCTATCGTGTAGACGGCCCGTGGGCCCCCGAGCAGGGGCACCGCTTCAACCCCCACAAGCTGTTGATCGACCCTTACGCGAAGGCGATCGAGGGCCCGATCCTCTGGGACGCCGGCAACGTGCTGCCCTACGAGCCCGACGGCGACGACGCCGACCTGGTGCGCGACGAAACCGACGACGCGGACGCGATCCCCAAGGGCATCGTCGTCGACCCCGCCTTCGACTGGGAGGGCGATCGCCCACCGATGACGCCCTGGCACCAGACGTTGATCTACGAGGTTCACGTCAAGGGCTTCACCAAGCGCCACCCCGGGGTGCGCGAGGACCTGCGCGGCACCTACGCCGGCCTCGCGTCCGACCAGGCGGTCGAGCACCTGCGCTCGCTCGGGGTCACGGCCGTCGAGCTGCTGCCGGTGCACCACAGCGCCGACGAGCACCACCTGGTGGGTAAGGGGCTGACCAACTACTGGGGCTACAGCTCGATCGGGTTCCTCGCCCCCCATGCGATGTACGCCGCCACCGGGCGTGCGGGCGAGCAGGTGCGCGAGTTCAAGGGCATGGTCAAGGCCCTTCACCGCGCGGGCATCGAGGTGATCCTGGACGTCGTCTACAACCACACGGCCGAGGGCAACCACATGGGCCCGATGCTCTCGTTCAAGGGCATCGACAACCTCTCCTACTACCGCTGCTCCAGCGACAACCCGCGCTTCTACGTGGACTTCACCGGCACCGGCAACAGCCTCAACCCGCTGCACCCCAGCGTCCTGAGGGTGATCATGGACAGACTGCGCTACTGGGTGCTCGAGATGCACGTCGACGGGTTCCGCTTCGATCTCGCCGCCGCGCTCGCCCGGGAGCTGCACGACGTGGACCGCTTCGCCGCGTTCTTCGACATCATCCACCAGGATCCGGTGCTCTCCGAGGTCAAGCTCATCGCCGAGCCGTGGGACGTGGGCGAGGGCGGCTACCAGGTGGGCAACTTCCCGACGCTGTGGTCGGAGTGGAACGGCCGCTACCGGGACGGCGTGCGCGACTTCTGGCGGGGCGAGCCCGGCTCGCTCGGCGAGTTCGCCTCGCGGTTCTCGGGCAGCTCCGACCTCTACCAGTCGGCCGGGCGGCGCCCGGTGGCCAGCATCAACTTCGTCACCGCCCACGACGGCTTCACGCTGGCCGACCTCGTGGCCTACGAGCACAAACGCAACGAGGCCAACGGCGAGGCCAACCGCGACGGCGAGAGCGTGAACCGCTCGTGGAACAGCGGCGTGGAGGGCCCGACCGACGACCCCGCCATCCTCGCCCTGCGGGCCCGGCGGCGGCGTTCGTTCCTGGCCACGCTGATGCTCTCCCAGGGCGTGCCGATGCTGCTCTCGGGCGACGAGCTCGGCCGCAGCCAGGGCGGCAACAACAACGCGTACTGCCAGGACAACGAGGTGTCCTGGGTGGCCTGGGACGACGTGGACGAGGAGCTGCTGGCCTTCTGCCGCCGCCTCGGGGAGCTGCGCGGCGCCCATCCGGTGTTCCGGCGGCGCAACTGGTTCCGGGGCGGCCCGGTCGACGGCTCCGGGGTGGTCGACGTCGGCTGGTTCCGCCCCGACGGCCGCCAGATGACCGACCCCGACTGGCGGACCCCCTCGGCCAAGGCGCTCACCGTGTTCTTGAACGGCGACGCGCTCCTCGCCCGGGGGCCGAGAGGCGAGCGGATCGCCGACGGGTCGTTCCTCGTGCTGGCCAACGCCTCGAGCGACACGGTGCTGTTCCGGGCGCCCGCCGGGTTGGGCGCGGCCCGGTGGCGGCGGGTGCTCGACACCGCCGACCCGGACGCCGAGGCGGTTGACCTGCTCACCGGCGGCGGCATCGACGTGGACGCCTTCAGCCTGGTGCTGCTCGAGCGGCTCGGCCACCCCGCCGGACCGCCGCCGGGGGCGGGCGCCTGATGCGGGTGCTCTTCGCCGCCGCCGAGCTGGCGCCGGTGGCCCGGGTCGGCGGCCTGGCCGAGGCGGCGGCCGGGCTGGTGCGGGCGCTGCGCCGCCTGGGCGTGGAGGTCGAGGTGGTGCTGCCCGACTACGCCGGCGGCGCGCTCGACGACGAGGAGCTCGAGGAGCCGCTGGCGCTGCCCTCGTGGGCCCAGCCGGCCTGGGTGCGCCGCGGGGTGTGGCCCGGCGCCGGCGAGGTGACCCTCGTCGAGACGCCCGGGGTCCGCCGGCCCCACCCTTACCTCGACCCGGTGAACGGGCTCGGCTGGCCCGACAACGACCGCCGGTTCCTGGCCTTCTCGGCGGTGGTCGCCGCGCTGGCCGAGCGCCGCCGGCCCGACGTGGTGCACCTCAACGACTGGCACAGCGCCGCGGCGCTCGGCTTTCTCACCGGCGCGCCGCCGCCCTCGGTGCTCACCATCCACACCCTCGGCTACCAGGGCGTGTGCGGCGCCCAGTGGCTGGGCCAGATCCCCCGCCGCCCCGAGGCCTACGAGTGGTACGGCGGCACGAACCCGCTCTCGGGCGGGATCGCCCTCGCCGACCGGATCGTGGCGGTGAGCCCCACCTACGCCGCGGAGATCCTGACCCCGGAGATGGGCGCCGGGCTCGACGGGCCGCTGCGGGCCCGGGCCGGGGCGCTGGTGGGCATCCGCAACGGGATCGACGACGAGGCGTGGGACCCGACCGCGGACCGCTTCCTCCCGGCGCCGTTCAGCGCCGCCGACCTCGCCGGCCGGGCCCGCTGCCGGGCGGAGCTGGCCGCCGAGCTCAACTGGCCCGACGACCCCGCGGCGCTGGTGGGGATGGTGACCCGCCTCGTGGACCAGAAGGGCGTCGACCTGGCGCTGGCCGCCGCCCCGTTCCTCGCCCATCTCCCGGCCCGGCTGGTGATCCTCGGCGCCGGCGACCGCGCCCTGGCCGCGCAGGCCGCCGCGCTCGCCCTCGGCGCGCCCGACCGGGTGGCGTTCGTGGAGGGCTACGACGAGGGGCTCGGGCGGCGCATCTTCGGCGGCGCCGACCTGTTCCTCATGCCCAGCCGGTTCGAGCCCTGCGGCCTGGCCCAGATGCAGGCGATGGCGTACGGGGCGCTGCCGGTGGTCTCCGACCTCGGCGGCCTGCACGACACGGTCGTGGACCTCGACGCCCAGCCCGAGGCCGGCACCGGCATCCTCCTCGCCGAGCCGAGCGCCGCCGGCGTGGTCGACGGCCTGCACCGGGCCGTGCGCGCCCTCGCCGACCCCGGGCGCCGCCGCGCCGCCCAGACCCGGGGAATGACCGCCGACTGGTCCTGGACCGGGCCGGCCACCCGCCACCTGGCGCTGTACGAGGAGCTGCTGGCCGGGCGGTAGCCGACCCGGCGCGCTCAGGTGATCGGCTGGCCCTTGCCGATGGCGACGATGCCGCTCGGCGAGACCACGAACCGGGCGTCGTCGCTCGGGCGGTCCACCCCGATGCGGGCCCCGGCGGGCACCCGGACGTTCTTGTCGATCACCGCGTTGCGGATCACGGCCCGCTCGCCGATCACCACGTCGTCGAGCAGGATCGAGCCTTCCACCAGCGCCCCGCCGAGCACCCGCACGCCGGTGGAGAGCACCGAACGGCGCACGGTGGCGCCGGACACGATCGTGCCGTTCGAGACGATCGCGTCCTCCACGTGCGGCGGCCCGGCCAGGCCGTCCACCACGAGCTTGCCCGGCGGCAGCATCTTCTGCGAGGTGTAGATCGGCCACTCGTCGTTGTACAGGTTGAATATCGGGTGCGGATCCACGAGGTCCATATGGGCCTCGTAGTACGAGTCGAGCGTGCCCACATCGCGCCAATAGCCCTTGTCGCGGCTGGTCTCGCCCGGCACCCGGTTGGTGGTGAAGTCGTAGACGTTGGCCTTCTTCTCGGTGACCAGCCGGGGCACCAGGTTGCCGCCGATGTCGTGGCGGCTGGTGGGGTCGTCGGCGTCGGCCGACACCGCGTCGAGGAGGGCCTCGGTGGTGAACACGTAGTTGCCCATCGAGGCCAGCACCTGATGCGGCGCATCGGCCAGGCCCACCACGTTCTCGGTCGGCTTCTCCCGGAACCCGGTGATTGCCGAGGTCGAGGCGTCCCGCTCGATCACACCGAATTGGTCGGCCTGCTCGATCGGCATACGGATGCCCGCCACCGTCACCCCGGCGCCGGTCTCCATGTGATGGTCGAGCATCTGGCTCGGGTCCATGCGGTAGATGTGGTCGGCGCCGAACACGAAGATGTAGTCGGGCCGTTCGTCGCCGATGATGTTGAGATTCTGGTAGATCGCGTCGGCGGAGCCGAGGAACCAGCGGGGCCCGCGGCGCATCTGCGCCGGCACGGTGGTCACGTAGTTGCCGAGCATCGCCGAGAGCCGCCAGGTGCGGGAGATGTGCACGTCGAGGCTGTGGCTCTTGTACTGGGTGAGCACCACGATGCGCCGGAAGCCGCCGTTGGCCAGGTTCGACAGCGCGAAGTCGATGATCCGGTAGTGGCCGCCGAAGGGCACGGCCGGCTTGGCCCTGTCCTTCGTGAGCGGGTCGAGCCGGCGGCCCTCGCCGCCGGCGAGGACCATCGACAGCACTCTCGGCCGGGTATCGGAGCCGAACATGGGCTGGAGCGCTCCTTCTAGGGGCGGGGCGGGGGACTCGGCGGGGGGCTCGCTGTGGGGGCCGGCCACTGGGCGGGGGCGAGCAGCGAGACGCCGAGCGGCGGCGCCCGCAGCACGAGCGACCAGGCCTTGCCGTGGGCGGGCACGGCCTGCGCGGCGAGGGCGGCGTTGCCCACCCCGCTGCCCCCGTAGTCGGCGTCGTCGCTGCTGGCCAGCTCCTCCCAGTCGCCGCCGGCGGGCACGCCCACCCGGTAGCCCTCCCGGGCGGTGGGCGTGAAGTTGCACACGGCCAGCACCGGCCGCGCGCCGGGCGCGTGGCGCAGGAAGGCGTACACGCTCTGGTCGCGGTCGTCGCCGATCAGCCACTCGAAGCCGGCCGGCTCGCAGTCGCCCACGTGCAGGGCCGGCTCCTGGCGGTAGAGCCGGTTGAGCCTGCGCACCCACGCCAGGATGCCGGCGAAGTCGGGCTCGCCGAGCAGGCTCCAGGCCAGGTCGTGCTCGTGATGCCATTCCCACGGCTGGCCCATCTCGGCCCCCATGAACAGCAGCTTCTTGCCCGGCGTGGCGAACTGCCAGCCATACAGGAGGCGCAGGCCGGCCCGCTGCTGCCACCAGTCGCCGGGCTGCTTCGCGAGCAGCGAGCCCTTGCCGTAGACCACCTCGTCGTGGCTGAGCGGCAGCACGTAGTTCTCGCTGTTGGCGTAGATGGAGCGGAACGTCAGCTCGTCGTGGTGCCAGCGCCGGTGCACGGGGTCACGGGCGAGGTAGCGCAGCGTGTCGTGCATCCAGCCCATGTCCCATTTGAAGCCGAAGCCGAGGCCGCCGTCGGCGGTGGGGCGGGACACCCCCGGCCAGGCGGTCGACTCCTCGGCGTAGGTGGCGACGTCGGGGTGGGCGGCCTCGACGGTCTCGTTGAGCTGGCGCAGGAACCGGATGGCGCCGAGGTTCTCCCGCCCGCCTTGCTCGTTGGCGATCCACTCCCCGGCGCGCCGGGAGTAGTCGCGATAGAGCATCGAGGCCACGGCGTCGACCCGCAGCCCGTCGGCGTGGTAGCGCTCCAGCCAGAACAGCGCCGAGGACAGCAGGAACGAGCGCACCTCGTGGCGGTCGTAGTTGAAGATCGCGCTGCGCCAGTCGGGGTGGTGGCCGAGGCGCGGGTCCTCGTGCTCGAAGAGGTGGGTGCCGTCGAAGGTGGCGAGGCCGTGCGCGTCGGTGGGGAAGTGCGAGGGCACCCAGTCGAGGATCACGCCGATGCCCCGCTGGTGGAGGTGGTCGACGAAGGCCATCAGGTCCTGGGGCTGGCCGTACCGGGCGGTGGGGGCGAAGTAGCCGGTGGTCTGGTAGCCCCAGCTCCCGTAGAAGGGGTGCTCCATGATCGGCAGCAGCTCCACGTGGGTGAACCCGCAGCGCTCCACGTGGTCGGCGAGGCGGGGCGCGAGGTCCCGGTAGGTCACCGGGCCCTGCCGGTTCCAGGAGCCGAGGTGCATCTCGTAGATCGAGATCGGCGCGTCGACCCGCTGGCCGGCGCCCCGCGCCGCCAGCCACGTCGCGTCGCCCCACTCGTAGCCGTCGAGGCGCCACACGACCGACGCCGCCCCCGGCGGGGGCTCGTGGAAGAACCCGACCGGGTCGGCCTTGTCGACCGAGTGGCCGCCCCGGCTCGTCACCCGGTACTTGTAGCGCTGGCCATGGGCCGCGTCGTCGACGAAGCGGTGCCAGATGCCCGAGTCGTCAGGGTGCAGCGGGTGGGCGAGCGGGTCCCACTCGTTGAAGTCCCCGATGACCGCCACCGCCTCCGCGCTCGGCGCCCACACCTGGAAATGGGCGCCGCCCGGGGCGAGGTGCGCGCCGAGCACGTCGAAGAGCCGCGCGTGGCTGCCTTCGTTGAAAAGCCAGCGGTCTTGCGCCGAGAGCGGCCGGAGCGGGGGCGCCACCCATCCGACGATAGAGGATGCCGGCCGAGCGGCGGCGCGGGGCCGACGGGTAGAATGACCCGTTCGAGAAGCCCCGTCCGGCTTCTCGCCGCCCGAAACGGCGCTCCTAGGCTCCGCCGCTATCAGACGATCCTCTCGTACAGGGCTGGCCGCAACGGCGGCGGCGGCGGCGCTCGTGGTCGGCGCGTGCGCGGCCGTGCTCTTCGGCCTTCGCCTCCAGACCGTGGGAGACGCCCGCCTGCTGCGTCAGGCCTCGGCGTCGACGGGATCGCCGCCGGCCGCCCCCGATGCGCCCCCCACCAGCGCGCCCGCTTCCACCACCTCCAGCGCGGCCGGGGGGCTCGAGGGCGTGGGCCGCGGCTACCAGGGCGAGCTCGGCGGGGTCCCGCTGGCGGCGCGGCCGGGCGGCGCCCCGCTCGTCGGCGTGCAGGCCGCGGCCTCGGTCACGCCGCCGCTCAGCGCCGCCGGCCTCGCCCCGGTGGTGCGCAAGGTCCCCACCACCGATCCGGTGATCTTCGTGACGATCGACGACGGGATCGCGCTGCTCGACCCGCGGATCGGCCCGCTCCTGCGGGAGCACCGCCTGCCCGTGTCGTTGTTCGTGCTGCCCGACGCCGTGGCCGCCAACCTCGCGTACTTCGAGGATCTGCGCATGGCCGGCGCCGTGCTGCACGGGCACAGCTACTCCCACCGCAGCCTGCGGGGCAAGAGCGCGGCCGTCCAGCGGCGGGAGATCTGCGGCGCCGGGGACTACATGGAGCGGACCTTCGGCGAGCGCCCGACCCTGTTCCGCCCGCCGTACGGCGAGTACGACAACACCACCCGCCGGGTGGTGGCCGAGTGCGGGTTGGCCGCGGTGGCCATGTGGCACGCCTCGGGCGTCTACGGCGAGATCGTGGTCGACGGGCCGAAGCTGGCGCCGGGCATGATCGTGATCAACCACTTCCGGGAGGACCTCTACGGCAACCTCGTGCTGCTGATGAGCATGGCGAAGGACGCGGGCCTGTCCTTCGGCCGCCTCGAGTCCTACCTCGCCCCCTCCCCCGAGCAGGCGGCGAAGGCCGCGGCCCGGGCCGCCACCTCCACCACTGCGTCCGCCTCCAAGCCGGCGCCGCCGACCCGCAGCCGCACCGGCCCCGCCGCCACGACCACCACCACGAGCCCGGTCAGCGTCGCGCCAACGGGGCCGCTCTAGCGTTCGTGAGGCGCAGGAGGTCGGCCGGAGCGAGCGCGATCTCGAGGCCGCGCCGCCCGGCGCTCACGAACACGGTCGGGTGGGCGAGCGCCGACTCGTCGAGCACCATCGGCAGCGCCCGCCGCTGGCCGAGGGGGCTGATGCCGCCCACCACGTAGCCGGTGGCCCGCTCGGCCGCGCCCGGCTCGGCGAGCGCCGCCCGCTTGGCCCCGAGCGCGGCGGCCAGCGCCTTCAGGTCGAGCGGGCCGGTCACCGGCGCCACCGCCACCGCCAGCCCGCTGTCGAGCTCGACCACGAGCGTCTTGAACACCCGCGCCGGGTCGACGCCGAGCGCGGCGGCTGCCTCGGCGCCGTACCCCGCGTCGCCGCCGTCGCCGGCGGCGGTGTACTCGTGGAGGGTGAACGCGATCTCGGCCCGCTGGGCGGCCAGCGTGGCCGGGGTGCCCTTGGCGGCCATCGCGCCCGTTTCTAGCCCGCGTCGCCGCGCCAGCAGGCATGATTCCCCCCGGACATCGCGGGCGACGGGGGAGACGAGAGCGAGATGCTGAGCGCAGTCCGGGTGCTCGACCTCACCGACGAACGGGGTCAGCTGTGCGGGCAGATCCTCGCCGCGCTGGGCGCTGAGGTGATCCTGGTGGAGCCGCCGGGGGGATCGAGCGCCCGGCGGGTCGGGCCCTTCGCCGGCGCTGGGGTCGACCCGGCCCTCGAGCCCGAGCGGTCGCTGCGCTTCTGGGCCCACAACCGGGGCAAGCAGAGCGTGGTGCTCGACTGGACCGACCCGGCCGGCGCCGCCCAGCTGCGCGAGCTGGCCGCGGGGGCCGACGTGCTGGTCGAGTGCGAGGCGCCGGGCCGCCTCGCCGAGCTGGGCCTCGGCCCCGAGGAGCTGGCCGCGCGTAACCCCGCGCTGGTGCACGTGTCGATCACGCCCTTCGGCGGCGGCGGGCCGAAGGCGCAGTGGCCGGCGTCGGACCTCACGATCCTCGCCGCCTCGGGCTCGCTCGTGCTCAACGGCGACGAGGACCGGCCGCCGGTGCGTCCCGGCCCCGAGGGCCAGGCCGGGTTCCACGCCGCCGCCGAAGCCGCCGGCGCGGCGCTGATCGCGCTGCACGAGCGGGCCCGCTCCGGCCTCGGCCAGCACGTCGACGTCTCGGCTGCTCAGGCGGCCAACCAGGCCTGCATCTCGCAGATGCTGGCCGCCGCGCTGCACGGCGCCGGCAACACCCGCTCCGGGCGCGGCGTCAAGCTCGGCGCGCTCGACGTGCAGCTCACGTTCCCGTGCAAGGACGGGTTCATCGTCTGCATCTTCCTGTTCGGCGCCTCGTTCGGGCCCTTCACCCGCCGGCTCATGGACTGGGCGCACGAGGAGGGCTTCGTCGACGCCGCCACCCGGGACAAGGACTGGCTGAACTACACGATGATGCTGCTCGACGGGCGCGAGCCGGTGGCGGAGTACGAGCGGGAGAAGCGCGAGCTCACCGCGTTCTTCCAGACCAAGACCAAGGCCGAGCTGATGGACGAGGCGCTGGCCCGCAAGCTCCTGATCGTGCCGATCGTGACCGTGCGCGACGTGCGCGAGTCGCCCCAGTTCGCGCACCGCCAGGTGTGGGAGGAGGTCGACCACGGCGAGCTCGGCCGGGTCCGCTACCCCGGGCCGATGGCCAAGTTCAGCGCCACGCCGCGGCCGCCCCTGCCCGCCGCGCCGCGGCTCGGCGCCCACACGGCGGCCGTGTTGGGCGCGCCGCCCCGCCGCCCCAGCGCGCCGGCCCCGGCCCCGGCGGGGGCCCCGCCCACCGGCGCGCCGCTCGCCGGGTTGAAGGTGGTCGATCTCATGTGGGTCATGGCCGGCCCGGCCGCCAGCCGGGTGATGGCCGACCACGGCGCCACGGTCGTGCGGGTCGAGAGCTCGCTGCGCCTCGACACGGCCCGCACCCTGCAGCCGTTCCGCAACGACGACGCCGACGTGGAGTACTCCGGGCTCTACCACAACAACAACGCCGGCAAGCTCGGCCTGGCGCTGCGCCTCGACCGCCCCGAGGGCCGCGAGGTGCTGCTCGACCTCGTGCGCTGGGCCGACGTGGTGCTCGAGGCGTACTCGCCCGGCGTGCTCGCCGGCTGGGGCCTCGGCTACGAGCAGTTCCGGGCGGTCAACCCCGGGCTGATCATGGCCAGCACCTGCCTGCTCGGCCAGACCGGCCCCCACGCCCGGCTGGCCGGCTACGGCACGATGGCCGCCGCGGTCGCCGGGTTCCACTACCTGTGCGGCTGGCCCGACCGCGGCCCCGCCGGGCCGTTCGGCGCGTACACCGACACCGTGGCGCCCCGCTTCCTGCTCGCCGGGGTGCTGGCCGCGCTCGAGCACCGCCGCCTCACCGGCGTCGGCCAGTACCTCGACCTGTCCCAGGCCGAGGCGTCGATGCCGTTCCTCGCCTCGGCGCTGCTCGACTACGAGGTGAACGGGCGCGTCGCCGAGCGGGCCGGCAACGAGGACTCGCGCTTCTTCCCCCACGGCGTGCACCCTGCCGCCGGGGTCGACGAGTGGGTGGCGGTCGTGTGCGAGACCGACGCGCAGTGGCGGGCGTTGTGCGCCGCGGTGGGCCTCGAGGGCCTCGCCGGGTTGGGGGCGGCGGTGCGGCGGGCTCGCCGCGAGGAGATCGACGCCGCCATCTCGGCGTGGACCTCGGCTCGCGACGCCGAGCAGGCGGCGGCCGAGCTGGCGGCGTGCGGCGTGCCCGCCCACAAGGCGAACCGGTCGGCCGATTTCCTCACCGACCCGCAGCTCCTGCACCGCGGGCACGTGGTGCGGGTGGCTCATGCCACCCAGCCCGAGGGGGTCACCTACGTCGAGGGGCCGCGCTTCACGTTGTCGCGCACCCCGGCGTCGGTTACCCGCGGCGGGCCGACCCTGGGCGAGCACGCCTTCGAGATCCTCAACGGGCTGCTCGGCTACAGCGAGGACCGCATCGCCGAGCTGGCCGCCGCCGAGCTGCTGGAGTAACCCGGCTGCTCAGCCGGACTCGGGGCCGGGCAGCGTGATCGGGGCCGGGCGCCCGCCGGGCGGGCGGACGAACGCGGCGGCGAGCACCCGGGTCTGTTCGCGGCGGCCGGCGTTCACGTAGCCGAGGTCGGCGCCGTCGAACAGGCGCCGCCAGCCGCTCCCGTCGTCGACCTGCTCGGCCAGCACGGTGACCGGCGCGTGGCGCCACACGTCGCGCAGCGCGGCCTCGTCGACCCCCTGGCCGGACAGGAGCCGGCCGACGAGGTTGGTCACGGCCGGCGGCGCCGGCGTGGTCAGGTCGAGCTCGGCCCGCACGCTCACCTCGGCGTCGCCCGACTCGCCCAGCGCGTCGCGGAGCGCGTCGGCCAGCCAGGGCTCCAGGCGCTCGGCTGCGGCTCGATTGGCCACGGTCAGCGTGAGCCGGGTCGGTGAGCGCCAGGCGTCGAGCGTGAGCGCCGCCTCCACCGATGCCGACTCGGCCGCGGCCGGGCTCACCGCCGAGGGGCGGAGCTCGCCCGCCAGATCGGCCGAGACCCGCAGCGTGGTCCGGCCCGTCGTGTCGAGCGTGGCCGAGGCCTTTGCCCCGAGCGAGCCCGACGCCTTGGCGCCCAGCGCGACCGCCGCCGCGGCCGCGACGCCGGCCGTCGCCTCCGCGCCGAGGGTCACCTCGGCCCGTTGGAAGGCGTCGCGTTCGGAGAGCAGCGCCTGCACGAGCTGCACCTGGGACAGCGGCGAGAAGGGCACGAGCGACCCGTCGACCGCCACGCCGAGCCGGCGGGCGAGGCGGCGGGCGTCGCGGCGATCGGCGAAACGGAACACCGCCGCGCCTTCGAGCCCCACGTCGGCCCCGGCGCCCGGACCCCAGGTGGCCAGCGCGGCGGAGGTGACGGCGCCGCCGGCCGAGAGCGCGGCGCCCACGCCCACCGCGTCGCGCACCGCCACCCGCACCTCGAAGGCGCCGTCAAGGCGTTCCACCAGCTCCGCCTGGCGCCGCCCACCCAGCTCGCCCACGCGCCACAGCTTGCCGCCCAGCTCCGCGGTGCGGGTCTCGGTGCGCAGCGCCAGGCCGCCGGCTGCGGCCTGCGCGGCGGCGCTCGCCCACGCGTCGGCGGGCGCCGTGCAGCGGTCGTTGCTCGTGTCGCGCTGCTGGCCGGCCTGCGCCCGCAGCGCCGCCCCGGCCCGGCTCAGCAGCTCGAGCCCCCGCTGGGAGTCGGCCGCGCAGCCGCCGGCGAACTCGGCCCGGAACCGCTCGGCGTCGGGCCCCTGCCAGGGCGCCGCGTGGATCAGGCGCACGAGGCGGTCCAGGCGCCCGCGGTGGTCGGCGCCCAGCGTCTCGAACGCCGCCCCGACCGAATCCAGCTCTGCTGCGTCGGCCCCGAGCCTCGCCACCCGCCACCCCTCGAACAATGGAAGTGCACGAAAGGTACGCAGAGATCCAGGAAGATGCAATCGATCGTGCCCGACGGGTTGCCGCGCGGCCACCCGAAGCCTGGCAGGATCGGGGCTCGAGGCGCAGCCGTCAGAGGGGGGACCCATGCCGACCGTAGAGACCGCCCGGGGCACGATCGACGCCGAGCAGCTCGGCGCCACGCTCATGCACGAGCACATCTTCGTGCTCAACCCCGAGATGCAGCAGAACTTCGACACCGGGTGGGACGAGGACGCCGTCTGCGCCGACGCCGTGGCCCGGCTCAACGAGCTCAAAGGCGTCGGGATCGACTCGATCGTCGACCTCACCGTGCTCGGCCTCGGCCGGTTCGTGCCGCGCATCGCCAAGGTCGCCGCCCAGACCGAGCTGAACATCGTGTTCGCCACCGGCTGGTACACCTTCGACAACCTGCCGCACCACCACCTGCTCGGCTCGCCGGACTCCATGGCCGAGCTGTTCGTGCGCGACATCGTCGAGGGCGTGCACGGCACGCCGGGCCTCAAGGCCGGCATCCTCAAGTGCGCCACCGACGAGCCCGGCGTGACCGAGGGCGTCGAGCGGGTGCTGCGGGCCGTGGCCCGCGCCCACCGCCAGACCGGCGCGCCGATCTCCACCCACACCCACGCCCCGGCCCGGCGCGGCCTCGACCAGCAGCGCATCTTCGCCGAGGAGGGCGTCGACCTGTCCCGAGTGGTGATCGGCCACTCGGGAGACACGATCGAGTTCGACTACCTCGAGCAGCTCCTCCAGGCCGGCTCGTACCTCGGCATGGACCGCTTCGGCCTCAACTGGCCGATCAACTACGAGAAGCGCCTCCAGGCCGTGGTGGAGCTGGTCAAGCGGGGTTGGGTGGAGCGCCTCGTGCTCTCCCACGACGCGGCCTGCCACCTCGACCAGATGGCCCCGGGCCTCGTCGAGAAGCTCCAGTCCCGCGGCTGGCGCTACACCCACATCAGCAAGGACGTGATCCCGGCGCTGCTCGAGCGGGGCGTGACCGAGGCGCAGATCCGCACCATGCTCGTCGACAACCCTGGGCGCATCTTCTCCACCCAGGGCGGCTACTGATGTCGGGCCGGCTGGAGGGCAAGGTCGCCATCGTCGCCGGCGCGGGCCAGACCCCGGGCGAGACGATCGGCAACGGGCGGGCCACCTCGATCCTCTTCGCCCGGGAGGGGGCCAAGGTGCTGCTGGTGGACCGGCGGCTCGACTCGGCGGAGGACACCGCCGAGCTGATCCGCAAGGAGGGCGGCGAGTGCGAGACCTTCGCCGCCGACATCACCGACGAGTCGGCCTGCGAGGCGCTCGCCGCCCGCTGCGCGGAGCGCTTCGGCCGCATCGACGTGCTCCACAACAACGTGGGCATCGGCGCCGGCGACGCCGGCCCGCTCAAGCTCACCGAGGAAGCCTGGCGGCGCATCCTCGACGTGAACCTCACCGGCGCGTTCCTCGTGTGCAAGCACGTGCTGCCCACCATGCGCCAACAGGAGTCGGGGGCGATCACCCACATCTCCTCGGTGGCGGCGATCGCCTCGACGCCGATGCTGGCCTACAAGGTGTCCAAGGCCGGCATGAACGCGCTCACCGAGGCGCTGGCCGGCAGCAACGCCCGCTACGGCATCCGGGTGAACGCGATCATGCCCGGCCTGATGGACACGCCGATGGCGATCGAGGGCTACTCGCAGATCCGCGGGGTGTCCCGGGAGCAGGTGCGCGAGGACCGCGCCCGGCAGGTGCCGCTGCAGCGCCAGCAGGGCAGCGGGTGGGACACCGCCTACGCCGCGCTGTTCCTCGCCTCCGACGAGGCCAAGTACATCACCGGGGTGATCCTGCCGGTCGACGGCGGCCTGCACACCCGAGTGGGTTGAGCGACCCGACGGCGCTGCGCGAGCGCCTCGCCGCACGGCCCTCCTACCCGTGGGTCGTGCTCGGCGTGGCGCTGTCGGGGCTGTTCACCGTGCTGTTCAACAACGCGGTGCTGGTGGTGCTGGTGGGGGACCTGGCGGAGGAGTTCCACACCGCCAAGACCACGATGACTTGGGTGGTGTCGGCGCCGCTGCTGGCGTTCGCGGTGCTCTCGCCCCTGGCCGGCAAGCTGGGCGACCTCTACGGCCGGCGGATGGTGTTCCTCGGCGCCGAGCTGGGGGCGGCGCTGTTCGCGTTGGCCACCGCGCTGGCGTGGAACGCGGCCAGCCTCATCACGTTGCGCACGATCGGCGCGACGATCGGCGCCGCCACCGGCCCGGCCGCCCTCGGGCTCGTGAGCACGCAGTTCTCCGCCGAGCGGCGGGTGCAGGCGATGGGCTGGTGGGGGCTCGTGATGGCCATCGGCCCGGTGATCGGCGTGTCGGCCGGCGGGCCGCTGGCCGAGGCCACCACCTGGCGGCTGCTGTTCTTCGGCCAGACCGGCATGATCCTCGCCGCGCTGGGCGCGGCGTGGCTGGTGCTGCCCGAATCGCCCAGGGCCGCCGCCACCCGGTACGACGTGGGCGGCACGCTGCTCCTCGGCGCCTCGGTCACCGCGTTCCTGGTGGCGGTCAACCGGGGCCCGTCCATCGGCTGGGCCCACCCCGCCGTGGTGGCCGGCTTCGCCGTGACCCCGCCGCTGGCGTGGGCGTTCGTGCGCTGGGAGCGGCGCAGCCCGCACCCGCTCCTGCCGTTGCGGTACCTGCGGCGGCGCAACTTCGCCGCGCCGATCCTCACGGCGTCGCTCTGCGCGTTCGCCTACCAGGGGGTGCTGGTGCTGACCCCGCTGCTGCTCACCACCGAGCTGGGCTTCTCCACGAGCCGCGTGTCCGTGCTGGTGGCGTGGCGGCCCGGCTTCTACGCGCTGGCCGGCCCGGTGGCCGGCTTTCTGGCCGTGCGGGTGGGGGAGCGCTCGGTCATGACCGCCGGCGCCGCGCTGGTGGCCGTCTCGACCGCCGCCTACGTGCTCATCCGCCCGGGGGTGAGCGAGGCGGTGATCTTCGGCGTGCTGGCGCTCACCGGGTTCGGGCTGGGGCTGCTCGAGCCGCCCGTGTCCGCCTCGGTGGCCTCGGCGGTCGACCCGGCCGATTTCGGGGTGGCCGCCGCCTCCCAGCAGATGGGCCGGCAGATCCTCACCGTGGCCGGCATCGGCGTGCTCGGCGCCATCCACGAGGCCCGCCGGGGAGCGGTCGGCGAGCTGGCCTCCTACCGGTTCGCGTTCTTCGTCGGTGCGCTGGTGGCCGCCGCCGGCGCGCTCAGCGCGGCCACGGTCCACAGCCTGGAGCGCAGCCCCCGCCGATCGGCGGCGCCGGTCAGCTGAGCTCGGGCGGCGGGAGGCGGCTCGGGCCGACGTGGTCGGCCAGCCACCGGTTGAGCGGCTCGGCGCCCCGCCACGCGTCGACCACCCGGTCGAGGGCCTTGGCGGTGGCGAGCCAGCGAGCGGGACGGTGCTGGCGGCTCACGTAGAGGCCCTTGTGGCGCAGCAGCGCCGCCCGCGGATGGTCCCGCGGGTAGCCCCGCGGCGCCACCTTCAGCGCCTGGCCGCCCAGCTCGTAGCCGGCCTCGACCAGCTCGGCGCACACGGCTTCGGCGCCGGGGCCGGCCCGCTCGTCGGCGATGGCGGCGCGGTACCGCTCGAGCTGGTCGCTCGCCATCTGGTAGTAGCCGGTGGCGAGCAGCAGCCCGGCGGCGGAGAGCTGCACGTAGAACACCGACCCGTCGTCGCTCTCCGTGACCGCGCCGGCGTGGGTCTTGTAGGGGCTCTTGTCCTTGCTGAAGCGCACGTCCCGGTGGGGGCGGAACAGGTGCAGCGGGCCGAACTCGGCCTCCACCGCCTCCGACAGGGCGACGAAGGGGGCCTTCACGTCCGCCTCCCACTCGGCCTTGCGGGCCTGCCAGTACTCCCGGGTGTTGGTCGCCTCCAACCCCTCGTAGAACGCCAGCGCCGAGGCCGGCCAGCCGGTGAAGCCCATCGCCCGCCGATCGTATAGAAACGGCGGCCATGGCCGAAGCCAAGACCGTGGTGGGCTACTGCGAGCCGCTCTCGGCGCGCGCCGGCGGGCGGGTGCGCCTCTTCGCCTCGGCGCACGAGCCGGGCCCCTACCGGCTGGACCTGGTGCGCCTCGTGTGCGGCGACCCCTCGAGCCGCGGCCCCGGCCTCGTCGAGCACCCGGTGGCCGCCGCCCTCGAACCGGTCGTGGAGCTGGCCGAGCAGGCGCTCACCCCCGGCAGCTGCGCGCTGGCGCCGCCGTCGCCGTTCCTGGCGGAGCTGGGCTCGTTCACAGTGGCGGTCACCGCCCGGCCGAGCCTGCCCGGCGACGGCGAGCAGGCGTTGGTGGGCGCCGGGGGGTTCACGCTCGGCCTCGACGGGGCCGGCGCCCCGTTCCTCGAGCTGGGCTCGACTCGCGTGACGGCGGCCCGCCCGCTGCGGGCCAACCGCTGGGTCGACCTGCACGGCGTGTACGACGCCGAGGCGGGCGAGCTGATCCTGCGCGTGCGCCCCCACCCGAGCCGCTCGCCCGGCGCCGACCTGCTCGACGCGTCCGCCGCGGTGCGCAGGGCCGTACCCCCCGGCCAGCGCAGCGGCGGCGCCGCCGGCCTCGCCCTCGCCGCCCGCCTCGGGCCCGACGGGGCCCGCACCCACCACTTCGACGGCCGCCTGGAGGCGCCCCGGCTGGCGGCGGCTGCGCTCGACCCCGCCGCCCCCGCCGACCGGTTCGACCTGCGCTACGACGCCGCCGTCGGCATCGGCGGCGACACCCTGCACGACGCCGGGCGCCTCGGGCTGCACGCCGAGCTGGTGAACCACCCGGCGCGGGCGGTGACCGGCGCCGCGTGGGACGGGACCGTGCAGCGCTGGCAGGAGCGGCCCGAGCACTACGCCGCGATCCATTTCCATCGAGACGACCTCACCGACGCCGCCTGGGAGGTCACCGCCGAGTTCGACCTGCCCGCCGACCTGGCCAGCGGCGTGTACGCGTTCCGGCTGCGCCGGCCTGCCGCCTCCGACCCGGGCGGCGAGCAGACCGTCGATCACGCCCCGTTCTTCGTGCGGCCCGCGCCCGGCGCGCCCACCGCGGCGGTGGCCTTCCTCGCCCCGGTGTGCACCTACCTCGCCTACGCCAACCATCGGATGCTGATCGAAGGGGCCGACTTCTTCCCGGGCCGCAGCCGCCTGCGCCCGGAGCACCAGTACGTGCGCGACCACCCCGAGGTGGGCTGGAGCTGCTACGACCACCATCGGGACCGATCGGGGGTGATGCACTCCTCCCGGCGGCGGCCGATCCTCAACCTCAAGCCGGGCGCCGACGGCTGGGCCTTCACCGCCGACACCAACCTGGTGGCCTTCCTGGAGCGCAGCGGCGTGGGCTACGACGTGATCACCGACGAGGACCTCCACCACGACGGCGAGGCGGCGCTCGCCCCCTACCGGGTGGTCGTGACCGGCAGCCACCCGGAGTACTGGTCCACCCCGATGCTCGACGCGCTCGAAGGGTGGCAACGCGCCGGGGGGCGGCTCATGTACCTCGGCGGGAACGGCTTCTACTGGCGGGTGGCGTTCTCCGAGGAGTCGCCGTGGGTGATGGAGGTGCGCCGCGCCGAGGACGGCACCCGCGCCTGGGTGTCGGCGCCGGGCGAGTTCTACCACCAGTTCGGCGGCGAGTACGGCGGCCTGTGGCGGCGCCTGGGCCGGGCCCCGAACCTGCTCACCGGCGTTGGGTTCGCCGCGCAGGGCTTCGATCGCGCCGCGCCCTACGCCCGCACCATGGCGGCGCAGGACCCGCGCGCCGCGTGGATCTTCGACGGGTGCACCGAGGGGGCGGAGTTCGGCGCGTACGGCGTCGGCGGCGGGGCCGCCGGTCAGGAGATCGACCGGTTCGACCCGACGCTGGGCTCACCCGACCACGCGCTGGTGGTGGCCGAATCGTGCGAGCACAGCCGGGAGATGCTGCGCACGAAGGAGGAGTTCCTCGCCACGCAGATCCCGCCCTACCCCGACCGGCGGGTGCGGGCCGACGTGGTGTTCTACGAGACCCCCGCGGGCGGGGCGGTGTTCTCGGTCGGCTCGATCGCCTGGTTCGGGGCGCTCGCCCACCAGGGCTACGACAACGACGTGGCCCGGATCACCGAGAACGTGCTGCGCCGCTTCGCCGACCCGACCCCGTTCCCGCCGCCCGCCGGCTAGGACGCGGCGAGCAGCGCCCTGCCGTGCTTCAGGTACCACTCGATGGTCTGGCTCAGCGTCTCGTGCAGGCCGTGCTTGGGGGCCCAGTCGAGCGAGCACAGCTTGGTGATGTCGGCCGGCACCCGGGTGTGGTCCTCGTAGCCCTGGCCGTAGAACTCCTCGCCGCTGATCTCGACGAGCTCGCAGGGCGACGCTTCGCCGGTGAGCTCGCGCCAGATCTGCTTCATCAGCACGGCGAGGTCGCGGATGCTGGTGTCGTTGCCCGGGTTGCCGATGTTGAACACCTGGTTGATGCCGCCCGGATGGCGCAGGATCGCCTCGAGGCCGCGGCTGGCGTCGTCGATGTGGGTGAAGCTGCGGTGTTGGCGGCCGCCGTCGACGAGGTACATCGGCCCGCCGGTGAGCAGCGCCGACATGAACTGCGCGAACACGCGGGGCCCGCCCTTGTTGCCCGCCGGCACGAGGTAGTCGAACCGGGGGCCGATGAAGTTGAACGGGCGGATGATGCTGTACTCGAGCTTGCCCTCGAGCCCATACGCGTGAATCACCCGCTCGAGCAGCTGCTTGCCGGCCGAGTAGATCCAGCGTTGCTTGCTCACCGGGCCGCAGATCAGCTCGCTCTCGTCCTCCACGTAGGCGGGCCCGCTCGGGCGGCCATACACCTCACAGGTGGAGTACTGGATGAGACGCTTCTGGTGCTCGACGCACCATTCCACGACCTTCAGGTTCTGCACGAAGTTGAGCTGGAACACCTCGAGCGGCGAGGTCACATACAGGCTCGGGTTGGCGTAGGCCACGAGGTCGATCACCACGTCGGCCTCGTCCAGCTCCTTTTCGACCACCGGGTCGACCAGGTCGACGTGGTGGAACACGAACTCGCCTTCCAGGCTCGCCGGCAGCTTCCCGTCGTTGATGTCGACGCCGACGAGGTCGAGGTCAGGCGATTTCGCGAGGTGCTGCACGAGGTTCGAACCGATGAACCCGCCAGCTCCCAGGATCAGGATCTTCATGCCGTCCTCGCGTCCCTTCACGTAAGTGGCCGCCGCCACATGCTGCGAGCCGATATCGGCGAGCTCCGCCTGACCGACTCTACCGGTCTGTTCTCCAACCGCACGTCCGGAGTTTGAACGGCGCCGCCCGAGGAGGTATGCGTACCGCCATTGATCAATCGCTGATCATGCGGGCCGCCCGCCGGGTGCAGCTCGTGCCGATGTGGCTCCGCCATCAAGACGTGTGGGGCGGGGCATGCGGGACACGGTGCTCCGCCCTCGGCGCCCCGATTTCGGGGAGTCTATCGTCCCGCCTCGCGACCTACGCGGTCATCAACTTGACGAGCGCGAGGCGATCCGAAGTCGCGGCCAGACCCCATTCAGCTTCGTAGCCGAACCGCGTGACGGCGCTGGTTGCGCTGAACCGGCCGTCCAGCAACTCGATCTGATCCAGGCCGACGAGCGCAGGGTGCGCATGGCCGCAGGCGTGGGCCAACCGCAGCAGCTCCTTGCGCAGGGCGATGAGGTAGTTGGCGGCGCGCACCGACTTGAGCGTCGGGTCGAGGCCCCGCACCAGCCAACGGCTCTGCGCGGTGACCCCCGTCGGGCACCGCCCGGTGTGGCAGCGCTGCGCCTGTATGCAGCCGATGGCCAGCATCGCTTCGCGCGCGACGTTCACCCAATCGCAACCCAGGGCCAACGCCAGCAGCGCCGCCTCGGGGAAGCCGAGCTTGCCGGCGCCGGCGAAGCCCACGTGCTCGTGCAGGCCGGCCTCCGCGAAGGCGCGGTAGACGCGCGGGAAGCCCACGAAGAACGGTTGGGCCACGTGGTCGGTGAACACCAGCGGACCGGCGCCGGTGCCGCCCTCGCCGCCGTCGATCACCACGAAGTCGGGCCCCTCGCGGCGCGCCGCCATGCGCCCCGCCAGCTCGGGCCAGAAGGCGTCCTCGCCCACCGCCGACTTGATGCCCACCGGCAGCCCGGTGGCGTCGGCCAGGCGCTCGCAGAACGAGATCAGCCCGTCCACGTCGGTGAACTCCCGGTGATGGGGCGGGCTCAGCACGCTCTGGCCCACGGGCACGCCCCGCACCGCGGCGATCTCGGGCGTGACCTTCGCGCCCGGCAGGACCCCGCCAAGGCCGGGCTTGGCGCCCTGGCTGAGCTTGACCTCGATGGCCCGCACCGGGTTCGCCGCGGTCAGCTCCACCAGCCGCCCGAGATCGAAACGGCCCGCTGCGTTGCGGCAGCCGAAGTACGCGGTGCCGACCTGGAACACCAGCTCGCCCCCGTGCTGGTGGTGGCGGGACAGGCCGCCCTCGCCGGTGCTCTGCAGGCACCCGGCCAGCCGGGCGCCCGTGTTGAGCGCCTCCACCGCCGCGCTCGACAGCGAGCCGAAGCTCATGCCGGAGATGTTGACGATCGAGCCGGGCCGGAACGCGTGAGCCCGCCCTCGCCACGAGCCGATCACCTTGGCCGCCGGAGTCGGGTGCAGCGGGTCCTGCTCGGCGGGGGAGGGCGCGCTCGGGAACGCGGCGTGCTTGATGATCACATAGCCGCCGCCGGGCGCCTCGAAATCGTTGTCGCTGCCGAAGCCGAAGTAGTCGTTCTCGCGCTTCGCGGTGCTGTACACCCAGCGCCGCTGGTCCCGGGAGAAGGGCCGCTCCTCGTCGTTGTCGGTCACGATGTACTGGCGCAGCTCGGGGCCCACCGCCTCGAGCACGAAGCGCAGGTGCCCGAGCACCGGGTAGTTGCGCAGGATCGCGTGCGGCCGCTGCAGCACGTCGTAGACGGCCACGGCGCCCAGCAGCGCGCCGAGCGCGCCGAGCGCCACGAGGGCCAGCAGCCAGGCGGACATAGGCCCGAGCTTCGCCGCGCCCAGCGGGCGCGTCAACGCACCGCGGCGGCCCCGACCCCGGCGCCGGCCCCGGCGCGCTTGCGCCGCCGGCCCCTGATCGTCAGCGGCGCGGCCAACAGCGCCGGCACCTGCTCGCCGGGGACCGCGGTGGAGAGGAGGAAGCCCTGGCCCCATGGGCAGCCGAGCTCGATCAGCGCCTGGACCTGCGCCGGACGCTCGATGCCCTCGGCCACCACCTTCACGCCGCGGTTGCGCACGAGGGGCACCACATCGGCGGCGAGCGCCACGCCGGGCCGGGAGCGGCCGAGGGGGCTGATCAGCGAGCGGTCGATCTTCACCACGTCGAGCGGGAGGCGCTGCAGGTAGGAGAGCGAGCTGAAGCCGGCGCCGAAATCGTCGATGGCCAGCCCGACGCCGAGCTTCTTCAGGCGGCGGAACGTGGCCGCGGCCAGGTTGAGGTCGTTGATCACCGCGCTCTCGGTGAGCTCGAGCACCAGCCGGTCCGGGTCGAGGCTGCTGTTGAACAGCGCGGCGGCCACGTGCTCGACGATGGCTCGATCCCTTAGCTGCACCGCCGAGAGGTTCACGCTCACGAAGGGGGCGTCGCCGGCCGCCGTCTGCCAGGAGACGCCCTGCGCGCAGGCGGTCTCCACCACCCAGCGGCCGAGGTCGATGATGAGCCCGGTCTCCTCGGCGATCGGGATGAACTCGGCCGGGCGGATGAGCCCCAGCGTGGGGTCGTTCCAGCGGACCAGCGCCTCGACGCCGACCGAGGCGTACGTCTCCAGCTCCACGATCGGCTGGTACACGAGCTCGAGCTCGCCGGCGCCGATGGCCCGGGCCAGGCGGGCTTTGACGTCGAGGCGGTTCACCGCCCGCCGGTGCATGCCGGGCTCGAACACCTCGAAACGGGCCTTGCCTCGCGCCTTCGCGGCGTACATGGCCATGTCGGCGTTGCGCAGCAGGATCTCGGCGGTCGAGGCCGGTTCGGCGTAGACGATGCCGACGCTGGCGGTCACGCTCACCGGGCTGTCGCCGATCTGCACCGCCGCGCCGAGGTCGCGCAGCAGCTCCTCGGCCAGCTCGGTCGGCCGGGAGGGTTCGTGGGGGCCGGCCAGGAGCACCGCGAACTCGTCGCCCCCGAAGCGGGCGGCCACCTCGCCGGGCCGCACGCAGGCCTGCAGGCGCTGCGCGAGCTCCACCAGCAGGCGGTCGCCGAGGGCGTGGCCGAGCACGTCGTTGATGGTCTTGAAGTCGTCGAGGTCGATGAACAGCACCGCCACCGGGTGCTCGGGCGCCAGGTTCTCGCGGCTCGCGTCGCGGGCCGGCGCGCGAGCGAGCAGCGCCTCGCCGAGCTGCTCCAGCAGCAGCGCCCGGTTGGCCAGCCCGGTGAGCGGGTCGTGGAACGCCTGGTGGATCAGGCGGCTCTCGAGCTGCTTGCGGTCGGTGATGTCGCGGGCGGTGACCACGATGCCGCGCAGGTCGGGCTGGTCGAGCAGGTTGGCGACCGCCGCCTCCACCTGGCGCCACTCGCCGTCGGCGTGGCGCATGCGCAGCTCGATCAGCACCGGCTCGGCGCCGGCCCGGGCCCGCGCCTGGCCGAACGCCTGGTCCACCACCGGCCGATCCTCGGGGTGCACCAGCCGGCCGATGCCGCGATGGTCGAGGCCGTCGGGCGAGCAGCCGAGCATGCCCTCGATCGAGGGGCTCACGTAGCGCAGCCGGCCGTCGGCGCCGAAGATGGCGACCACGTCGGTCGAGTGCTCCACCAGCGCCAGGAACTGCCGCTCACTCTCCCGTTTGGACAGGCTGCGCACGGTGGCGAGCAGGAGCCCCAGCCGGGTCATCACGAGGCCGACGATCGCCAGCATGCCGAGCCCGGCGGCGATCTGGTCGAAGCGGCCGTCGCGGTCGGGCTTGATCACGAGCGTGAGCGCCGGCAGCGCCGCCATGAGCCCGAGGCCCACCAGCCGCTGGCGCTGGCCGTGCTCGACCGCGGCCTGCTCGTCGCCCGCCCGGGCCATCGAGGGGTGGGTCGCGGCGGCGGCGATCAGCAGGTAGCCGCCCATCCACATGACGTTCTGGAGGTGGCCGCCGGCGTTCTCCTGGCGGGCGGCGGCGTCCCACAGGTCGGGCAGGGCGAAGAACAGGAAGCCGCCGGCCAGCAGCTGCAGGGACGGGTTCTGGCGCCCGCCGGGCCCGAACGCCAGCCGCGCCGCCAACGCCAGCAGCGCGGCGTCGAGCGCGGGGTAGGCGCCGAGCGGGGTGGCGAGGAGGGTGGCGGCGGCGGTCCCGGCCGCCAGGAGCACGATCGCGGTGTCGATCAGCGCCGGCCAGTCCTTGCCGGGCAGGCGGGACCGGATCAGCAGCACCGACCCGACGATGAGGCAGGGGTACACCGCCATGAACGCGATGTCGGCGGTGGCCGGGAACGCCGGGCTCGGATCGCTGAACCACAGCGCCTCCGCCAACGCCGAGCACACCTGGCCGGCGGCCAGCCAGAGCCAGGGCCGGGCGCTGGGCGGCCGGTTCGCCCGCACGGCGATGATCGACGCCAGGGCGGCCAGTGCACAGACCGACACGTATTGAACGGCGTGCGCGTTGCTGGCCAGAGGCGTCCCCAGACTCGACAAGCACACGAGCGCGCCCGCCGCCACCACGAGCGCCGCCACGCTCGGCCGCCGGTGTGCTTTCACCGCGTCCACTCCCGCACCTCCCCCGACTGCTCGGGGCGGCTCGCCCAAACCGCACCACGCAGCGTACTGGCGGTGCAACTTTCTGAGACGGCCTCCCCGGGGAAGTCGGGGTTCGCTCGCCCGCCGGCGGGGTGGGCGGGTCAGTCGCGGCCGGGGGTCAGCCCGTCGCTTGGCTGATCGCCTCGGCGGCGTGGAGCTTGGCGATCTCCTCCGCGTCGAAGCCCCACGCGGCGAGGACCTCGTCGGTGTGCTGGCCGGGGCTGGCTGGCGGGCCCTGCACGGCCGAGGGGGTGCGCTCGAAGCGAGGAGCGGGGCCGGGCTGGATCACGCCCTCCACCTCGACGAACGCGTGTCGGGCCACGTTGTGGGGGTGGTTGGGGGCCTCGTCCATGTCGAGCACCGGCGCGAAGCAGATGTCGGAGCCCTCCATGATCTCGCACCATTCATCCCGGGTCTTCTGCGCGAACAGCGCGGCGAGCTTCGGCTTGTGGTTCGGCCAGGCGGCGGGGTCGAGGCGGGCGGGGAGGTCGTCGGCGGTGAGGCCGAGCTTGTCGACCAGCTCGTCGTGGAACTTCTGCTCGATCGAGCCGACCGAGATCCACCGGCCGTCCTTCGTCTCGTACGTGCCGTAGAAGTGGGCGCCGGTGTCGAGCATGTTCGTGCCGCGCTGCTGGGTCCACTGCCCGGCCGCCTTCAGCCCGTAGATGGCGGTCATGAGCGACGCCGCGCCCTCGGTCATGGCGCAGTCGATCACCTGACCCTGGCCGGAGCGGCTGGTCTCGAGCAGCGCGGCGCAGATCCCGAGGGCCATGTAGAGCGCGCCCCCGCCGAAATCGCCGACCAGGTTGAGCGGCGGCACCGGCGGGCCGCCGTCGTTGCCGATGGCGTGCAGGGCGCCGGTGAGGGCGATGTAGTTGATGTCGTGCCCGGCGGCGTGGGCGAGCGGCCCGTCCTGGCCCCAGCCGGTCATGCGGCCGTACACGAGGCGCGGGTTGCGGGCCAGGCACACGTCGGGCCCGAGGCCCAGGCGCTCCATCACACCGGGCCGGAACCCCTCGACCAGCGCGTCGGCCTGCTCGATCAAGCGCAGCACCACCTCTGCCGCCTCGGGCTGCTTCAGATCGACCGCGACCGACTTGCGGCCCCGGCCGAGCACGTCGAACCGGCGCCCGGTGGCGATGCCGAGGTCGGCCGGCGCGGAGCGGTCGACCCGCACCACCTCGGCGCCCATGTCGGCCAGCAACATGGCGCACATCGGCCCGGGGCCGATGCCGGCCAGCTCGATCACCTTGAACCCCGAGAGCGGGCCGGATGCCGCAGGTGCTGCCATGTGTACGTCCCCCGTCGATGCGCGCTGCTGTCGAACCATTGTGGCGCCGGGGGCTAGGGTCGGCTGCTCGTGACGACCGTCTTCGATCGCGACACCGAGCTCACCCCGGCCGGCCCTGGCCGTTGGAGCATGGCATGGAGCGACGAGTGGCGGGTGGCCGCCGGCCCGAACGGCGGGATCGTGGCCGCGGTGATGCTCGCCGGGTGCGCCGCCGCGGTGGCCGACCCGAGCCGGGCGCCGCGCACGCTGACCGTGCACTACGTGGCCCCGCCCCGCGTCGGCCCCGCCGAGGTGCACGCCCAGGTGGAAAAGGCCGGCCGGGGCGTGTCGTTCGTCACGTGCCGGGGCGTGCAGGAGGGCCGCCTGACCACGCTGGCGATGGCCGCGTTCGCCGCGCCGCGCCCGCCCGTCGAGGAGTTCGCGGGGCTGGCCGCGCCGAGCCTGCCGCCTCCCGAGCGCTGCCACCGCCTCCTGGCCGAAGGGCGCGGCGGCGAGGAGTTCCCGATCCGGCGGCGCTGGGACACACGGTGGGCGGTCGGGGTCGAGCGGGTGCTCGGCGGGGGCGGAGGGGGCGGCGGCGGTGGGGGCCGGGTCGAGGGCGGCGGGTGGCTGCGGCTCTCGGAGCGCCGGGCGTACGATCCGCTGCTGCTGGCGGCGATGGCCGACGGGTGGATGCCGCCGATCCTCGCCCAGGCGGCGCCGCCGCCGCTGCGGGTGCCGACGATGGAGCTCACCGTGCACTTCCGCGACCTCGCGGCGCTGGCCGCGCTGGATCCCGCCGACTACTGCATGGCGGTGTTCGCCACCGACACCTCCCGGGAGGGCTTCCTCGAGGAGAGCGGTGAGATCTGGTCGCCCTGCGGGCGCCTGCTGGCGCAGTCCCGTCAGCTCGCGGCCATCGTGCCGGCGCCGCCCGGCGAGGAGCGGGTGGCGCTGACGCTGGTGGCCCCGGAGGGGCAGCCGTGAGCGACGCGAGCGTCGAGCCCGCCGAGGCGAGGATGCGGGCGCAGCTGGCCGAGCTCGGCGTGGATCACGAGCTGATGGACTGCGACCCCGACCTCGCCGACACCGCCCGGTTCTGCGAGGCCTACGGCATCCTGCCCGAGGATTCGGCGAACACGATCCTGGTGATCGGCAAGTCGTCGCCGCCGGTGTACGCCGCGTGCGTGGTGCTCGCCACGACCCGGCTCGACGTGAACAAGGCGGTGCGGGCCAAGCTGGGGGTGCGCAAGGCGTCGTTCGCGTCGGCGCAGGACACGAAGGCGTTGACCGGGATGCTGATCGGGGGCGTGACCGCCTTCGGGCTCCCCGACGGGATCCCCGTCTGGATCGACGCCCGCGTGCTGACCCGCCGGCGGGTGTGGCTCGGCGGCGGCAGCCGCTCGACCAAGCTCGGCTGCGACCCGGGCGAGCTGCTGAAGCTCCCCGCGGTCGAGGTGGTCG
This sequence comes from Acidimicrobiales bacterium, assembly GCA_046153015.1. Lineage (GTDB taxonomy): Bacteria > Actinomycetota > Acidimicrobiia > Acidimicrobiales > CAIXPF01 > JBJXGF01. Next base: position 200 of record JBJXGF010000075.1, on the reverse strand, counting down.
AGGGGCTGGCCCTCGACGCCTGAGATCCGTCGCGTTCGCGCCGAATCGGTATCGATTCGTTGCGACGGATTCGGGGTCGGCTCGGTCGGCTCCCGCCGCGGGAAGGGCCGGGCCGGGGGCTGGCCTGGTCAGGCGATGGTTCCGGCGGTTCGCAGGTCGGCGATCTCGGGCGGTGGCGTTCGTCGCAACGAATCGGTGTC
>JBJXGF010000069.1:0-10966 GCA_046153015.1 Acidimicrobiales bacterium | reverse complement strand
GGGCTGGCCGTCGCCGCCGCCGCGCCCCCCTGGGGATGGTGGCCGGCTGCGTTCGTCGGCTTCGCGCTGCTCGACCGGGCGATCGCCGACCGGGCCGCCCGCTCCCGGTTCCGGCTCGGCTGGCTGTTCGCCTTCGCTTGGCTCGCCCCGTCCACCATCTGGATGTTCGACCTGACGCCGCCCGGCTACGTGGCCTCGTCGGTGTTCTACCCGCTCTACTACGGCCTGGCCTGCGCCGTCGTGCCGCCCGCCGCGTGGCGTCGCCTCGCGCTGCCCGGCGCCATCACGCTGGCCGAGATGGCCCGCGCCTCGTGGCCGTTCGGCGGGGTGCCGCTCTCCACCGTGGCCATGGGCCAGGCCGCCGGGCCGCTGGCCGCGCTCGTGAGGGTGGCCGGCCCGCCGCTGCTCACCGTCGCCGTGGTGTGCGTGGGGGTCGCGCTGTCGGCGTTGTGGTCGCGCCGGATCGGCGCTGTCGCGGCGGCGGCCGGGGCGGTGGCGCTGGCCGCGCTGGCGGCGGCGGTCGCGCCGTCGGGCCGTCCGATCGGCGAGCTGTCGGTGGCGGTGGTGCAGGGCGGCGGCCCGCAACGCACACGGGCCGCGTCGACCGACCCGCGGGACGTGACGATCGCCCACCTCGCCGCCTCGGCCGACGTGGCCCGCCCCGTCGACGTGGTGCTCTGGCCGGAGAACGCGGTCACCGTCACCGGCGCGTTGGCCGACAACCGGGAGCAGCGCGAGCTTGCCTCGCTCGCCCGTTCGCTCTCGGCCACGCTGATCCCGGGCATCGTGGAGACCCTGCCCGACTCGTTCCTCAACGCCTCGGTGGTGTTCAACCCGTCGGGCGCGGTGGTGAGCCGCTACGACAAGGTGCATCGCGTGCCCTTCGGGGAGTATGTGCCGCTGCGGGCGGTGGTGAGCCCGCTCTCGGGCGGTCTGGTCGACCGGGCGATCCCCCGGGAGGCGGAGCCCGGCACGGGGCCGGCGGTGCTCGACACCCCGTCGGGGCGGATGGCGATCGCCATCTCGTGGGAGGTCTTCTTCGACCACCGGGCCCGCGAGGGGGTGCGCCAAGGGGGCGAGGTGCTGCTCAACCCCACCAACGGCGCCTCCTACTGGTTGACGATCGTGCAGAGCCAGCAGGTGGCCTCCTCCCGCCTGCGCGCCCTCGAAACCGGGCGGTACGTGCTCCAGGCCGCCCCCACCGGGTTCAGCGCGGTGATCTCGCCGTCGGGCCGGGTGCTCGAACGCAGCGCGGTGAGCGAGCGTCGGGTGCTGAGCGCGGTGATCGAGCGCCGCCGCGGCCTCACCTGGAGCGTGCAGACCGGCCCCTGGCCCGGCCTCGCCGGGGCGGCGCTGGCGGTGGCCTCGGCCCACGGGCTGGCCCGGTGGCGGCGCCGTCAGGGTGAGCCGGCGGCTACAGCTCCAGCAGCAGGGTGACCGGGCCGTCGTTCACGAGCGACACCAGCATCTCGGCCCGGAACCGACCCTCGGCCACCGTGGCGCCCAGGCGGCGCAGCTCGTCGGCGAAGGCGCGCACCAGCGGCTCGGCCTCCTCCGGCGGGGCGGCGTCCAGCCACGACGGCCGCCGGCCCCGGTCGGTGTTGCCGTAGAGCGTGAACTGGGACACCACCAGCACCGCGCCGGTCGTCTCCCCCACCGAGCGGTTCATCACGCCCCGGTCGTCGTCCATCACCCGCAGGCCCCACACCTTGGCGGCCAGCTTCACGGCGTTGGCGGCGGTGTCGGTCCGGGCCACGCCCACCAGCACGCACAGGCCGGGGCCGATGGCGCCGGTGAGCTCGCGCTCGCCGCTCGGGGCCCGCACCTCCACCTTCGCCTCGAGCACCCGCTGCACCAACGCCCGCACCGGCCGACACCGTAGCGCCGGCGGCGACAGGCGGTGGTCGCCCGGCGGGGCCGGCGGCCGCCCCGGGCGCCAGCGACGGCGCCGCTAACGTGCGAGGCGACATGTCCGACCCGTCCGACCCGTCTGACCGGCCGCTGCGCATCGCGTTCCTGAGCTACCGGGGCAAGCCCCACGTCGGCGGCCAGGGGGTCTACACCCGCCAGCTCACCCGGGCCCTCGTTGAGCTCGGCCATCACGTGGAGTGCTTCGGCGGTCAGCCCTATCCCGAGCTCGACCCCCGGGTGCCGCTCGTGGCGCTGCCCTCGCTCGACATCTTCAACGACCACTACCCCATGCGCCTGCCGGGCGTCTGGGAGCTGAAGACCTGGCCCGACTGGGTGGAGGTCGCCTCGTTCTCGCTCGGCAACTTCCCGGAGCCGCTGGCCTTCTCGCTGCGGGCCTGGCGGGCGTTGCGGGCCCGCGTGGGCGAGTTCGACGTGGCGCACGACAACCAATGCCTCGGCTATGGCCTCCTGCTGCTCCAGCGCGAGGGCCTGCCGGTGCTCGGCGCCATCCACCATCCGATCACGGTGGACCGCCGCCTCGAGATGGCGCACGCCCCCACCCGCTGGTCCCGGCTGGCGAAGGCCCGCTGGTACGGGTTCACCCGCATGCAGACCCGGGTGGCGCGGCGGCTCCCGCGGGTGATCACGGTGTCCGAGAGCAGCCGGCGCGACATCCTCGCCGACCATCGCGTGCCGGCCGATCGCCTGCACGTGGTGCCGGTCGGCGTCGACCCCGAGGAGTTCCGGCCTCGTCCCGAGATCACCCCTCGCAGCGGCCAGCTCATCACCACCGCCTCGGCCGACGTGACGATGAAGGGCCTGCGCTACCTGCTCGAGGCGCTGGCGAAGCTGCGCACCGAGCGCCCCGACGTGCGCCTCGTGGTGATCGGGCGGCCCAAGCCCAAGGGCGCCTCGGCCCAGGCCATCGAGCGGCTGGGCCTCGAAGGCTGCGTGGAATGGGTGCACGGCGTCCCAGAGGACCGGATCATCGAGCTGTACGCGCAGTCCGAAGCGGCGGTCGTCCCGTCGCTCTACGAGGGGTTCTCGCTGCCGGCGATCGAGGCGATGGCCTGCGGGATCCCGCTCGTGGCCACCACCGGCGGCGCGCTGCCCGAGGTGGTGGGCGCCGACGGCGACACCGCCCTGCTGGTGACGCCGGGCGACAGCGAGGCCCTGGCCGCAGCGCTGCGCAGGGTGCTGGACGACCCGGCCGGCTGGCGGGCCGGCGTCGGCGCCGCGGGACGAGCCCGGGTCATCGAGCGCTGGTCGTGGCGGCGCACGGCGGCGCGCACCGTCGACCAGTACCGGGCGTTGCTCGACGAGGCGCCGCGTCGGCCGGCCCGAGCCGACGGGTAACGCGTTCGCCGATGCTCACCGTCGACTTCGATCGACTCGGCCTGCGCCCCGGCGAGCGGCTGCTCGACCTCGGCGCCGGCAACGGCCGCCACGCGTTCGAGGCGCTGCGGCGGGGCGGGCTGGTCACCGCCTGCGACCTATCGGCCGGCGACCTGACCGTGTGCAACGCCTACTTCGCCGGGATGCTCGAAACCGGCGAGGCGCCGCCGGGAGCGTTCGCAGCGTCGGTGCAGGCCGACGCGGCGGCGCTGCCCTTCGCCGACGGCGCGTTCGACCGGATCGTCGCCGCCGAGGTGATCGAGCACGTGGTTGACGACGAGGGGGCGGCAGCCGAGCTGGCCCGGGTGCTGCGCCCCGGCGGGTCGCTGGCCTTGACGGCGCCGGCCTGGCTGTCCGAGCGGGTGTGCTGGGCGCTGTCGGCGGACTATCACGCTCCCGCGCAGCAGGGCGGCCACCTGCGGGTGTACACCGAGGTCGAGCTGCGCCGCCTGCTGAGCGGCGCCGGCCTCACCCCCACCGGCGTGGGCCGGGCCCACGCGCTGCACACCCCGTACTGGTGGCTGCGCTGCGCGGTGGGAGTCGAGCGCAGCGACCACCCATTGTGCGCGGCGTACCACCGGGCTCTCGTGTGGGAGCTGACCACCCGGCCGCGCCCGCTGCGGTGGTTGGAGCGAGCCCTCGACCCGCTGCTCGCCAAGAGCGTGGTCGTGTACGCCCGCAAAGCGCCCGGCGGCCGGGCGGGCCGCGGTGGTTGAGCTGCCCGGCGTGGTCAGCGCCGCCGAGCTGGCCGCCACCGTCGACTTCATCGCCTCGTGCCAGCTCCGCTCGGGCATGATCCCGTGGTTCGAGGGCGGGCACGCCGACCCGTGGAACCACACCGAGGCGGCCATGGCGCTCTCGGCGGGCGGCGAACGGGCCGCCGCCGAGGCCGCCTTCGACTGGCTGGTGGGCGCCCAACGGCCCGACGGCGCCTGGCATCAGTACTACCTCGCCGACCGGGTCGAGCACGACAAGCTCGACGCCAACGTGTGCGCCTATCCCGCCGCCGGCGTGTGGCACCACTGGCTCTGCACCGGGGACCGCGGCTTCGCCGAGACCCTCTGGCCCACCGTCGAGCGGGCGATCGAGTTCGTGCTCGGCCTGCAGACCGAGCGCGGCGAGATCCTCTGGGCCCGCCACTCCGACGGCCGGCCCTGGCCGTTCGCGCTGCTCACCGGCTCCTCGTCGATCAGCCACTCGCTGCGCTGCGCGCTGGCGTTGGCGTCCCTCCTCGGCTACGAACGGCCCCGCTGGGAGCGGGCCCTCGAGCGCCTGTGCCGGGTGATAGCCGAGGCGCCGGAGGCCTTCGCGCCCAAGCACCGCTGGGCGATGGACTGGTACTACCCGGTGCTCGCCGGGGTCGTCACCGGCGAGGAGGCCAGGGCCCGGCTCGACACCCGTCGAGCGGCGTTCGTGATGGGCGGGCGGGGGGTGCGCTGCGTGTCGGATCGCCCGTGGGTCACCGCCGCCGAGACCTGCGAGTGCGCCATCGCCCACTTGGCGGCCGGCGAGCACGGTCGGGCGGTCGAGCTGTACATGTGGGCCCAGACGATGCGCCTGCCGGACGGGCGGTACTGGACCGGGATCGTGCACCCTCAGCAGGACTCGTTCCCCGCAGGGGAGCAGTCGACGTACACCGCGGCCGCGGTGGTGCTCGCCGCCGAAGCCCTGTCCGCCGCGTCGCCCGCCGCAACGCTCTTCACCGGCTCCCTGGCCGCCCCGTCCCCCAAGCCGTAGCCCGCCCGCCGGCTCACCCCGCCCGACCGCGTTCGCCGCTCGCCGCCGGCCCTCCCAGCGGCCACTCCGTCGGGATTCTCCGGTGACGAAACCCCCGCCCCACCGAGACCGGCCCAGCGCTGCCCGCAGCCCATTACGTCACCGGAGAAACCCCACAGCTGCGCCACCGCCGGCCCCAGCACTGGCCCTCCAGCGCGTCGCTCCCCAGCGGCGCACTAGCCCCCGCTCGCCACGCCGTCGGGATTCTCCGGTGACGAAACCCCGCCCCCCACCCGGCCCGCCGCTCGCACCGGCGCACTGGCCACTCCGTCGAGATTCTCCGGTGACGAAACCCCCGCCCCACCGAGGCGGTGCGACCGCTGCCCGCAGCCCATTACGTCACCGGAGAAACCCCACACCGGCGCCACCGGCACGGCCGAATCCTCCCCCGACGGGCGCCGCCCCAGCGCGGCGCCGGCGCGCCGGCCCATTACGTCACCGGAGAATCCCGACAGACCCGCCGGCCAACACGGCAGCCGCAGACCGGCCCCCACCGGCGTCGGCGTCGGCGTTGGTGGGGCGTCAATCGGGGAGGCGCTGGAGCACGCGCAGCGAGCCGACCGAGGCGCGCTCCACGAACTGGCCCGATCCCAACGCTCGCCGGTAGATCTCGTAGGGCGGGCGGCCACCGTCGGCGGGGTCGGGGAACACGTCGTGGATGGCCAGCAGCCCGCCCGGGGCGACGTGGCGCGCCCAGCCCTCGTAGTCCCGATGGGCGGGGGCTTCGCCGTGGCCGCCGTCGATGAACACGAACCCGAGAGGGCTGGCCCACCGCTGGGCGACGGTGGGCGAATCGCCGACCACGGCCACGACCACGTCCTCCACGCCCGCTCGCTGGATCGTGCGGCGAAACGTCGGCAGGGTGTCGAGCAGACCGGACTCCGGGTCGACGAGGTCGGGCTCGTGCCACTCCCAGCCCGGCTGGTTCTCCTCCGAGCCGCGATGGTGATCCACGCAGAACAGCACCGAGCCGAGGCGGCGCGCGGCGCCGGCGAGGTAGAGCGCCGACTTCCCGCAGTAGCTGCCCACCTCCAGAAGCGGCAGCGATGCCGCCGGGCCAGTGGCCAGGGAGCAGGCGGCGTCGTGCAACGCCACGCCCTCGGCCGGCGGCATGAAGCCCCGTGCGGCTTCGGCGTGCGCCCGGAGCACCGGGTCCATCGGCCTGGGCGGGCGCCGCCCGGCTACTGGCCGACGGTGACCGGTTCGACCTGCGCCGACAGCTCCGGGTGCTCCGAGTTGAACAGGTAGCGGTCGAGCACGAAGTACTTGCCGACCCACACCACGCCGAAGCCGAGGATGCTGGCCAGGTTGATCATGACCTTGGCCGCCCAGATCTGCTCGGCGAAGTGCACGAACAGCGTGGACACGGCGAGGCCAACGAAGGCAATGCCCCAGAACGGCGCCATCTCGGCCTTGAACCGGGCCGGCCCGCGGTGCTGCCAGACCAGGCGCTTGGAGAGGAAGTAGGCCGGCACGCAGTTGATCGCCGTGGCTGACAGGTTGGAGGCGACGCCGCCCCACGCGAGCACTCTCACGAAGAAGGTGAGGATCACCTGCCCCGACACCACGTTCATGACCGAGACGCCCGAGTAGCGGAAGAACCGCTCGAGCCGGACGAACAGGCCGCCCGCACGCACGCGTGCGGTGGAGCCGGAGGGCGATGTGCCGTGCATTGTTGTCCAAGGCTAGTGCGCAGGAACCCGACCTGAGATACGCGAGGATGAGGAAATGGACCACGTCCGGTCGTTGCGTGAGCTCGCAGAGCGCAGCGCGGCGCTCCTCATCGCCGTCCTGCTCGCGGCAACAGCGTGCTCCAGCGACCAAGACGCCGCCGAAACCACCACGATCCCGGCCTCCCCCCCGCCGACCCTGACCGGGGGCCCACCCCCATCCAACCCTGGGGGGGCGCCGCCGACCCCGCCCGACCTGGCGGCGGTGTCCCTCAAGCTCACCCAGATCGCCGTTCTCGCCGCGCCCACCGCGTTCGCCGCCTCCCCCTCCGAGCCGGGGGTGGCCTACGTGACCGAACGGGCCGGTCGCCTCCGCCGGCTCAACCTGAGCAACGGCGCGGTCGAGCCGACCGCGGTGCTGGACCTCACCGACGAGACCACCACCGACGGCGAGCGGGGCTTGCTCGGCCTGGCCTTCTCGGCCGACGGGGCGAAGCTCTACTTGAGCTTCACGGATCGCAACGGCGACTCGGCGGTCGACGAGTGGAGTTGGCGCGCCGGCCAGCCCGATCTGGCGTCGCGGCGGCCGCTGCTGCGGATCGACCAACCGTTCGCCAACCACAACGGCGGCGGCGTGGTCGTCGGCCCGGACCGGATGCTCTGGATGGGCTGGGGCGACGGCGGCTCCCAGGGCGACCCCGAGGGCAACGGCCAGCGGCTCGACACGCTGCTCGGCAAGCTGCTGCGCATCGACCCGACCAAGCCCGGCGGGGGGCGCGCCTACGGCATTCCCGACGGCAACCCGTTCGCCACCCGAGCCGGCGCCCGGCCCGAGATCTGGGCCTACGGCCTGCGCAACCCGTGGCGCTTCAGCTTCGACCGCGTGACCGGCGACCTGTGGATGGGCGACGTGGGCCAGAACGCCGTGGAGGAGATCGACCTGCTGCCCGCCGCCGCCGGCCGCGCCCCCGGCGCCAACCTGGGCTGGAACCGCATGGAGGGCGACCAGCCCTTCCGGGGCGGCTCGCCGCCGCCCGACCATCTCGGGCCGGTCTTCACCTACGCCAACGGCGGCGACCGCTGCTCGGTCACCGGCGGCGTGGTCTACCGGGGCTCGGCTGTGGCCCGTCTCGCCGGCGCCTACCTCTTCGGGGACTACTGCGAAGGGGTGCTGCAGGGGCTCGTCAACGGCGTCGACCCGCAGCCAGCCGACGGCGCCCCCGCCAAGCCAGCGCAGACCAAGCGCTTCGACTCCGCCCGCCTGGAGGGCCTCGTCGCCTTCGGCGAGGACGAGCGGGGCGAGGTGTACCTGCTCTCGGTCCGCTCGGGCGCGGTGTCTCGGATCGATCCGGCCTGAGGCGGCCTACGCTGGGCCTTCGCATGTCGGGCTGCGGAACTCTCCGGTGGGTGTCGAGGCTGGCGAGGTCGGCCTTCACCGTCACCCTTGCGGTTGGGCTGGCGGCCTGCAGCAACCCTGGCGGGACCGAGCCATCCGCCGCTGCGCCGGCAGCAGAGCCGGCGCCGAGCCCCACCCCCGCCCCTGCGCCGCCGGCGCCCCAGGCGGACCCGCCGCCGCCCGAGCCGCCAACCACCGCCCCGGCGCCGCCCCCCACCGCTGCGAGCGCAGCGCCGCCGCCCGCCGCCCCCGACCCGATGGAGCCCGTGGCCGCCGCCACCCCCGAGGGCCTTGCCCACCAGCTCACCGAGGCGGACGCGGCGATCCTCGACGAAGCGACCACGCCCGAGGGCCTCGTGGCCGCCGGGCGCCTCCAGCAGGTGGCGTACCGCCGCCTCGGCGCCCGACCCGACTGGGAGGAGCAGGTGGTGGCGGCCAGCCCCCCCGAGCTGGCCGCTTCGATCCGGGCCAACGCCGCCGCCCGCCGCGACCTGCTCTCGATGACCAAGCAGCGCAAGAACGTGCTGCCCGCCTGGGAGGTGACCGACCCGGCCCCCGCCGAGGAGCTGCGCTCCTTCTACGAACGGGGCGAGCGAACCTTCGGGGTGGACTGGGAGTACCTGGCGGCCATCAACTTCATCGAGACCGGCTTCGGGCGGATCCGCGGGCTGTCCTCGGCGGGGGCGCGAGGGCCGATGCAGTTCATCCCCAGCACGTGGGCCAGCTACGGCCGGGGCGACATCGACGCGCCGCGCGACGCGATCCAGTCGGCGGCCCGCTACCTGGCCGCATCGGGTTACCAGGAGGATCGCTCCCGCGCCCTCTACCGGTACAACAACCACAACGCCTACGTGCGGGCGATCACCGCCTACGCCGAGGAGATCAAGGCGCAGCCCCGCCGCTTCCTCGGCTACCACCAATGGCGGGTGTACTTCCTCTCCGACCAAGGCGACGTGCTGCTGCCCACCGGCTACCGCAGCGAGGCGCCGGTTCCGGTCGCCGAGTTCCTGGCCCGCAACCCGCAGCTCAACCCCAACCTCGACCCCGGGTGAGCGAAACGTAGCCGGCGAGCCCGGTGATCAGGCACGTGAACCACGTGAGTGGGAGCAAACGTCACGCGCCACCCCCCACGAGCACGCCAATCTCTGACAATCCGTGCTCGTCGCGCTGCTCTGTGTCGACTTCGGGCGAAACCGGCCGGGAGCGCGTGACGATTGCTCCCGCTCACCGTTCCAGACGGGCGGGACACGGCGAACTGACCCGCCGGGGGGTCCGGCGCCGAAGGCCGGGGGACGAAAGGGGGCCGGCATGGCGCGGCTGAACGCGGCTCACGCCCACGAGTTCGGCGTGATCAGGGAGCTCTGCTACCGAGGGTTGGATTCGGTCACGCTGCGCGATCGAGTGGGCGATCGACTGGCCCGGCGGCTCGGCGCCTCGTCGTACTGCTTCGGGGCGACGGACCCCAGAACGGCGCTGCCCGTCCATTCGGTGAGCGTCGGTCTCGACCCGGCGGCGACGGACCGGTTCTTCTGCCTGGTGCTCACCACCCCGTCGCTCGATTTCGGACCGTGGATCGACTCGGGCCGGCGCGCCGCGACGCTGGAGCAGCTCGTGGAGGACGTCGAAGCCGACCCGTACGTGACCGACATCCTGCGCCCCTCGGGCTTGGGGCCCGAGGTGCAGGTGGCGTGCGCCGCCGGCGGATGGTCGTGGGGGCACCTGTGCCTGCGCCGCGACCTGCACGGCGCGCCCTTTGCCGGCCACGAGGTCCGCTTCCTCGACGCGCTCGCGCCGCACCTCACGGCGGGGCTGCGGGCCGCCGCACGCCGCGCGCCAACCGCCGCCGCGCAGGACCCGTCGTGCGGCGTCGTGGTGCTCGGACCCGACGGCAGGGTCGAGGTCGCCAACGGCGTCGCCGAGCGGCTGTTCCGTCAGCCCATCAGCGGCACGCGGCACAGCTTCCTCACCGCGGTGAACCTCGTCGCCGCACGGCTCGAGCGGCTGCTGACCGGCGGGGCCGACGATGCCGTTCCCTCGTTGACGATGGCCGACGAAGCGACCGGCGTGGTGTACCGGCTGCGCGCCGAGCGCACGGTCGGCGCCGACGGCCGGGCGCGCGGCGTGGTGCTGATCGAGCCGACGTCGTCGTCCGGCCCCGACGACCAGCTCCTGGCGTTGGCGCGTTGCGGGCTGAGCCAACGCGAAGGTGAGGTGGCGCTGGCCATCGTGCGCGGGAAGACGACCGCGGAGATCGCCGAGGATCTCGTCGTGTCGGCCCACACCGTGGCCGATCACGTGCGCAACATCTTCGACAAGCTCGGCGTCGCCTCCCGCCAGCAGTTGGCCTTCCGCGTCGTCGGCATCGGCTGATTCCCCCCAGGATCAGCCGCCCAGCACCGGCCGTCCCGCCAAACCCCTTCCGGTTGGGGTGCTCGAGGAACGGCCGCCCCCGGATCCTTTCCTCGAGCACGTCGGACGAGCGAAGGAGTGTGCGACATGACGGGGATGGAAGGCGTCCAGGTGCTGAGCATCTCGCTGGGCTACGTGATGGGCCAGGCACTGCATGCCGCGGCGAAGCTGCGGATACCCGACGCGATGGCGAGCGGCCCGAGCACGGTCGAGGACATCGCCGAGCGCACCCGGACCCACGTTCCGTCGCTGCGGCGGGTGCTCCGCACGCTCGCCAGCGGCGGCATCGTCACCGAGGACGAGAACGGCTCGTACGCGCTGACCTCGCTCGGCCACACCCTGCGCGCCGATGCCGAGGGATCGGTTCGCGATGCGGTGATCTGGGTGAGCGAAGCGATGCACTACCGCA
>JBJXGF010000062.1:0-13786 GCA_046153015.1 Acidimicrobiales bacterium | reverse complement strand
CTGACTCGCCTGCGCGCCCTCGACCGTCGCCGGCGTGACGCGCTGATCAGCGCCGGGTCGAGCTTCGGCGTCTACGGCCTGTCGGTGCTGACCGGCCCGCTGCTCGGCCGGGCCCTCGGGCCCGCCGGTCGCGGCGACCTGGCCGCGGTGGTCGTGCCGACGCAGCTCCTGGCGTGGATCCTGACCTTCGGCATCCCCGCCGCCAGCGCCTACTACGCCCCCACCCACAAGCGGCGCGAGCTGAACATGGGCGCCTGGGTGTTCGCCCTGCTGGTCGGCGCGCCGCTGGCCGCCGTCGCGTGGCCGCTCGTGCCCCGCTACCTGCAGGGCCACGACCCGGTCACGATCGACTTCTTCCGCGCCGGCCTCGTCGCCGGCCTGCTGATCCTGCCGCAGTACGCCTGCCTCGACTGTCTGAACGGCCGGGGCCGCAACCTGCGATTCAACGCCCTTCGTCACCTCGCCCTCGTCAGCTACTCGCTGTGTGTGCTGGTGCTGGCGGCCACCGACCGGTTGACGCTGCGCTCGGCTCTCACGGCGTGGCTGGTGTCGAACCTGTTCGGCGCCGCCGCCGCGTTCAGCTACGGCTGGGGCTGGCCCACCGGCGGGTTCCGCCTCGCCACGCTGCGCGCCCAGCTCCGATACGGGAGCCGGGTGGCCTTCGGTCAGGCGGCGCAGATGGTGATGGGCCGGCTCGACCAGTTCATGATGGTCGGCCTGGTCAGCCCGACGCAGCTGGGCCTCTACGCGGTGGCGGTCACCGCGGCCGGGGTCAGCGGCGCGATCGGCAGCGGGCTCGCGCTGGCGGTGTTCCCCCACGTGCGCAACGCCGCCACGGTCGAGGAGCGGCGCGCCACGCTCCAACGCTCGCTGCGCTGGGTGGCGGTCGCCTCGCTCAGCCTGGGCACGTTGGTCGGCGTCAGCGCCCCGTGGGTGCTCACGTTCCTGTTCGGCCCCGAGTTCAGCGGCTCGCTCACGCCGCTGTGGATCCTGCTGCCGGGCCAGTTCTGCTACGACCTCGCCAACCTGCTGAGCTCCAGCCTGCAGGCGCAGGGCCGCCCGGGCAGCGCATCACGAGGCCTGGCGCTGGCGGCGGCGATCACTGCGGTGGGCCTGCTGCTGGCCGTGCGCCCCTACGGCATCGTGGGCGCCGCAGCGGTGACGACGTTCAGCCAGTTCGCGTTCCTGTGTTATGTGGCCGCCGCCTCGAAGCGCTCGGAGCGCCGAGTCGTCGACCTGCTTCCCCAGACCGTCGCCGCCTGAGGCGTCGGCCCAGTCACGCACAGGGGTCAGCTCGGCGGGGGCTCGCCGTGCACGAACCGGCGCGTGAGCCGGGGCGAGCCGAGCAGGGCGAGGGCGGTGGCTCGGGTCCGCCACCCGGCGGTGAGCGCGGCGGCGAGCTCGCCGATCGGCGGCCGGCTGAGCGGCCCGCCGCCGTCCAGACGCTCCACGAGGCGCTTCTCCGCCACCCGCCGGGCGATGGCCCGGCTCAGCTCCCCGTCGTAGCCGCGCAGCTCGCGTCGGGCCCGTTCGAGCAGCTCGAGCTCCCGTTCGAGCAGGACGGAGCGCCGCCGGGTGGCGTTGCCGGCGTGGCGCCGGTACAGCACGGTGGGCCGCTCGAGCTGGGTGACGGCGGCGCCGTCGCGCACGAGGCGAAGCCACAGGTCCCAGTCCTCGACCATGTCCGGCGGGCGGAAGCCGCCGACCCGCTCGAGGTCGGCCCGGGCGAAAAGCGAACCCACGAACACGAAGTTCTGGGCGATCAGCGCCCGCAGCTGAGCGGGGCCGGCCGGCGGCGGGCTGGGCAGCCGCAGGGCCCGCCGGTAGTCCACCAGCTCGCCCTCGGGCCGCCAGATGAACGCGCCGGCCGACACGATGCCGCCGTTGCGGCGGTACGCGGCGAGGCAGAGCCCGAGGTGATCGGGCAGCCACACGTCGTCGGCGTCGAGCAGCGCGATCAGGTCGGTGCGCAAGGCCTCGGCGCCGGCGTTGCGGGCGGCGCTGACCCCCCGATTGACCGGGAGGCGCACGATCTCGAGCGGGAGCCGCCCGCGCCACGCCTCGGCCGCCGCGTAGGAGGCGTCGGTGGAGCAGTCGTCCACCACCACCACCTGGGCGGGGGGTGTGGTCTGCGCGGCGACCGAGGCCAAAGCCTGGCCGATGAACGGCGCGGCGTTGTGCATGGGGATGACCACGCCGACCGTGGGGCTGCGCATGCGGCGGGCGGGAATCAGCCGGCGTGCGGGCGGCGCAGGTGGGCGGCGAGATGCTCGCGGAAGGTGCGCGGGCGCACGAACTGCAGGATCAGCGCGGTCCGCTCCACCTTCGAGATGTTGGGCCCGGTCTTGTGCAAGACCAACGGATGGTGCGCCGAGACGTCGCCGAGGCGCAGGGGCACGGCCACCGCGTCGGGGTCGTAGTCCCCCTCGGCCTCGAGCGTGTGACGGGCCGGGTCGGCCTCGATCGGGTGGTGGGGCAGGAGCCCCCACGCCGTGCTGGAGGGAATGAACTGCATGCAGCCGCCGTCCAGGTCGACGTCGTGCATCGGGATCCAGAAATGCACGCGCTCGCGCTGGGGCTCGTCGAGGTTGTAGGCGCGGTCCTGGTGCCACGCCGTGCCGGCGCCGACCTCGGCCGGCTTGCGGATGGCATGGTCGAAGAAGAACTTCGCCGGGCGCCCCAGCAGGTGGGAGGCGACATCGCGGCAGGCGGCGAACACCGGCGACGCGGCGATGCGGGGGTCGAGCTCGGTGGTGAGCCGGATCTCCAGCGACCCCGCCCGGCCGTCGGCGCGCACCAGCGTGTGCGTCTGGTCCTCGGGGAGGTCGTCGTAGCGGCCGAACAGGGCGTGCAGCCACGAGGCCAGCTCCGCCACGTCGGCCGGGTCGAGCAGCTCGGGCAGGGCCACGTAGCCGTCGGCCCCCCACCGCCCGCTGCGCTCGGCGTCCTGCGGCGAGAACTGCGCCGTCATCGGGCCTCCAGCGCTCGGGCGGTCATCAGAGCGATGATCGACCCGGCCGGCGCCGGCCACGATGAGGCGTGGGTCCCCGACGCTCAGATGGTGAACGCGAGGTTGCGGGCCACCCGCTCGGCCAGCTCCAGATCGCCCGAGAGGCGCACCCGGCCCTCGCCGAGGGGGCCCGAGGCGTCGATGCGCCCGCAGCAGAGCAGCATGAACCTGGGGAAGTCGACGGTCAGCTCCGCCGTCGGCGCGTCGAGGGACTCGACCACCGTGGCCCGCCCGTCGACCTTGGCGTGCAGGTCGCGCTCGATCTCGCCCGTGACGTGGATGGTGACCGACGCGCCCTGCGGCGCGGCCGCCCGCTTGCCGACGAGATAGCCGAGGGCGAGGTGGGCCTCGTTGAGCGAGACCAGGCCGCCGAGGCCGCCCTCGTGGCCCGGCAGGCGGAGGGGCACGCGGATGTCCTGCTCGTGCGCCCAGCTGTCGAACACCCGGATCTCCATGTAGCGGCGGTAGGTGCCGGGCCCGGCTGCGGTCCACGACGGCCGGTCGAGCTCGGCGTCGCTCATCGCCTCGAGCTGCTCCCGGCGCCGGGCGGTGATCCGCTCGAACGCGGCGAGCACCTCGGCGCCGGGCCGGTCGCGCAGCTCGGCGAAGGCGGCCTTGATGCGATCGGAGGGCGGCTTGCTCAGGTCCTCCCAGTCGGCGAAACCGATCTCGGCCGTGGTGAGGTGCAGCAGCGCGTCCTTGCACGTCCAGCCCGGGCAGAGGGCCGGCGACCGCCACTGCTCCTCGGTGAGCCCGCGGCCGAGCTCGGCCAGCGAGGCCCAGCATTCGGCGAACGCCGCCACGAGCTGAGGGCCGGGGGTGGTCGCGGCGATCGGGATGGGTCCTGGCATCGGGCGCCTCCTGCTCTGTCTATCGGCTTAGCACGTCGGCGCCGCGCCTCTCTCATCGGCTCAACGCCGTGGCGCTGCCCTTTGCGATGACCACCCTCCTCGCCGCTCGACCTGCCCGATCGAGCCGCTGCGGATACGCTCGACGCACTGACGTAGCCGCCGCGCACGGCTGGCGGGGAGCACTGGGGGACCGGAATGAGAACACGTGAGCGTGCTCGCCTGCGCGCGGCCGCCCTGGCGATCTGTTTGCTGGCCTTCGGCTGTGGCAGCGACGGCGGCGAGGAGGCCAGCGACACCACTTCCTCCCCGGGCGGACCGACCTCCACGGGAGGCGTCGCCGGCGCCTTGGCCAACACCGTGAAGGGCGAGAACCCGGCCTCGTGGGGGGTGAAGGACAAGAAGGTGACCGGGCCCGGCGGGCTCACGATGGATTTGTCCAAATGCCCGTCGAACTGGAAGGACACCGGCGGCATCACCGATACCGAGATCCGCTTCGGGGCCTCGGTGCCGCTGTCGGGCTCCGCCGCGCAGTACGGAGGCATCTCCGCGGGGATGAAGGCCTACTTCGACCACATCAACGCCACCGAAGGCGGCGTGGCCGGCAAGAAGCTCACGATCGACATCAAGGACAACGGCTACGAGGCGGCCCGCGGCAAGGCCACCGTCGACGAGCTGGTGGAGACAGGCAACATCTTCGCGTCGGCCTCCACGGTGGGCACACCGATCATGCTGGCCGTGTACGACAAGCTGAACGAGCAGTGCATCCCCAGCCTGTACACGGTGTCGGGTCATCCGGCGTGGGGCGACACGGTGAACCACCCTTGGACCACCGGGCTGTGGCTGCCGTACACGACCGAGGCGACGCTCTGGGCCGACTACATCCTGGAGAAGTACGGGCCGGGCACGACCGTCGCCGCGCTGGCGTGGAACAACGACTACGGCAGCCTCTACAAGCAGGTGTTCACGAGGGTCGCCAAGGAGAAGGGTCTGAACTTCGTGAAGGTCGAGACCCACGAGGGCTCGGCCCCGAACGTCACCAACGAGATGACCACGCTGGCCTCCACCAACGCCGACGTGTTCATCGGGATGACCGGCGTGAGCTACCCGATCCAGGCGCTCAACTACATCGCCGGCAGCTCCTGGCAGCCGAAGGAGCGGATCGTCTCTTACACCAACAACACCGCCTCGGTGTACAAGCCGGCCGGCGCGGCGGCCGACGGGGTGCTGCTGGTCGGCGGCGTGAAGGACATCCTGGACCCGACCTTCGCCGAGGAGCCGTTCATCAAGACCTACCGGGCCGTGCTCGAGAAGGCCGGCCTCGACTACGCCGCCAACGGCCAGATCGGCCAGTCGGCAACGTTTGCGTGGCCGCTCGTGGAGAACCTCAAGCGGGCGGCGCAGCTGCCGGGCGGGCTGACCCGCTCCAACATGATGCTGGCCGTGCGCTCCTACGCCGCCAAGCACCCGATGTACTTCGACGGCATCACCTTTGAGATGAACGGCGCGAAGGACGCGTTCCCGATCGAGGGCGGCTCGTGGGTGCGCTACACGATCGAGCCCGGCAAGGACGTGGGCACGTTCAAGCCGATCGGCAAGGTGGCCGACGCCAACGGCACCACGCCGCAATGCAACGTGTGGGACGGCAAGGAGTGCAAGACCACCAGCTGAGCCGAGCGTCGGGGGCTGCACCCGCCGCTGCTAGCGCCAGCTGCGCCCGCCGAAGCGGCGGTCGAGCGGGCCGTCGGCCACGCCGCCGGTCGAGTCCCAGCCTGCCGCGCCCGGGTTGATGCGGGCCGCTGGCCCGCCGCCGGCGAGGCGCACGGCCAGCGCCACCAGCGCGCCGAACACGAACCCGCCCACATGGGCCACCCAGGCGACCCCCGAGTTCGGGTTGGTGAAGAACTGGATCACGAACCAGATCCCGAGGAACCAGCGCGCCTTCAGGTGGAAGAGGAAGAACGGGGGCGCGAACGTGAGCACCGGCGCCCGGGGGAACCACACGAGGTACGCGCCCATGACCGCGGCGATGGCCCCCGAGGCGCCCACCACGGGCACGGTCGAGTCGGGCTGCACCGCGATGTGGGCGAGCGAGGCGGCCACGCCGCCCGCCAGGTAGAACAGGGCGTAGAACACGTGGCCGAGTCGGTCCTCGATGTTGTTGCCGAACACCCACAGGAACAGCATGTTCGAGGCCACGTGGAGGACGCTGCCGTGCAGGAACATCGACACGAGCACGGCGAGGCGCACCCGCTTGTCGGGGTAGAGCTCGGGGGTGCGGTCGTCGCTGGTGCAGGCCCGGTCGTCGCCCTGGTTGAACGTGCGTTGGACCTCGCCGAGCGAGAGCGGCTGGCCGGTGGTGACCTCGCAGGGCACCGCCGCCATCTCGAGCGTGAAGCCGAACTCGGCCGGCACCCGGACCGGGCCGGCCTCGGTCTGGACCACCTGGGGGCCGGCGGTGCGCTGGAGCCCGAAGTAGATCACGAGGCAGGCGGCGATGACCACGATCGTCAGCGCCGCCGGCCGGCGCGTGGGGTTCTCGTCGCGCAGGGGGATCACCGCGCAACCGTACCCTCGGGAGCTACCGCCTGACCCAGGTGCTCGGATCCCGCCCGAGCTGCACCAGGCGCTCCCGCACCGGCAGCGAGATGCCCGGCGCCTCGCCGGCCCGCATCCGGTCGAACACCTCGCCATCGTGCGCCCAGACATGGCAGGTGTCCTGGTTGAAGCGGTAGCGCTCGACGATCTCCTCCGGCGAGGCGTCGGCGGCCAGCGGCTCGACCTCCTGGCGGAAGACCCACAGGCTCTGGATCACGACCGGCGCCATCGCCAGCACCAGCGCGGTGATGTGCGCACAGCCGCGGGGCCCGCCGAGCGCCTCGAGCACCTTCGGGCTGAACCCGCGCGCCACCGAGAGGCCGACGAGCTTGCCGTAGTCAGGGAGGATGTTCGGGCAGCCGAGATGGGGGTGGGTGTCCATCCGCGCCTGCGCGTCGACGATCACGAGGCCGGGGTGCGCCACCACGAGCTCGAGCACCATGTCGTGGATCGAGACGGCCTGGTCGTCGCCTTCGATGTAGATGCCCGGCGGCTTCTGGTCGTGCACCCGGCCCACCACCCGCAGACGGTCGCCCGGCTCGCGGTAGGCGGCCACGTCATAGGCGCGTGTATGGACAAGCTGGCGGCGCTGCTCGCCGGTCTCCGGGACGTTCATGGCGACCGACGGTAGAGGCGGCGCCCCGCGGCCGGCTACTTCGCGGCGCGGAAGCCCGCCTCGAGGTCGGCGATGATGTCCTCGATCGACTCGATCCCCACCGAGAGCCGGATCAGGCCCGGGTGGACGCCGGTGGCGAGCTGCTCGGCCTCGGTGAGCTGGCTGTGGGTGGTGGTGGCTGGGTGGATCACGAGCGAACGCACGTCGCCGATGTTGGCCAGGTTGGAGTGCAGCTCGAGCGCGTCGGCGAAGGCCTGGCCGGCCTCCTTGCCGCCCCGGTGGATGAAGGCCAGCACCGAGCCGGCCCCGCGCGCCAGGTACTTCTGCGCGCGGGCGTGCCACGGGGAGGAGGGCAGGCCGGCGTAGAACACGTGCTCGACCTCGGGCCGCGCCGCCAGGAACTCGGCCACCGCCTGGGCGTTGGCCACGTGGCGCTCCATGCGCAGCGAGAGGGTCTCGAGGCCCTGGATGAACAGGAACGAGTTGAACGGCGTGGTTGACCCGCCGAGGTCGCGCAGGAGCTGGAGGCGGGCCTTGACGATGAACGAGCCGGCGCCGAGCATCGGCCAGTAGTTGAGCCCGTGGTAGGACGGGTCAGGCGTGTTGAAGCCGGGGAAACGCTCGGCGTGGGCGCCGAAGTCGAAGTTGCCGCCGTCGACGATCACGCCGCCGATGGCGGTGCCGTGGCCCCCGATGAACTTGGTGGCGGAGTGCACCACGATGTGGGCGCCCCACTCGATCGGGCGGCACAGATACGGCGTGGGCACCGTGTTGTCGAGCACCAGGGGGATGCCGAGCTCGTTGCCGAGGGCGGCGACCTCCTCGATGGGGAACACGTCGTTCTTGGGGTTGGCGAGGGTCTCGCCGAAGAACGCCTTGGTGTTGGGCCGCGCCGCCGCCCGCCACTGGGCGAGGTCGTCCGGGTCCTTCACGAAGCTGACCTCGACGCCCATCTTGGGCAGCGTGTAGTGGAACAGGTTGTAGGTGCCCCCGTAGAGCGACGGCGAGGAGACCACGTGGTCGCCGTGCTCGCACAGCGTCATCAGCGCCACGAACTCGGCCTGCTGGCCCGACGCCACCGCCAGCGCACCCGACACCATGCCCCCGGCGGCCTGGGCGATGCCGCCCTCGAGGGCGGTCATGCGCGCCTCGAACACCGCCTGGGTGGGGTTCATGATGCGGGTGTAGATGTGCCCCGCCTCTTGGAGCGCGAACAGCGCTGCGCCGTGCGCGGAGTCGCGGAAGGAGTAGGCGGTGGTCTGGTAGATGGGAACGGCTCGGGCTCGAGTGGTCGGCTCGACGTTTTCGTATCCGGCGTGGATCTGACGGGTCTCGAAGCCCCAGGAGTCGCTCGACATGCCCGCCATCTCAGCACACATCCGGGCCGGGCCGGTCACGCGTTCCCCGCCCGGCCGGCCGGCGGGCCGGCCGTTGCGGGGCGCGGCCGGCTACAGGCCCTGGCCGCCGCTGGCCTGGGCCACGCTGACCTTGCCGGCGTTGATCCAGGGCATCATCCCGCGCAGCTCCCGGCCCACCACCTCGATCTGGTGGTTCTTGCCCTCCTCCTCGAGACGCAGGAAGTTCGGGCGCCCGGCGCGGCTCTCGGCGATCCACTCCTCGGCGAACTTGCCGGAGCGGATGTCGGCCAGGATCTGCTGCATCGTGGCCCGCACGTGATCGTCGATCACCTTGGGGCCGCGGGTCATGTCGCCGTACTCGGCGGTGTCGCTGATCGAGTACCGCATGCCGCTGATGCCCTCCTCGTACATGAGGTCGACGATCAGCTTCAGCTCGTGGAGGCACTCGAAGTAGGCCGACTCCGGCTGGTAGCCGGCCTCGACGAGGGTCTCGAAGCCGGCCTTGACGAGCGAGGTGAGCCCGCCGCAGAGCACGACCTGCTCGCCGAAGAGGTCGGTCTCGGTCTCCTCCTCGAAGGTGGTGTTGAGCACGCCGGCGCGGGTGCCGCCGATGGCGTCGGCGTAGGCGAGGCCCACCCCGTGAGCCGTGCCGGAGGCGTCCTGCTGGACGGCGAGCAGGCAGGGCACGCCGCCGCCCTCCACGTAGGTGCGGCGCAGCAGGTGCCCCGGGCCCTTCGGCGCCACCATCGCCACGTCGACGTCGCCCGGCGGCTTGATCTGGCCGAAGCGGATGTTGAAGCCGTGGGCGAAGAACAGCGCGTCGCCAGCGGTGAGGCCGGGCGCGATCGCCTCCGCGTAGATCGAGCCCTGCTCGGTGTCCGGCGCCAGGATCATGATCAGGTCGGCCTCGGCGGCCGCCTCGGCGATCGACACCACCCGCAGCCCCTCGGTCTGCGCCTTCGCCGCCGACGACGAGCCGGGCCGCAGGCCCACCCGCACGTCGACGCCGGAGTCCTTCAGGTTGAGGGCGTGGGCGTGGCCCTGGGAGCCGTAGCCGATCACCGCCACCTTGCGGTCGGCGATCAGCGACCGGTCGGCGTCCTTCTCGTAATAGACAGTGGCCACAGCGCTGCTCCTGGGGGGTCGCGATCGGGCGGCGAGCCTAGCCGGCCGCGCTCAGGCGGGCGGAGGCGGGGGGACTGACGGTGCGGTCGAGCTTGGCGAGCGCGATGCGCCCGGTGCGCTGGAGGGCGACGATGCCGATCGGGCGCAGCAGCTCCTCGAAGTCGTCGAGCTTGGTGGGGCTGCCGTCGAGGCTGACCATCACCTCGTCGACGCCGACGTTCAACACCTCGCCGCCGAAGATCTGGACCAGCTCGAGGATCTGGCCGCGCCCGGTCGGCCCGGTGGAGACCGTGGCCATCAGCAGCTCGCGCTCCACGCCCTCGCCGGGGCCGAGCTCGTTGATCTTGACCACGTTGATGAGCTTGAACAGCTGCTTCTTCACCTGCTCGATCGGCGCCGAGGCGGCATCGACGGTGATCGTGATGCGGGAGAAGCGGGCGTCGTCGGTGGGGGCCACGGCGAGGGAGTAGATGTTGAAGCCCCGGCGGGCGAAGAGCCCCGCCACCCGGGCCAGCACCCCGAACTTGTTCTCGACCAGCACCACCAGGATGTGGGGCTGGCCGCCCAGGCGATCCTCACCGGCCACGCTCGAGCTCCTCCCGCTGCGACGGATCGACCACGATCTGGCTGTTCGAGAGCCCGGCAGGGACCATCGGGAACACCTTCTCCCGGGCGTCGGTGCGGAACTCGATCACCACCGGACGGTCGTTGATCTCGTTCGCCTTCTCGATGGCGGGCGCCACCTCCTCGGTGGTCTCCACCCGCATGGCCACGCAGCCCATGGCCTCGGCCCATTTCACGTAGTCCGGCAGGTCGGGCGAGAGGTACACCTCGGAATACCGCTCGTCGTAGAACATCTCCTGCCACTGGCGGACCATGCCGAGATAGGCGTTGTTGAGGATGCCGACCTTGATCGGGATCCGCTCGGCGGTGGCGGTGACCAGCTCCTGGGCGGTCATCTGGAAGCAGCCGTCGCCGTCGACGGCCCACACCATGCGGTCGGGCCGGCCCACCTTGGCGCCGATAGCCGCCGGCACCGAGAAGCCCATCGTGCCGAGGCCGCCGGAGCAGATCCAGGTGTAGGGCTGGCGGAAGCGCCAGTACTGGCTGGCCCACATCTGGTGCTGGCCCACGCCGGTGGCGAGGATGGCGTCGTCGGGCGTGAGCGCCCGGAGCTGCTCGATCACGTACTGCGGCTTGACGTGGCCCGAGCCGTCCTCGGCCTGCTCGTAGACGAGCGGGAAGCGCTCCTGCCAGCCGCTGACCTGGCTCTTCCATGGGCCGCGGTCGGGCTGCGCCTCGGCGCCGCCGAGCTCCTTGATCGCCTGGATCAGGTCTTCGATCACGAGCCGGACGTCGCCCACGATCGGCACGTCGGGCCGGCGGACCTTGCCCAGCTCGGCGGGGTCGATGTCCACGTGGATCACCTGGGCGCCCGGGGCGAACTCGCCGACCTTGCCGGTGACCCGATCGTCGAAGCGGCTGCCAAGGGCGATCAGCAGGTCGGACTGCTGCATGGCGGTGACCGCGGTGTAGTTGCCGTGCATGCCCGGCATGCCGAGGGCGAGGGGGTGGTCGTCGGGGAACGCCCCGCGCGCCATGAGCGTGGTGACCACGTGGATGTCGCACAGCTCGGCCAGCTCGGCCAGCGCCTCCGCGGCGCGGGACTTGAGGATGCCCCCGCCGGCGTAGATCACCGGCTTGTGGGAGCGCAGGATCAGCTCGGCCGCCTGGCGGATCTGCTTGGGGTGGCCGCGCAGGGTCGGCTTGTAGCCGGGCAGATCGACCGAGTCCGGCCAGTACCACTCCATCGCCGAGCGGGGGTTCGCCGGGTCGACGATGTCCTTCGGCACGTCGACCAGCACCGGGCCGGGCCGCCCCGTGGTGGCGATGTAGAACGCCTCCTTGATGATCTGGGGGATGTCCTGCGCCTTGGTCACGAGGAAGTTGTGCTTGGTGACCGCCATCGTGATGCCGGTGGTGTCGCACTCCTGGAAGGCGTCGGTGCCGATCGCCGCGTAGGGCACCTGGCCGGTGATGCACACGAGCGGCACCGAGTCCATGTACGCGTCGCACAAGGGCGTGACCACGTTCGTGGCCGCCGGGCCAGAGGTGACCATCGCCACCCCGGGGCGGCCCGTGGCGTGGGCGAAGCCCTCCGCCATGTGCCCGGCGCCCTGCTCGTGGCGCACGAGGATGTGTCGGATCGGCGAGTCGATCAGCGGGTCATAGACCGGCAGGATGGCGCCTCCGGGAAGCCCGAACAGGACCTCCACGCCTTCCATCTCGAGGCTCTTTATCAGGGCTTGGCCACCGTTCAGCTTCATTGCTCTCTTCGTTCTCGCGGGCGGGGATGGGCGGAAAACTGCAACGACCTCCCCTTGGGGAGGCCGGTGGGTGCGCACGCAGGCAGGGGGAGGCTGCGCGCGCTACCGAATGAGTACGACGAGCAGCTGGGCGGTGCTGCGCAGGAGGGTGGGCTCGGCTCGACGCATACTGGGGGCCGATGATCGCGCGCGCAGGGCGGCCCGAGCAAGAGCAATCACCCCAGTCGGGCGCGTTGGGGGTCTACCCCGGCTCGTTCAACCCGCCGACGCTGGCCCATCTGGAGATCGCCGCCGCGGCCCGGGACAAGCACGGCCTCGTGCGGGTCGACCTCGCCGTGTCCCGGGTGGCGCTGGCCAAGGAGACGGTCAGCCGGCCCCTCTTCGAGCACCGCATGGAGGTGCTCGACGCGCTGGCCGCCGCCCGCCCGTGGCTGGGGCTGGTGGTGACCGACGCGCAGCTGCTCGTGGACATCGCGGCCGGCTACGACGTGCTGGTGATGGGCGCGGACAAGTGGGGCCAGGTGATCGACCCGGTGTTCTACGCCGGCGATCCGCTCGCCCGGGATGCCGCGGTGGCGCGCCTGCCCACGCTCGCCATCGCGCCGAGGCCGCCCCACCCGGCGCCCGCCGAGCACCTCCTCGCCGTGGGCGAGCACGTGGTGGAGATGTCGTCCACGGCGGTGCGGGCCGGCCGCCGGGAGTGGATGGCGCCGGAGGCCGCGGCCTTCGATCGGCGTACCGGCGCCTGGACCGAGCCGGAGCGCTACGAGCGCTGGCTCGGCTCAGACGCCGGTCGGGTCAGGCGCTGACCAGCTCGTCGTCCAGGCCGCCCTGGTCGGGATCGAGCTGGCCGGGGCGGGGCCGGGGCGCGGGCCGGCCGCCGAGCTGGCGCAGCAGCAGGACGCCGTTCAACGCCAGTGCGCCGCCGAGGGCGACGACGGCGAGGGGGCTCTCGTGCAACACCAGCAGCAGCGCGGCGAGCGCGGCCTGCAATGCGAGTCGGCGGGGTAACTGGGGCTTCATTTTCGACCATCCGAACAGACGCGCATCCGAAGCGGGGCCTCGAAGACGCCTTCATGAACAGCGTGTGGAAACGATGACTGGCTGACACGGAACAGCAAAACGGACGCGCGCATAGGAGGCTCTTTCGGTCTTGGTCGTACAAGAATCCGTGTGGTCGCTTGCGTACGGCGGGGGCGGCTCATCGTCAATCCACAGGGCAGACGATTCGCCTCTTGCCTCGCCGCCGTCGCCGGTGAGGGGCCACGCGCCGGACCAGGCCGGGCGGGCGCTGGATAACGCTCAGCTCAGCGTTGAGGGCGCAACGCTGATCGAGTCGGTCGGGAAGGCGGGAGCGCCGAATAGAGCGAGGCGCCCGGCGCAACGCCGTGCCAGTCGCTCTTCATCAACGCCGCTCCTTTCCTGCCCGCTGCATCTGACGCGCTGCCGATCTCTACCGCCGCCCGTGTGGACTTCCTGGCTTCTCCGGACGGGTGAAGGACCCGCCGTCGCCGGTCGCTTCCTTTCGACCCTTGCACGGCATAGGGTTTCGACGCAAGGACATTGGCCCAGGTTCCAACTCTTTGCACCGGCCCGGGCGCGATGTTCGACGCGATGCGCGGCGGGCGTATCACCACGCGTTATTCTTAACTCGGTCCCGGGTCGAACCGCCACGGAGCGGGTCGGCCGAGGCGCCTCTCCTTCGTGACCACAGACCGCACCGCAACCCCCATGTGGCGCCGCCGCCTGATCTCGGCTGTTTCGGCGGCCGGCGCGTTCACCGCGCTCGGCGCGGCGCCGGCGCCGGGGGCGCAGGATCCGGCCCTTCCCGCGGCCTCCGCGACCACCACAGCCACGACGGCGAGGCCGGCTGCGGCCGGCAAGGGCGCCGCCGCCAAGGGGGG
>JBJXGF010000055.1:0-9117 GCA_046153015.1 Acidimicrobiales bacterium | reverse complement strand
CCCCCGACCCGGACGATTCGCCCTGGGCGTGGCGGGCCCCGGACCCGCCGCTGCGGGCGGCGGACGGCCCCCTCGCCGGCTGGCGTCTCGCCGTGAAGGACCTGATCGCGGTGGCCGGGCGTCCGCTCGGCTGCGGCTCGGCGGTGATGCTCGGCGCGCCGGCCCAGCCCGAGCACGCCCCGGTGGTGGCCGCCCTCGTCGACGCCGGCGCGGCGCTCATCGGGGGCACGAAGCTGCACGAGTTCGGCTTCGGGGTCACCGGGCTCAACGCGTACAGCGGCGCCCCCGCGAACCCGGCGGCGCCGGGCCGCGTGTGCGGCGGCTCCTCCTCCGGCGCAGCGGCGGCGGTGGCAGCCAAGCTGGCCGACATCAGCCTCGGCACCGACACCGGCGGCTCGGTGCGGGTGCCGGCGGCGTTGTGCGGGGTGGTGGGCTACAAGCCGAGCTGGGGCGCGCTCGACACGGCGGGGGTGTTCCCCCTCGCCCCGTCGCTCGACCACGTGGGCTGGCTGGCCCCCGAGGCGCGCCGGCTGATCGCCCCGGCCCGGGTGCTGGGCCTGCTCGACCCGGCCGACGGGCCGGCCAGCCGAGAGCTCACCCGGGTGGGCTGGGCCCCCGCGGTGGCCGCCGCCGCGTCCGCCGAGGTGTCGGCCGCGTTCGAGCGGGCCTTGGCCGAGCTCGACGACGAGGGCGTGGAGCTGGTCGAGGTGGACTGGCCCAACGGCGAGGAGGTCTTCGCCGCCACCACCGCGGTGATGTTCGCCGAGGCGGCCGCCGTGCACCGGCCCCTCCTCGCCGCCCGGCACGAGCGGTACGGCGCCGACGTGCGGGCCCGCCTGGTGCAGGGCCTCGCCATCGACCTCGAGATGTACCTGCGGGCGGGCGAGGTGCGCCGCCGCCTGAGCCGGCGCTGCCGGCGCCTGCTGCTCGACAACGGGCTCGACGCGGTGCTCACCCCGACCACGCCCATCGTCGCGCCGCTGGCCGGCGAGGCCGCGGAGTCGTCCGTGGCGGCCACGCTGGTGAGCAACACCCGCCTCGCCGACCTGACCGGGCTGCCGGCGCTGAGCCTGCCCATCCCGGGCGAGCCGCTGCCGGTCGGCCTCCAGCTCGAGGCGCTCGACGATCCGACCGCGCTGGCGGCGGCGGTGGCGATCGAGCGGACGCTCGCCTGATGAGCGACGCGGCGGCGCCTTCCGCGGCGTCGAGCCCAGCATCGAACCGTGCCGGCTGGACCCGGGCCGGGCGAGCCGGCGCTGATGCCGGAGGCACCTTCACCGACGTGGTCACCTCTGCCGGGCGGGCGGCGAAGGTGCTCTCCAGCCCCGCCGACCCGGGGGCCGCGGTGCGCCGAGGCTTGGCCGCGGCTGGCCTGGCCCGGCCGGCCACGCTCGCCCACGGCAGCACGGTCGCCACCAACGCGCTGTTGGAGCGGCGGGGGGCGGCGGTGGCGCTCGTGACCAACGAAGGGTTCGAGGACGCCATCGAGATCGCCCGGCAGGACCGCCCCTCCCTGTACGACCAGTGGGCGGACCGGACCGAGCCCCTGGTGCCGCGGCGCTGGCGCTACGGCGCGGCCGGCCGGCTCGACGCGCACGGCCGCCAGCTCGTTCCCGTCGCTCCCGGCCGCCTCGCCGCCCTCGACCCCGCGGTGGAGGCCGTGGCGGTCTGCCTGCTCCACGCCGACCTGAACCCGGCCCACGAGCTGGCGCTGCGGGCCGAGCTCGTGCGCCGCGGGCACGACGTGAGCTGCTCGCACGAGGTGTCGCCCGAGTTCCGGGAGTACGAGCGGCTGGTGACCACCGTGATCAACGCCTACCTGCGGCCGCGCTGTCGGGCCTACCTCGAGGCGTTGGCCGACGCCGCCGACGAGGTGCTGGTGATGACCTCCGCCGGCGGGGTCGTGCCCGCGGCCGACGGGGCGGCGCGGCCGGCGGCGCTGCTGTTGTCGGGGCCCGCCGCCGGCGTGTACGCGGCGGCCGCGGCGGCGGCGGCCAACGGGTTTCCCGACGCCATCACCTTCGACATGGGCGGCACCTCCACCGACGTCTGCCTCGTGCAGGCGGGGCGGCCGGCGCCGGCGGGAGGCCGCACGGTGGGCGGCTTCCCCGTGCGGCTCCCCTCGCTTGACGTGCACACGATCGGCGCCGGGGGCGGCTCGATCGCCCGGCTCGACGCCGGCGGCGCGCTGGTGGTGGGGCCCGAGAGCGCCGGCGCCGATCCGGGCCCCGCCTGCTACGGACGCGGCGGACGCTCCGCCACGGTGACCGACGCCAACCTGGCCGCCGGGCGCATCCCCGCCGACGCCGCGTTCGGCGATCTCGGCCGGCTCGACGCCGGGGCGGCGGCCGCGGCGCTGGCCCGGGCCGGGGTCGGGGCCGAGGGGGTGCTGGCGGTGGTCGACGCGAACATGGAGCAGGCGCTGCGGGCAGTGTCGGTGGAACGAGGGGTGGATCCCCGGGGCCTGGCCCTCGTGGCCTTCGGCGGCGCCGGGCCGCTGCACGCCTGCGGGCTGGCCGAGGCGCTGGGCATGCCGGCCGTGGTCGTGCCCGCCCGGGCCGGGGTGCTCTCCGCGGTCGGGTTGTTGTGCTCGCCGGTGCGACGCGACGTCGTGCGCTCCTGGCCTGACCCGCTCGACCACCACGGGCTCGAGGCCGCGCTCGGCGCCCTCGCCGCCGAGGCCGAGGCGTTGGCCGGCCCCGGCGCCGTGGCCGCCGCCGCCCTCGACTGCCGGTACCGCGGCCAGAGCCACGAATTGACCGTCGCCTCCGTGGCCGAGTTCCACGAGGAGCACCGCCGCCGCAACGGCTACGCCCGACCCGACGAGGCGGTGGAGGTGGTGGCGCTGCGGGCCTCCGCCGAGCGGCCGGCGGAGGTGGAGCTGGCCGAGCTCGCCGCGCCGGCGCGGCGGGGCGCGGTCGGCCCCTTCGTGCTGGCCGAGCCGGACTGCACGATCTGGATCCCCGACGGCTGGCGCGCCGAGCCCGGCGCCAACGGCGACCTCGTGGTGCAGCGCCGGTGAGCGCAGCGAGCCGTGCGACCGAGCGAGCGCCAGCGAGCCGGGCGCTGATGGGGTCCGGGGGTGCGAGCCCCCGGGAACAAGCGCGGTGAGCGCAGCGAGCCCCCGGGAACAAGCGCGGCGAGCGCCAGCGAGCCGGGCGCTCGATCCGGCGTCGCTGCAGATCCTGGTGTCGCGTCTGGCTGGGGCGGCGGAGGAGATGTCGGCGGTGCTGCGCCGGGCCAGCTTCAGCCCGAACATCAAGGAGCGGGCCGACTGCTCGTGCGCGCTGTTCACTGCGGCCGGCGAGCTGCTGGCCCAGGCCGAGAACATCCCGGTGCACCTGGGTTCGATGCCGGCTTCGGTGGCGGCGGCCATCGCCCACTGCGGGGCGTCGGTCGGCCCCGGCGACCAGGTGATCCTCAACGACCCCTTCGCCGGCGGCACCCACCTGAACGACATCACGCTCGTGGCGCCCTGCTTCCTGGGCGGCGCGCTGGTGGGGTGGGCCGCCACCCGAGCCCACCACGCCGACGTGGGCGGCGCGGCGCCCGGCTCGATCCCCGCCGACGCCGTGGAGGTGCACCAGGAGGGCCTGCGCATCCCGCCGATGCTGCTCACGCCCGACCTGCGCCGGCTCCTGTGCGCGAACAGCCGTACGCCCCGAGAGCGGGAAGGGGACCTCGACGCCCAGGCGGGCGCCAATGCGGTCGGCGTCGGCCGGCTGGCGGAGCTGGCCGGGGCGCCGCTCGGCGAGGTCGTGGACTACGGCGAGCGGCGCATGCGGGCGGCGCTGGCGGCGGCGCCTGACGGCGCGTGGCGCTTCACCGACGTGATCGACTCGTCGGGGCCCGCCCCTTCTCAGCAGACGCCGGCCGAGATCCGTCTCGAGCTGCGCATCGACGGCGAGGGCGCCGTGTTCGACTTCACCGGCTCGGCCGAGCAGCAGCGGGGCAACGTGAACGCGGTCGAGGCGGTGACCGTGTCGGCGGCGGCGTGGGCGCTGCGCGCCGCGCTCGATCCGACCCTGCCGCCCAACGGCGGCGCCATGCGCCCGGTGCGGGTGATCGCGCCGCCCGGCACGATCGTCGCCGCTCGAGCGCCCGCCGCGGTGGGCGCGGGCAACGTGGAGGTGAGCCAGCGAGTGGCCGACGTGTGCCTCGGCGCCCTCGCCCAGGCTCTCCCCGGCCGGGTCGGCGCCGCCGGGCAAGGCACGATGAACAACCTGCTGATCGGCGGGGAGGGCTGGGTCTACTACGAGACCGTCGCCGGGGGGCAGGGCGGGCGGCCCGGCCGAGCCGGGATGAGCGGCGTGCACACCGCGATGACCAACACGAAGAACACGCCCATCGAGGCGCTGGAGCGGGCCTTCCCGCTGCGGGTGCTCCGGCAGCGTCTGCGGCGGGGCAGCGGCGGCGCGGGGTCGGCGCCGGGCGGCGAGGGGATCGAGCGCGACCTCCAGGTGCTGACCGACGCGACGGTGTCGCTGATCACCGAGCGCCGAGTGTCCCAGCCCTGGGGTCTGGCCGGCGGCGAGCACGGCGCGGTGGGGCAGAACTGGCTCCTGCCCGGCGGCGACGAGAGCCGCGCCGAACGTCTGCCGGACAAGTGCACGATCCAGCTGCAGGCCGGCGACGTCCTACGGATGCTCACGCCGGGCGGCGGGGGATGGGGCTCACCTCCCGGCGGCAGGTGAGCCGCTTGGTGTGACACCTGGCACCCAAGTCGTGCCCCTCCTCGCGTTGTCGACGGACCACGCCTGACAAGGGACTCGTGGCGCATAGGCTGTGGTCGTGCCCGAGAAGCCTCCCCTCCGCGTGATGACGAGTGAGGAGTTCAACGAGCTGCTCCGCGATGCTCCGCCACCCACGGCCGATGACGTGTCGATCACTGCGGAGGGCGAGCGACTCGACACCAAGGAGAAGGTGTTGGCGTTCTGCGAGCGACTTGCGGCTGAACGAGCGCAGGCCAGCTGACCGCAGGTCGCCTTGGCCGACGAGTCACCGCTCGATCGCGACCGCATCATCGAGTGCCTAAGCCGCCACCGGGTCGAGTACCTCCTCGTCGGCGGCATCGGAGCTCAGATGCACGGAGCGACCCGTCCCACGCGGGACTTCGACTCGCTGCCTGCAACCTCCAAGGAGAACCTCGATCGACTCGCCTCGGCCATGCGGGAGCTGAACGCCCGGCTGAGGGTCGGCGGCATGACCGACGAGGAATCGCGCGCTCTGCCTCTCCCACTCGACGCTGAATTGCTCGCCCGCATGGACATCTCCACCTGGCGGACCGATGCCGGGGACCTCGACGTGCTCACAGGTATCCCTACTCTCACGGGCGATTAGGCGAGCTACGACGATCTCGTCACCCGCGCCGAGCGAGTCCAGATCGGCGTCGTCGTCGTTATGGTGGCCGCCCTCGACGACATCATCGCCTCGAAGGAATGGGCGAACCGGCCGAAGGATCGAGAGGCGCTCGTCGAGCTTCGAGAGCTTCGGGAACAGTGAGTCGCCTGCGCGACGACCCTGCCAGGAGGCGCCGTGCGTCGCCACGGGCGCCCGTACTCATCCGTCCACGAGCCTTCGTAGCTCGGATTGTGCAGGCCTTCCGCCATGCGGCTGCACGATATGCGTCGATCGGGACGTTACGTCGATTGTGACCAGAGTGTTCTGAACCGCTGAAACGCGGCCTCGTCCTGGGCAAGCGATGCCGCGGCAAGTTGAAGCTCCAGGCTGAGTCGTTGCGCCTCGGTGGCAGCGCCGGGCGATGGCGGCGTCTTCGAACTGATGAGCTGTGACACGAGGGTGGTGAGTGGCTCGCCGATGGCCTTCTTGAAGTTGAACCCGAGCAGCTGCAGCACCGTGATGGTCTCGACGGACAGGATCGGTGTCAGCAGATCGATCATCTGGTCGGTGTCGCCATTGCCGCCGGCCTCAGCGAGCTTCTTGATGGTGGGCACGATGCTCTTGGTGATGTAGGCGACGTCATCCTCGGAGATCCGCTGGGCATCGAGGACCTGCTCGTAGCCCCGTGCAATCTGGACGAGGTCGTTCCGGTCGGCCAGGAGACGCTCGGCCTCGGCCGCTCGATCTGATCGTCGAGCCTGGCCTGGCGGGATCGGAACGGCGCCCGGTCGATGTCACCAGCTGGTCGAGAAGACCGAACGCTCGGCCGAGGCACACGGCATCATCGCACGGGTCATCGCCGCGGCAGCCGCCCGATTTCAAGCGAGTCGAGAGAGGCGGCGTCGAGGTAATGAGGGCGGCTACGCTCTGGGGTCAGAGCCGATTCGCGGGTGAGCGATGCTCGCCTCTCGGCACCCGGCTCACCGGGCGGAGCGTCTCCTGCTCGGCAGCTCGACGCGTGTATGTTCCCGCCCGAGATCGGACCGTATCGAGAGCGAGCGCGGAAAATGGTCACCCGGAGCGTCGTGATCGACGACATGAGCCTCGCCTTCGAGGACGAGGGCAACGGCGAGCCGCTCGTGCTCCTGCACGGATCGATGGGCTCGGCCGTCTATTGGGATGTCCTGGTCCCGCTTCTGCTTCCGAGTCACCGCTGCATCCGGTTGGAATTCCCCGGCCATGGGCGTTCGGACCGGTCCCCCACGGCTGCCTACAGCATTGAGGATCAGGTGGACGTGGCGATCCGATTCCTCCAGGAGGTCACCGGACCGAGCGTGGTGGTCGGTGCGTCCGCCGGGGCCGGCGCTGCGTTCGGGGCCGCCGCCCGCCGGCCCGATCTCGTCCGAGCCATCTACAGCGACGACGCCTACCCGGGCATCTACACCGGGTCCTGGATCGGCAGCAGCCCGTTCGTGAAGCTGTTCGAGGTGGTCGGAGGGGTGCTGCGCTCGATGGCGGGCGGCTTCTCGATCGCCGAATACGCAGCGGCGCTCGGGCAGTCCCGGCTCGGGCCCAAGACCATGTTCGAGCTTCGCGGTCCGGCGTTCGTGGCGTTCTTCGCGCTGCTCACCGCTTCGACGGATCCGGCCTTTTTCGACGTGGTCACGAACCCCGAGCGCTTCTGGACCGACGACGAGGTCGCCGAGGTCGTCCGCGGCATCCGTTGCCCCGTGCACGTCTCCTACGGTGATATCGACCAGGGGTAACTCGTGCCGACAGAGGAGATCGACGCGCTCGCCGCGGCTGGAGTCGAGGTCACGCGAACGCATTTCCCGGGCGCCGGTCACGCGATCAGCCCGGTGTTCCCCGTCGAGAGCTACGCCGATGTCCGGGCCTTCCTGGAGCGCCTTGACCGCTGACGATGCCGCTCCGTTGTCACCCGGCGGGCGTCGGGCCGAGGGCGGCGAGCGCGTCGTCGATGTCGACCAGACCGGCCGCGGTCCGCCACAGGTGCTCCTCGGCCTCGTGGCCGCGATCACGGCGCCGCCACGCCGGATCCCAGTAGTCGTGGACGGTCTGGCGCAGGCGCGCGTGCAGCGCCCGGCGTTCTTCGCCGAGCTGCTCCCGTAGGTCGTCGTCGCCGGGCTCGGCAACGCCCGGGTTCGTACCGGAGCGCAGCGCCTCGATCGTCGCCTGATCGACGCCGGTCGCCGCGCTCCACAGGCGCGCAACCCGCCGGTGTCGGGCGTTCCACGGGGGCCACACCGAGGGCCGGCAGAACCACGCGACGGGCCGTTTCCCCAGCCGCAGACGGTCCCCCACGAACTCACCCGCGGGGTGCGTCGCCAGCCACGGGAGCTCCTCGGGCGCCACGTCGAGGAGCAGGATGACCGCGCCCATCTCGACGTCGCCGTCGGTGTCGAGCAGCTCGCCGGTGACCCACAGCTCCTCGAGCGGCCAACCGATGTCGGTCCCCCGCCAGCGCAGCATGTCGGTGGCCTCGGCGGCCATCTCCACCAGATGACGGATCGCCGTCCACCGCTTCATCCGGCCATGTTCGCTCGCAGGCGGGCCGGTGCGCACCCCACCTGGGGGACCGGACGGCCCGGCGGCGTCGATACCCTGCCACGCGTATGCGCGCGTACGGCCGAGACCTCCTGCGATGAGCTGGTCGCTCGGCGTCGATCTGGGCACCACGTACACGGCGGCGGCGGTCAACCGGGGCGGGCGGGTCACGATCCTCACCCTCGACCACCGCTCGACCGCCATGCCCTCGGTCGCGTTCGTCGACGAATCTGGCTCGGTGCTCGTCGGCGACGCCGCCGATCGGCGAGCCCTCTTCGAGCCGGAGCGCGTGGCCCGCGAGTTCAAGCGCCGCCTCGGCGACACCACGCCGCTGTTCCTCGCCGGCCAGCCCCACTCGCCGCAGTCGCTGATGGCCCGCATCCTCGCCTGGGTGGTGCAGGGCGCCAGCCGTGAGGAGGGCGGCGCCCCGGAGCGGATCGTGCTGACCCACCCGGCGAACTGGGGCCGTTACAAGACCGACCTGCTGCTCGACGCCGTGAAGCTGGCCGGGGTCGAGGCGCCGGTCGAGCTGATCAGCGAGCCGGAGGCGGCTGCGCAGTGGTACGCCCACCTCGACCGTATTCCCGACGGCGCGGTGGTGGCCGTCTACGACCTCGGCGGCGGCACCTTCGACGCGGCGCTGCTGCGCCGCCATGGCAACGCGTTCCGGGTGGTCGGCGAGCCGATGGGCATCGAGCATCTCGGCGGCATGGACTTCGACGAGGCGGTCTTCCGCCACGTGGCGGCCAGCCTCGCCGCCGCCGTGCTCGACGTCGACCCCGACGACGCCGCCGCGGTCGGCGCGGTCGCCCGCCTCCGGCGGGACTGCTCGGCGGCGAAGGACGCGCTGTCCTCCGACACGGCGGTGACGATCCCGGTCGTGCTGCCTCAGGCGACGAACCAGGTGCGGATCCTGCGGGCCGAGTTCGAGGCGATGATCGGGCCGGCGATCGACCAGACGATCCTGGTTCTGCAGCAGACGATCGCGTCGGCGGGCCTGACGCCCGGCGAGCTCGACCGGGTGCTGCTGGTGGGCGGCTCGTCCCGGATCCCGCTCATCGCGCAACGGGTGGGCGCGGCGACGGGCCGCCCCGTGGCGGTGGACACCCACGCGAAGCAGTGCGTGGCCCTCGGCGCGGCGCTGCTGGCCGCACCGGCTGCGGCGGCCCCCGCCGCGGCCGCGCCGGCCCCGGCCGCCCCTGCCGAGGCGGC
>JBJXGF010000043.1:0-5280 GCA_046153015.1 Acidimicrobiales bacterium | reverse complement strand
GCTCGCTGGCGCTCGCTCGGCCGCCCCGGCTTCGCTGCGCTCAGCCGTCCCGTCGCTGGGGGCTGCGCCCCCAGACCCCATCGGCGGCCGGCTCGCTGACGCTCGCTCGGCCGCCCCGGCTTCGCTGCGCTCAGCCGTACCGTCGCTGGGGGCTGCGCCCCCAGACCCCATCGGCGGCCGGCTCGCTGGCGCTCGCTCGGCCGCCCCGGCTTCGCTGCGCTCAGCCGTACCGTCGCTGGGGGCTGCGCCCCCAGACCCCATCGGCGGCCGGCTCGCTGACGCTCGCACGGCCGCCCCGGCTTCGCTGCGCTCAGCCGGCACGGTCGACGGCCTGCTTCACCAGCTCGTCGAGCCCGTGGGCCTTCACCCGCTCCTGGTCCTCCCGGTACTTGAGGACCGCGCCGAGGGTCGAGGCCACCTTCGCCTCGTCGAGCTGCTTGGCGCCGAGCAGAGCCAGGGACTGCGCCCAGTCGAGCGTCTCCGCCACGCCCGGCGGCTTGTACAGCCCGAGCGCCCGGAACGCCTCGGTGGCCGCAGCCACCTGGCGGGCCAGCGCTTCAGGGGCGTCGGGCGCCTTGAGCCGGACGATCGCCACCTCGCGCTCGAAGTCGGGATGCTCGACCCAGTGGTACAGGCAGCGGCGCTTCAGCGCGTCGTGCACGTCGCGGGTGCGGTTCGAGGTGATCACCACAATCGGCGGGACCGCGGCGTGGAACGACCCGAGCTCGGGGACCGTGACCGAGTAGTCGGAGAGGATCTCGAGCAGGAACGCCTCGAACTCGTCGTCGGCGCGGTCGACCTCGTCGATCAACAGCACCGGCGGCGGGCCCTCGCCGTAGGCGATGGCAGCCAGCAGCGGGCGCCGGACGAGGAAGCGCTCGCTGTACAGCTCGTCCTCCAGGGCGTCGGCCGAGGCGCGTGACGCCTCGCCGGTGGCCTCGGCGGTGCGCAGGTGGAGGAGCTGGCGGGAGTAGTCCCACTCGTACACGGCCTGGGCGGAGTCGATGCCCTCGTAGCACTGGAGGCGGATCAGCTCGCCGCCTGTCCAGCGGCTCAACACCTTGGCGACCTCGGTCTTGCCCACCCCGGCCTCGCCCTCGAGCAGCAGCGGGCGCTGCAGGCGCACGGCGAGGAACACGGCGGTGGCCAGCCCCTCGTCGGCCAGGTAGTCGTGGGCCGAGAGCGCGGCGCGGACGTCGTCAACGGAGGCGGCGAGCACGGTCATCTCTCAGCCAGCGTAGGCGAGGGCGGCCGGCCCGCCCCAAGACGGCCGCCCGCCGGCGGCCAGGGCCTCAACCAGGCCCCTACCAGGCGGCGCGGGGGTCGCTCGACGCGAATCCCAGCACGCCCACCTCGCGACGAGCGCCGGCGTCGCGCAGCATGTCGAACAGGTGCTGGCCGTGCCGGCGGGCGCAGTGCAGCAGGATCGAGAGGGGCGAGCTGCCCGCGGCGGTTCGGTCGACCCGGAGCAGGCCGACCCGTATGCCCGCCAGTCGCGTGAACGTGGCGCGGCCCGAGGCGATCGCCGGGGGGGCGAGGGCGGCGAGGTCCTGCACGAGGCCCGGCCCCTCAGGGCCGACCACGCGGTACACGCTGCGCCCGTGGGTGAGGTCGACCACCGTGAACGCCTCGCCGGACGCCGCCGCGGCGATCTCCGCCTGCGCCGGCGCGGCGGCGGGGCCGAACACCGACCACTCGCCGGCCGAATCGGCCGCCGAGAGGAGACCGCCCGGCGTGCGGAGCGCGCCGGCGAGGCGGCGGCCCAAGAGGGCGGCCACGGCGCCGCCCGGGGGGGCGTGCACGACCAGCTTGGCCAGCGGCGCACCGTCGATCAGCGCGGTGGCGGCGCTGGTCTCCTGCGCGCTGACCGCCCACCCGCCGTGCGAGGTCACGCGGTCGGTCAGCGCGGCCGCGCCGCGAGCGAGGAGAAGGGGAGCGCCGTTGGTCTGCGCCATCACGCCGCGCTCCCCACTCCGGCTGCGCTCGCCGCCAGCAGCGCGCGGCCCGAGCACAGATCCGGCCACAGCCTGCGTTCGGCCTGCGCCCCGATCGGTGTGAGCCCGAGCAGGGCGCCCGCCTCCGTCAGCGCATCCCACAGCCCGTGGCCGAACCCGGCCGGGGTGCGCAGCTCGAACGCGGGCAGCGGCGCCTGGCTCAAGCGCCACACGTGGACAGCGAGCTCTCCCAACGCGCCGTTCGCCACCTGACCCTCGGCGAGTGCGGCGGGGTCGCCGACCCAGCCGGCGGCGCCGAGCACGGCCGCCGCCCGAGGGCCGAGCAGCAGCACCGAGGCCCAGGCGTCGCCGATCTCGGTCACGTGCACCCGCCAGCTGGCCCGGTCGAGCTGGAGCAGCTCGTCGAGCGCGTCACGCACGGCGTCGGCCCGACCAGCCGGCGCCCGCAGCCAGCGACGGCCGGCGCCGACCCGGCCGACCTGCAGCGGGGCCAGCCCGTCGAGCGCGGCCAGCAGCCGGCCGGTGTCGGGCCCGCTGCACTCGAACAACGCCGCGGCGCCGGTGTCGCGCAGCCCGACCGCGGTGCGCGCGGTCTGCACCTCCAGCTCGTCGTCGCTGTAGTCGATGGCGTCGAGCCAGCCCGAGCAGGGTCCGAGCCGGGCCCCGGCGCGCCGGTGGCGCTCGGTCAACGGCGTGCGCTGCAGCGGGCGGGGCGCGCCCGCCGCCAACGTGCCGAGCGGCACAGGCACGGCGAAGGGCGTGAGACCGCGCGGGGCGTTCACCTCCATCGCCTCGACGCCGAGGGCCTCCGCCATGACCGACGCCGCCGCGACTCGACCCGCCCGATCCAGGCTGGGGGAGGCGCCGAGCGCGGCGAAGCGCCGGCGCAGCTCGGCCGACGAGGCGCCGCTCGGGTCGACCAGCTCGGCCGAGAGCACGTCGTCGGCCAGCTCGATCACGCCGTGGGTGCCGGATCGGCGCAGCTCGGCCGGGCGGCGGCGCTCCGCCCGGGGGCTCGACGGCAGCGCCGGGGCGGCGGCGTTGCCCGCCCCGGCGGCGGCGCCCACCGCCCGTGCGTGCTCGGCCATCCCGTCGAGCGAGGCGTCGCCAACCAACCCGCCGACCACCGACACGCCCGGCGGGCACTCGGCCGGCGTGGGGCGCTGCACACCGGGCGACCACTGCAGGCGCACGCCCGCGCCGGTGAGCAGGGCCGAGTCGAGGGTGTGGCCGGCCGCGGCCAGGACCAGATCGGCGGCGACGCGGCGGCCGCCGGCGAGGTGGACCTCTTCGACTCCCTCGGCGCCGAGGGCCCGCACCAAGCTCTGCGGCCGGCCGGGAAGCGACGATGGCCCGGCGCTGAGATCGACGACCTCGACCACCTCGACGCCGGCTGCGGTCAGCTCCTCGACCAGCGCCTCGTCGCCGCCGGGGCAGGCCAGCACGGCGCGGCGGCCGGGGCGCACCGACCACAGGTTGAGCAGCCGAGCGGCGCCGGCCGTGCGCATCACGCCCGGCAGGTCGTTGCCCTCGAACAGGTACGGACGTTCGAAGAGGCCGACGGCGAGCACCACGTGACCGGCGTGGACCTCGTAGAGCTCGTCGCCCTCCCCCTCCTGCTGCGAGCCGCGCATGGCGAGCGTGGGCGCACCGACCCGGGCGTGAAGCACCGACGTGTCGGTCAGCACCTCGATGCCCTCGGCCCGTTCGAGCTGCGAGCGGAGCTCGGCCAACGGCCCGGCCGCGCCCGGCCGCCACCGGAGATGGCCGCCGACCTCGTGATCGGCGTCGACGAGCAGCACCCGCGCGCCGCTCCCCGCGGCGCCGAGGGCGGCGGCGATGCCGGCCGGTCCGGCCCCCACCACCAGCACGTCCGGATGGGCGTGGCGGGCCCGGTACAGGTGACGACGCGGCGCGGTGCGCCGCCCCGGCAAGGCCGGCTCGCTCGGCGCGCCCGACAGCGAGCTGAGCCGCCGCAGCAGCCGATCGCGCACGGCGGCGCCGAGCAGGCGACGGCCGCTGCTCAACAGCCCGCCCGGCGCCGGCGGGCGGCGCTCGAACGGGTTCGGCTCCGGCGCCGCCGGCGTCGGCGCAGGCCCCGCCGCACGAAGACCGTCGACCACCAGCCGATGGGCCGCTGGCACGTACGCCTCGCCGTCGACCTCGAGCCAGCAGCTCGGATCCCACCGGTCGGCGGTCACGATGCCGCGGGGGCGGCCGAGCCGGGGTGAACGGGCGATGACCCGCATGCCGTCGGCGGCGAGCGCCGACGCGATCGAGTCGCCCACGTACGCAGACAGGTTCACCTCGCCAAACGCGAACGCCATCGAGAGGCTGCGGTCGATGACCTCGCCGGGCCGGGGCGGCAGACGCATGCTCATGTCCTCTCGGGCGTGGCCGGCCCGCCGGCTGGGGGGGCGGTGGTCGGGGGTCCGACGCGTCCGTGCACCGCGCCGTCGCGACGCCCGGCGTTGGTGTCGCGGTCGGTGGCGTCGGTGCCGGTGCCGGTGTCGGCGGCGTCCGGGGCTGCGAGGTCGGCCGAGCCGGCCGGGTCGGCGGCGCCGTCCGGCAGCCGTCCGCTCCAGTCGATCAACGGACGCCGCCGGCGAGCGGCCTCCGGCGCCGACGACTCGGGCGGAGCGGGCGGCTCGGCGCGATCGGCGGGCGCGGCGTCGCCCGTTTCGGCCGAGCGGGCGATGAAGAGCGCGGCTCGTGCGGCCTCGGACTGGTCGGTAGGCGCCGCGTCCGTGGGCGCCGCGTCCGCGGGCGCCGCGTCGCTGGGCGGGCCGGCCGCCTCGGTGGAGGCGCCGCCCCCGGCGGTCCAGCCGACCGGCGTCGTGCGGGTGCGCACGATGATGCGAGCGGCCGCCGTGTCGGAACGCGGAGTCACGTCGACCGGTCCGCGGCGAGTCCACGCCGGTTCGCGGGCGCCGGCCACGCCGGCCACGTCGACCGCGGGCTTGGTCTCGCGCTGCACGGTCCGGGCGCCGAGCCGGCGGGCGAAGCGCCCGAGGGGCCCTTCCGCCGGCGCCGGCGTCGGCTGGGGGGCCGCCCCGTGCTCGATCGGCGCCGGGCCGCGGGCGGCGGGACGGCCGGCGTCGGCCTCCGCCGCTGGGGCGGGGGCGTCCTGGTAGCGGCGCACTCGCCGCAGCGTCTGCTCGATCTCGCTGAGCTCACCCGTCTCCGACGGGGCGACAGGTGCGGGGCGGCGCATCGGCAACGGCGCCCGCGTGGGCGCCGCCGCCTCCGGCGCAGCCTCACCCGCCTCGGTGTCAGCGGCCGCCGGCTCGGGCACGGGTGCAACTGGCCGGAGCCCGCTCGGGGG
>JBJXGF010000021.1:0-18549 GCA_046153015.1 Acidimicrobiales bacterium | reverse complement strand
CGGGCGGCTCGGCGGTGGTCACGAGGGTGACCGCCGCTCCCCGCGCCGCCGCCTCCAGGGCGATGGCGTGGCCCTGCTTGCCCGACGAGCGGTTGCCGATGAACCGCACCGGGTCGATCGGCTCGCGGGTGCCGCCCGCGGTCACCAGCACCCGCAGGCCGGCGAGGTCGCGGCGGGCGGCCCGCCCGGCGAGGACGGCCTCGGCCGCGGCGACCACCGCGGCCGGCTCCGCGAGGCGGCCCGCGCCCACGTCGCCCCCGGCGAGGCGGCCCGTCTCCGGCGGAGCGACGTGCACGCCGCGGCGCACCAGCGTGGCCAGGTTCTCCTGCACCGCGGGGTGCTCCCACATCTCGGTGTGCATGGCCGGGCACACGAGCACGGGGGCGCGGGTGGCGAGCAGCACGTTGGTTAGCAGGTCGTGCGAGTAGCCGATGGCGTAGGCGGCGAGGAGGCGGGCGGTGGCCGGGCACACCACCACCAGGTCGGCGTTCTGGCCGAGGCGGGTGTGCGGGATCGGCGACGGGCCGCTCCACAGGCTGGTCTGGACCGGCTCCGAGGCCAGCGCCGAGAACGTGACCTCGCCGACGAAGCGCCGCGCCCCGGCCGAGAGCACCGGACTCACGTGGGCGCCGGCGTCGACCAGCCGGCGGCACACCTCGACCGCCTTGTAGGCGGCGATGCCGCCGGTGACCCCGAGCACGATGCGCTGGCCGGCGAGGCTCATCGCGGGCGCGTCCCCGCCCGGTGTCAGTCGCGCTCGGCCGGGGCCGCCGCCTCGACCGCGTCGGTCGGCGCCGCCGCCTCAAGCGCGTCGGTCGGCGTCGCCGCCTCAAGCGCGTCGGTCGGCGTCGCCGCCTCGGTCTTCTCAGCCGGCTCGGCCGGCTCGACCACCGTCAGCTCGACCGGATCGGCCGCGTCGGCCGCCTCGACCGGCGGCGGGCCCCCCACCGAGGCGAGCGCGTTCGCCCCGGCGGCAGCGTCGGCGTCGTCGGCGTCGTCGTCCACGATGGGCACGCCCACGATCTTCTCCGCGGCGATCTCCTCGAACGCGATCGAGAGCGGCTTGCGGGCCACCGAGGTGACCTGGGGCGGGATGGCCGAGCCGAGGCCCTCGCCGAGGTGGCCGAAGTAGTTGTTGATCTGCCGGGCGCGTTTGGCGGCCAGCGTGACGAGCATGAACTTCGAGCTCGTCTTGTCGAGCAGATCCTCGATCCTCGGGTTCATCATGCTGTCGTGGCGGCCGGCCATGGTGGCGACTCCGGTCATCGGGGAAGAACGGGGCGGGAGTCTACTGCCGGGAGCGCCCGGCCGGCGAGCACCGACGCCCGGGCGTCAGGCGCCGAGCGACGCGCGGCGCTTCTCGATGAGCTGCTCGAGCTCGCTCACGGCCCGCTCGAGCTCGTCGTTGATCACGACCTCGGCGCCGAGCAGCCGGCCGGCGTCGGCCTCGGCGGCGGCCTTGGCGAGGCGGGCCTCGATGATCGGCGGGGCGTCGCCCCGGGCCCGCAGCCGGGCTTCTTGCACCTCCCGCGAGGGCGCCTCGACGAACACCAGCAGGGCGTCGGGGTGCGCGGCGGCGATCTGCGCCGCGCCCTGCACGTCGATCTCGAGCACGAGGTCGCGGCCGGGCGGCGGCTCCGGGGTGGGGGTGCCGTAGTAGTTCCCGAGGAACTCCGCCCATTCGAGGAAGCCGCCCTTCTCTCGGCGGTCCTCGAACGCCTCGCGGGACACGAACACGTAGGCGTCGTCGGGCTCGCCGGGCCGCTGCGGACGCGTGGTCCACGAGCGGCTGAGCCACAGCCGCGGGTCGCGCGGCAGCAGCTTGGCGACGATCGTGCCCTTGCCCGCGCCCCCCGGCCCCGAGATCACGATGATCAGACGGCCACCGCCCTCGTCACGCCGGACCGGCCGGTCACGTCTGCGCCGGGAAGTTCTTCAGCAGCGACTTGCGCTGCTGATCCCCGAGGCCGCGCAGCCGGCGGCTCTCGCTGATGCCGATGTCCTCCATCGCCCGCCGAGCCTTGACCTTGCCCACCCCAGGCAGCGACTCCAGCACGGTCACCACCTTCATCTTCCCGATGACCTCGTCCTTCTCCGCCATCGCGAACAGCTCGGTCAGCGTGAGGGGCCCCATCTTGAGCCGTTCGCGCAGCTCGGCGCGGATCTTGCGGGCCTCGGCGGCCTTCTGCAGGGCCGCCTTCCGCTGTTCGGCAGTCAGGCTGGGAGGCTGGGGCATAGGGCTCATCCTAGTGGGGTTGCCTACCGACAAGGCCAACGTCGTCATGGGTTCGGGCCCTCATTTCGTGGCCTTTCACAGGCCTCGGCCGGCCGCGCCGGACCGCTCCGCCGCTCACGAAACGCGGCCGCGGCGCCCGTCTCCGGGAGGGGGTCAGGGCCGGGGGGCGCCGCCGGCGAGCAGCTCGCCGAGGAGGGCCTCGGCGGCCGCCGCGGGGTTGGGCGCAGCGCTCACCGCGCGGCCGATCACGAGGAGGTCGGCGCCGTCGGCGAAGGCCTGCGCGGGGGTCGCCACCCGGGCCTGGTCGTGCGTCTCGCCGCCGGCGGGGCGGATGCCGGGCACCACCCGCAGCAGCCGGGGTGCGAGGCTGGCGGCCAGCGCGGCGTCGGCCGCGGCGCACACGATGCCCCCGCAGCCCGCCTGATCGGCTAGGCGCACCCGGTCGGGCACGATGTGGGGCGGGGCGTCGTCGTCCGAGGTGAGCACGGTGATCGCCAGCGCCACCGGCGGCTCGAGCCCTGCGTTGAGCGCGCCCTCCGAGAGGCCCTCCACGCCGGCGCGCAGCATCGTCACCCCGCCGCGGGCGTGGAAGGTGAGATAGGACACGCCGAGGGCGCCGAGCACCCGGGCGGCTTTGGCCACGGTGGTCGGGATGTCGTGCAGCTTGAGGTCGACGAAGACCTCGTAGCCCAGGTTCAACAGCGCGGGGATGGCGTCGGGGCCGACCGCGCTGAACAGCTCGAGGCCGACCTTGGCGACCCCGAAGTACGGCCGGAGCACGGTCCCTAGGCGCACCGCGTCGACGAGGTCGTCGACGTCGAGCGCGAGGATCAGCCGGCTCTGGACAGGGGTGGCCTTGGCGGCCGCGCTCGCGTCAGGTTGCATGGGCTCCTCCGATCAGCTCGTCCAGCCCGCGAACCCCGCGGCGACGGCACCAGGCGCCCAGCCCCTCGAGCACCCGCAGCGGGGCTCGCGGGTCGGCGAAGGACGCCGTTCCCACCTGGACCGCGGACGCCCCGGCCAGCAGGAGCTCGACCGCTTCGACACCGTTCGTGACGCCACCGACGCCGACGATAGCGAGGTCGGGAAGCGCCGCCGCACAGTCGTACACCGCGCGCACCGCCACCGGGTGGATCGCGGCGCCCGACAGGCCCCCGCCGCCGCCGCCGAGGCGGGGGCGGCGGGCCTCCACGTCGATCACCATGCCGAGCAGCGTGTTCACCAGCGTGACCGCCTCCGCCCCGGCGTCTCGCGCCGCCGCAGCCACCTCGACCAGGCGATCCGTGTTCGGGCTGAGCTTGGCCCAGCGCGGCCGCCCGGCGGCGGCCGCGGCGGCGATCACCTCGGCGGTGGCGATCGGCGAGTGCGCGAACATTCGGGACTTGTCCTCGGTGTTCGGGCAGCTCACGTTCACCTCGACCGCGGCCACCGCGGCGGGCGCGGCGGCCAGCAGC
Source organism: Acidimicrobiales bacterium (assembly GCA_046153015.1). GTDB lineage: Bacteria > Actinomycetota > Acidimicrobiia > Acidimicrobiales > CAIXPF01 > JBJXGF01. The sequence continues at coordinate 14,859 of JBJXGF010000021.1, read as the reverse complement.
GCGGCGGCGGCGGCGTACTCGGCGACCGTGCGCCCCCAGATGCTGACCACCACCCGGGCGCCGGCGGCCTCCAACGCGGGGAGCTCGTGCTCGAGCCACGCCTCCACGCCGGGGCCCTGCAGGCCGACGCTGTTCAGCATTCCCGCTGGCGTCGGGTGCAGGCGCGGCGGCGGGTTCCCGGGCCAGGGCCGCGCCGAGAGCGACTTGACCACCACCGCCCCCAGCTCGGCGAGGTCGAGGTACGCGCCCAGCTCGGCGCCGTGGCCGGCGGTGCCGGCCGCGGTCATCACCGGGTTGGGCAGGCTCACCGAGCCCACCCGGGTCGAGAGGTCCACGCCGGCCGCCAGCGCCGCCCTCACAGGGGCAGCCTCTGCTGCGCGCTGCTCACGCCCTGGTGGTACTCCTGCAGCGACCGCACCTCGAGCGGGTGGCGGGCCTGGTCGACCATGCCGTTGGCCGCGGCCAGCGCCGCGGCGCCGGTGGTGAGCAGGGCCACCCCGTGGCGGCCGGCGGCGTCGCGGATGTGCACGCCGTCGGCGCGGGGCCCCCGGCCCCGGGGCGTGTTGACCACCAGGTCCACCTTGCCCGACGCGATCAGGTCGACCGCGTCCACGCCGGGCTCCTCGGCCAGCTTGGCCACCACCGTGCGCACCGGGATCCCCCGCGCCTCGAGGTAGCGGGCGGTGCCCTCGGTGGCGGCGATCTCGAAGCCGAGCTCCACGAAGCGCTGCGCGGCGGCGGCGCCGAGGGCTTTGTCCCGATCGGCGAGCGAGAGCAGCACCGCGCCCGAGCTCGGCAGCCGGGTTCCGGCGGCGAGCTGGCTCTTCGCGAACGCGAGCCCCATCGTCAGGTCGATGCCCATCACCTCGCCGGTGGAGCGCATCTCCGGGCCGAGCACGGCGTCGGCCTCCGGGAACCGGGCGAAGGGCAGCACCGCCTCCTTCACCGCCACGTGATCGCCGGCCACCGGGGGGCGCAGCAGGCCCTCGGCCGTCAGCTCGGCCAGCGTGGCCCCCACCATCACCCGCGCCGCCACCTTCACCAGCGGCACGCCGGTGGCCTTGGCCACGAAGGGCACCGTGCGGCTGGCCCGGGGGTTGGCCTCGATCACGAACACTTGGTTGGCCTTCACCGCGTACTGCACGTTGATGAGGCCCCGCACGTCGAGCTCCTCGGCGATGGCTCGGGTGTAGCCCTCGATCACCTCGATCGTGTCGGCGGACAGCGTCGGCGGGGGGATCACGCAGGCGGAGTCGCCGGAGTGCACCCCCGCCTCTTCCACGTGCTCCATGATCCCGCCGATCACGACGGCGCCGGTGTGGTCGCGGATGGCGTCGACGTCGACCTCGCGGGCGTCCTCGAGGAACCGGTCGATCAGCACGGGACGCTCGGCCGACAGGCCCCCCTCCCGGCCGAGCGAGCCGAACCCGGCCAGGGCGGCCATGGCCCCGGCGAGCTGGTCGTCGTCGTAGACGATCTCCATGGCCCGACCGCCGAGCACGTACGAGGGCCGCACGAGGGCCGGGTAGCCGATGCGGCGCACCACCGCCTTGGCCGCCTCCAGATCCGACGCGACGCCGCCCGCCGGCTGGGGGATCTCGAGGCGGGCGCACACGGCGTTCCACCGCTCGCGGTCCTCGGCCAGATCGATCGAGGCCGGGCTGGTGCCGAGCACCAGCTCGCGGGGCAGCAGGTTGGCCAGCTTGAGCGGCGTCTGGCCCCCGAGCGACACGATGACACCGACGAGCGAGCCGCCGGCCGCCGCCGCCGAGGCGGCCTCGGCGGCGATCACGTTCAGCACGTCCTCGTGGGTGAGCGGCTCGAAGTACAGCCGGTTCGAGGTGTCGTAGTCGGTCGAGACGGTCTCGGGGTTGCAGTTGACCATGATCGTCTCGAAGCCGGCGTCGCGCAGGGCGAAGCTGGCGTGCACGCAGCAGTAGTCGAACTCGATGCCCTGACCGATGCGGTTGGGGCCCGAGCCGAGGATCAGCACCTTGCGGGCCCCCGACGGGGCGACCTCGTCCTCGTCCTCGTAGGTGGAGTAGTGGTACGGGGTCTCGGCGGCGAACTCGGCGGCGCAGGTGTCGACGGTCTTGAAGGTGGGCGCCGCCCCCGCGGCGAGGCGGGCGGCGCGCACGTCGGCCTCGGGCTCGCCCCACAGCCAGGCCAGCTGGGCGTCGCTGAAGCCGAGCCGCTTGGCCCGCCGCCACTCGGCCCGGGTGAGCTCGGCGGCGCCCCGCCCGGCGAGAGCGGCCCGCTCCTCGGTGACGGCCAGCATCTGGTCGAGGAACCACGGGTCGACGCCGGTGGCCCGGGCCAGCTCGTCCACACCGACCCCGCGGCGGAGCAGCGCCTCGAGCTGGAAGATCCGCTCGGGCGTGGGCACGCAGGCCCGGGCGAGCAGCTCCTCGTCGCTCAGCTCGTCGACCACGGCCTCGGCCGGGTCGCAGTTGAGGCCGTAGCGGCCCTGCTCCAGCGAGCGGAGCCCCTTCTGCAGCGATTCCGGGAACGTGCGCCCGATCGCCATCACCTCGCCGACCGACTGCATCTGCGGGCCGAGCACGCCGGGCACGCCGGGGAACTTCTCGAAGGCCCAGCGGGGAATCTTCGTGACCACGTAGTCGATCACCGGCTCGAAGCTGGCCGGCGTGGCCCGCGTGATGTCATTGCGGATCTCGGGCAGCGTGTAGCCCACGGCAAGGCGGGCGGCGATCTTGGCGATCGGGAAGCCGGTGGCCTTGCTGGCCAGCGCCGAGGATCGGCTGACGCGGGGGTTCATCTCGATCACGACCATCTCGCCGTCGGCCGGGTTCACCGCGAACTGCACGTTCGAGCCGCCGGTCTCCACCCCCACCCGGCGGATGCAGGCGAACGCCGCGTCGCGCATCGCCTGGTACTCGACGTCGGAGAGGGTCTGCGCGGGCGCCACCGTGATCGAGTCCCCGGTGTGCACGCCCATCGGGTCGACGTTCTCGATCGAGCAGACGATCACGCAGTTGTCGGCCCGGTCGCGCATGACCTCGAGCTCGTACTCCTTCCAGCCGGCGATCGACTTCTCGATGAGGATCTCGCTGATCGGGCTGGCGGCGAGGCCCCGCTCGGCGAGGCGGCGGAACTCCTCGGCGCTGTGGGCGATCCCGGTGCCCCTCCCGCCGAGGATGTAGGCGGGCCGGATGATCACCGGCAGGCCGATCCGCTCCACCACCTCGAGCGCGTCGCCGAGCGAATGGGCGGTGCCCGAGGCGGGCACGCCGAGGCCGATGCCGATCATGGCCTGCTTGAACTGCTCGCGGTCCTCCGCGGTGGCGATCGCCTCCGCCTTCGCGCCGATCAGCTCCACGCCGAAGCGGTCGAGCACGCCCTGCTGCACCAGCTCCATGGCCAGGTTCAGCCCGGTCTGGCCGCCGAGGGTGGGCAGCACCGCGTCGGGCCGCTCGCGCTCGATGATGCGGGCCAGCACCGACGCGTCGAGCGGTTCCACGTAGGTGGCGTCGGCGAAGTCGGGGTCGGTCATGATCGTGGCCGGGTTCGAGTTGGCCAGGACCACCCGGTAGCCCTCGCTGCGCAGCACCCGGCAGGCCTGGGTGCCGGAGTAGTCGAACTCGCAGGCCTGGCCGATCACGATCGGGCCGGACCCGATGATCAGGATCGATTCGAGGTCGTCACGCCTCGGCATGCGCGTCTGCTCCGTTGCTGTCGGGGTGGGTGGCCTTCCAGCGGTCGATCAGCGCCGCGAACTCGCCGAACAGGTGTCGGGCGTCGTGGGGGCCCGGTCCCGCCTCGGGGTGGTACTGCACCGAGAACGCCCACCGATCGGGGGCGCTGATCCCCTCCACCACCTGGTCGTTCAGGTTGGCGTGGGTGACCTGCGCGCCGGCGATCCCGGCGGCGTCCACGGCGTAGTTGTGGTTGTGGCTGGTGATCTCCACGGCGCCGGTGGCGAGCTCGGCGATCGGCTGGTTGCCGCCGTGGTGCCCGAAGGGCAGCTTGAACGTGCGCCCGCCGAGGGCGGCGCCGAGCAGCTGATGGCCGAGGCAGATCCCGAAGATCGGCGTCTGGCCGAGCAGGTTCCGGATGGTGTCGACCGCGTAGCCGACCGCGGCGGGGTCGCCGGGGCCGTTGGAGAGGAACACGCCGTCGGGGCGGCGGGCGAGCACCTCGGCCGCCGAGGTGGAGGCGGGCACCACCTCGACCTCGGCCACCTCCGCCAGCTGGCGCAGGATGCTGGTCTTGATCCCGAAGTCGAACGCGACGACCCGGCGGCGCGGGCCCTGCCGACCCGGCTCGCCTGGCGAGGGCCAGCGGTACGGCGCGCGGCAGGTGACCTCGGAGACGAGGTCGCAGCCGTCGGTGCCGGTGGCCGAGACCGCCGCGGCGCGCAGCTCGTCGAGCTCGGCCACGCCGAAGGCGCAGGGCAGAGCGCCCTGGGCGCGGATGGCGCGGGTGAGCCGGCGGGTGTCGATGCCGGCGATGCCGGGCACCCGGCTGCGCACGAGGAACGCCTCCAGGTCCTCCTCGCTGCGCCAGCTCGACCTCCGCCGGGACAGGTCGCGCACCACCACCCCCCGGCAGAAGGGCCGGGCGGCCTCGTCGTCCAGGGCGACCACCCCGTAGTTGCCGATGTGCGGGTAGGTGAACGTGATGATCTGCCCGGCGTAGGACGGGTCGGTGATCACCTCCTGGTAGCCCGAGAGCACGGTGTTGAACACGACCTCGCCGACCGCGACGCCCCCCGGGGGGGCGTAGCCGATCGCCTCGCCCTCGAACACCTCGCCCGTGGCCAGCACCAACGCCGCTGGCGCTCGCTCGTGCGCCCGATTCGTTGCGCTCATCGGCGGGGGGCGCCGTCGATCACGACCGGCTCTCCGTTCAGGATCGTGTGCCGCACCCGGCCTCGCAGGCGGCGCCCGGCGAGGGGGGTGTTGCGGCTGCGGCTGTGCGTACGGGTCGGGTCCAGCGTCCACTCCTCGGTCGGGTCGAACACGCAGAGGTTGGCCGGCCGGCCCGGGGCCACTGGGCCGCCGTGCCGGGCGGCGAGGCCGGCAATCGCCGCCGGCCGCCAGGAGAGCGCGGCCGCGGCCGCCGCCGGCGAGAGCCCGGCCTCGCCGAAGGCCAGGGCCGCGACGGTCTCCAGGCCGATGGCGCCGGGCGGCGCCTGGTCGAAGGGGAGCTCCTTGGCGTCCTGCGCGCAGGGCGTGTGGTCCGACACCAGCGCGTCGATCGTGCCCTCCGCGAGGGCCGAGCACAGCGCGGCGGCGTCGGCCGCCGAGCGCAGCGGCGGGCTCATCTTCGTGCACGGGTCGAACTCGGCGCAGCGCTCGTCGCTCCACAGCAGGTGCCAGGCGCTCACCTCCGCGCTCACCGCCAGCCCGGCCGCCTTCGCCGCCGCCACCATCGCCGCGGAGGCCGCGGTGGACAGATGCTGGAAGTGCAGGCGCCCGCCGGTGAGGCGCAGCAGCGCCAAGTCGCGCATGACCATGATCTCCTCGGCCTCGGCCGGGATGCCGGGCAGACCGAGCCGGCTCGACCACGCGCCCTCGTGCATGCAGCCGCCGGCGGCGAGCTCGGCCAGCTCGGCGTGCTGCGCGATCGTCACGTCGAGCCCGGCGGCGTACTCGAGGGCCCGGCGCAGCAGCCGCGGGTCCTGCGCCCCGACGCCGGCGTCGACGAAGAGGCGCACGCCGAGCCCGGCCAGCTCGCCCATCGGCGCCAGCCGGGCGCCGCCGCGGCCGACGGTGAGCGCCGCCGCCGGCGACACCTCGCACAGCGCGCGCCGTGCCAGCTCCCGCACCTCGCGCACCACCGACGCCGAATCGGTGCACGGGTCGGTGTCGGGCATCGCCACCACCGCGGTGAAGCCGCCCACGGCCGCGGCCCGGGCTGCGGTCTCGATCGTCTCGATCTCCTCGAAGCCGGGCTCGCCCAGGTGGGCGTTCAGGTCGACGAAGCCCGGCGTCAGCCAGCACCCGCCGGCATCGAGGCGGCGCCCGCCGTCCAGGCCCTCGCCCACCCCCACGATCACCCCGCCCTCGACGGCCACGTCGGCGCGACGTTCGCCGGCCGCGTCGATCACCGTGGCGCCGCGGATCACCAGCTCAGCCAACGGCGGCGGCCTCCTCGACCGGCGTCGGGCGGGCCAGGTCCACGCTGGCGCCGAGCAGCAGGAACAGCACCGCCATGCGGACCGAGACGCCGTTCTCCACCTGGTCCAGCACCGCGGCTCGGGGCAGGTCGGCCACCTCGGGGGCGATCTCCACGCCTCGGTTCATCGGCCCGGGGTGCAGGATCACCGCGTCGGGGTTGAGGCGGTCGAGCCGGGCGACGGTCATGCCGTACCGGGCGGTGTACTCCCGCAGCGAGGGCACCAACGCCTCAGTCATCCGCTCCCGCTGCATGCGCAGCAGGTACAGGGCGTCGATGCCGGGCAGGATGGGGTCGAGCTGCTCGGAGGTGCGCACCGGCCAACCCTCGAGCGAGGGCGGCAGCAGCGTGCGGGGCGCCACCAGCGTGACCTCGGCGCCGAGCGCGGTGAAGGCCAGCACGTCGGAGCGGGCGACCCGGGAGTGCTTGACGTCGCCGACGATGGCGATCCGGGCGCCGTCGAGCCCGCCGAGACGTTGGCGCAGCGTGTAGCAGTCGAGCAGCGCCTGGGTGGGGTGCTCGTGCCAGCCGTCGCCGGCGTTCAGCACGCTGGCCCGCACCCAGCGGGCGATCTGGTGGGGGGCGCCCGACGAGCCGTGGCGAACCACGATCGCGTCGACGCCCATCGCGTCGAGGGTCTGCACGGTGTCGCGCAGCGACTCGCCCTTCTGCACCGACGAGGTCGACACCGAGAAGGTCATCGTGTCGGCCGAGAGGCGCTTCGCCGCCGCCTCGAACGAAAGCCGGGTCCGGGTGGAGTCCTCGTAGAAGAGCGAGGCCACCGTCTTGCCCCGCAGCACCGGCACCTTGGGAATGGCCCGGGCGCTGACCTCGGCGAAGCTGTCGGTGAGGCGCAGCACCTCCTCGATGCCGGCCCGGCCCAAGTCGGCCACCGACAGGAGATGCTTCACTTCACCATCTCCCCGAGGGAGACCCCGTCGACCTGCACGTCGACCACCTCGTCACGCCGCGTGGGGAGGTTCTTGCCCACGTAGTCGGGCCGGATCGGCAGCTCGCGGTGGCCGCGGTCGATCATCACCGCGAGCTGAACGGCTCGGGGCCGGCCGTAGTCGGTGATCGCGTCGAGCGCCGCCCGGATTGTGCGGCCGGTGAAGAGCACATCGTCGACCAGCACCACGATCTTGCCGGTGAGGTCGGCCGGGATGTCGGTGACCGCCTGGGGCAGGATCGGCCGGATGCCGATGTCGTCGCGGTAGAAGGCCACGTCGAGCGAGCCGAGCGCCACGTCGACCCCCTCGATGTCGACCAGCGCCTCGGCGAGGCGCTGCGCCAGCCACACGCCGCCGGTCTGCAGCCCGATCAGCACCACGTCGGACACGCCGTCGTTGCGCTCGACGACTTCGTGCGCCATACGCCACAGCGCCCGGGAGATCTCGGCCTCGCTCATCACCCGCTTCCGGGCAACAAAAAAGCCCCCGTAGGGGGGCGCGATCCGGCGTTCTCGCTCTGCCAACGGCCAGCCATCCTCTCCGTTCGGGCCTCACGGGACCCGATTCACGGTCGGGCTCAAAGCCTAGCAGCCGCACCCGCCCACCCGGCGCGGGGCCGCCCTCGCCCTTCGGCGGCTGCCGATTCGGCGCCGCCCCCCGATTCGGCAGCCCGCCCCCCCCCGGATTCGGCGCCGGCCCGCGATTCAGCGCCCCTCGTTCAGGGTCGCGCCGACAAGGGCCCTCGCCGGTCGGGCGGCGGGCAAGGCGGCTCGGTCCCGGTGCGCAACGGCGCCACCCTCCGCTGCGAGCCGGGGCGCCGGGGGCCGGGGCCGCCGGGCGCCGGGGCGGCGGTGCTCATCCTTCGGTGGCTGCCGATCCGCTGTGCATCGCAACGAATCGATATCGATTCGGCGCGACGGACTCAGAAACCGTCGGGCCCCGCACGGCGCCCGCCGGGCAAGCGCGCTCAGCCCCGCTGGCGCGAGGCGCACCGCACCCGAGCCGGCGGCGGCGGCGCTCATCCTTCGGCGGCTGCCGATCCGCCGTGCGTCGCAACGAATCGATACCGATTCGGCGCGACGGACTCCGAAACCGTCGGGCCCCGCGCGACGCCCCAGCCAGCAAGGCACGCTCAGCCCCGCTGCGCGAGGCGCACCCACCGCACCTGAGCCCGGGCCGGCGCCGGGGCAGCGGACGCCCTCGCCCTTCGGCGGCTGCCGATCCGCCGTGCATCGCAACGAATCGATATCGATTCGGCGCGAAGCACTCGGAAACCGTCGGGCCCAGCGCTGCGTCGGCCGGGCATGGCGCACTCAGCCCGGCTGGGCGCAACGCACCCACCGCTCCCGAGCCGGGGCGGGGGCGGCGGGGGCGAATCCAGCCTTCTCCGCTACGCGTCGAGAGGCGGGGTTCGCCGCATCGAGCTCGGCCACCAGCGTGGCGAGCCCGAGGGGGCCGCACGCCCAGGCCGCCACCAGCGCCACGGCCCGCCCCGCGATCCCGAGGCTTCGCCGGCCCGGGGCGGTCCACCAGCCGATCTCCGCCTCGGCGCCCCCGGCGCCCTGAGTGAACCCGAACAGGCCGACCTCGCCCCACACCGCCAGGCCGTCGGCCGGGCCGACCACCAGGTCAAGGGCCAGGCCGCGCCGGCGCCGGGCCTCCCAGCCCGCGATCCAACGCTGCGCGTACGCCACCGTCGGCGTCGCCGGCACAGCGGTGAACCGCCTGATCTCGGGATCGGCCCAGGCGTCGGCGAGGGCGGTCGCGTCGACGGGACGCCACGGCCGCAGCCGGAGCCCGCCGCCGGCGAGGGGGGGCTCAGGGAGCGGGATCTCCATCGCCCTGCGGCTGGCGGGCCGCGCCCGGCCGGAGCTCGGCCGCGGCCCGGGCCAGCACGCCGTTCACGAACCGGGCCGACTGGTCGGTGGAGTACTGCTGGGCCAGCTCGACCGCCTCGGAGAGCACCACCCCGGTCGGCACGTCGGGCCGGTGGGCGAGCTCGTAGAGGCCCATGCGCAGCAGCGCCCGGTCGAGCGCCGCCATCCGCTCGAGCGGCCAGCCCGTCGCCAGGCGGCGGATGCGCCCGTCGAGCTCGGCCTGGTGCTCCCCTATCCCCGCCGCCACCTCCGCCGCGTACGGGTCCGGCGCCACGGGCAGCTCCCGCACCAGCTCGTCCGGCGCCACGCCCTTCGCCTCGGCCTCGTAGAGCAGCTCGAGCGCCCGCTCGCGGGCCACCCGCCGCCCGGCGCTCACGCCCGGGTCAGGTACTCGCCGGAGCGGGTGTCGACCTTCACCCGGTCCCCGGGGTTCACGAACAGCGGCACCTGCACCACCAGGCCGGTTTCGAGGGTGGCCGGCTTGCGGGCGCCGGAGACCCGGTCGCCCTGGATGCCGGGCTCGGTCTGGGCGATCGTGAGCTCCACCGAGGCGGGCAGTTCGGTGCCCACGATCTCGACGTCGAACATCAGGATCGTGGCGGTCATGTTCTCGGTGAGGTAGTTGGCGGCGTCGCCCAGCGCGGCCGGACCCACCTGGATCTGGTCGTAGCTCTGGGTGTCCATGAACACGTAGTCCTCGCCGTCGCGGTACAGGAACTGCATCTCCCGCTTGTTGATCGTGGCCCGGTCGAGCTTCTCGCCGGCCCGGAAGGTGCGGTCCACGACCTGGCCGGTGCGGGCGTTCTTCAGCGTGGTGCGGACGAACGCGCCGCCCTTGCCCGGCTTGACGTGCTGGAACTCGACGATGTTGAACAGGCCCTCGTCGAGGTTGAGAGTCATGCCGTTCTTCAGGTCGTTGGTGGAGATCGCAACCATGTTCGCGCTTCGTTCCCTCGGGGCGTGCGCCGCGCCAGCGCGGGCGTCACACCGTTGTGGTCTTCGGGGCCAGGGTCAGCGTTCGGGCGCCGCCGGGAGTGACCACCAGCGTGTCTTCGATGCGCACGCCGCCGAGCTGGGCGAGGTACACGCCGGGCTCGACGGTCACCACCTGACCGAGGGCGAGCGTAGCAGCCGAGGTGGCCCCCACCGCCGGGGCCTCGTGGATCTCGAGGCCCACCCCGTGACCGGTGCCGTGGGCGAACTGCTCGCCCCAGCCGGCCGCCTCGATCACCGAGCGGGCCGCGCCGTCCACCGCCGCGGCCGTCACGCCCGGCGCAACCGCCTTTGCCCCAGCAGCCTGCGCGGCGGCGACCACCTCGAGCAGCCGGGCCTGGACCTCGCCCGGCGGGCCGACGCTGACCGTGCGGGTCATGTCGGAGTGGTAGCCGTCGACGAGGGCGCCGAAGTCGATCACTACCAGGTCGCCCTCGACGATCCGGCGGGGCCCGGGCCGGTGGTGGGGCAGCGCCGCGTGCGGCCCGCTGGCCACGATCGTGTCGAAGGACCGGTCCGACGCGCCCCGGCGGCGCATCGCGTGGTCGAGCTCGGCGGCGAACTCGGCCTCGGTGACCTCCTCGCCCAGCAGCGGACGCACGGCGGCCAGGGCGGCGTCGGCCACGGCGCACGCCGCCTCGATGCGGGCCAGCTCGCCGGCGTCCTTCACTGCCCGCAGCGCCTCGACCAGGCCGTCGGTGGGCACGAGCTCGGCGTCGGGGAACCAGTCGAGCGCGTAGCTGCGCTGCGCCGACCAGGTGATCGAGCCGGCCTCGAGGCCCACCCGGGCCCGCCCGGCGGCGCGGCTGCGCACCAGCTCACGTTGGGCCAGCGCGGTGACGCCGATGCCGAGCTCGGCCTCCACCCCGGCGGCCCGCAGCTCCTCGGACGCCTGGTCCCGGTACCGGCCGTCGGTCACGAGCAACGCGTCGTCGGCGCCGAGCAGGAGCAGGCCGGCGGAGCCGGTGAACCCGGTGAGGTAGCGCACATGGGCGGGCTTGGCCACGAGCAGCGCGTCGCAGCCCGCCTCGGCCAGCGAGGCCCGCAGCGCCTGCAGCCGGCCCGCGTGGTCGAGGGGCGGGAACGCCGCCGGATCGAAGCAGGCGAAGGGCGGGAAGGGCGCCGGGTCGGGGTGGACGCTCACGCCAGCAGCCTCGCCAGCGCGGTGACGGCCAGCTCGTAGCCGTGGCCGCCGAAGCCGCACACCATGCCCGACGCCACCGGCGACACCACCGAGGTGTGCCGCCACGGCTCCCGGGCGTTGGGGTTGGACAGGTGGAGCTCGACCACCGGCCCCTCGAACGCGCCCAGCGCGTCGTGCAGGCCCCACGCGTAGTGGGTGAAGGCGCCGGGGTTGATCACGATGCCGGCGCAGCGGCCCCGCGCGGCGTGCACGGCGTCGATCAGCTCGCCCTCCCGGTTCGCCTGGAGATGCTCGAGCTCGAAGCCGGCGGCCTCGGCCGTCGCCCGGGCGCGGTCCACGTGGTCGGCCAGCGTGGCCGTGCCGTAGATGTGCGGCTCGCGTTGGCCGAGCAGGTTGAGGTTGGGGCCCGACAGCAGCAAGAGCCGCGCCGGCGCACCGGCGCTCACGGCCGGCACCGGGCGAACGCCTCGTCGAGCGCAGCGCGAGGCACGTCGCGCACCGCCTTTACGCCGTTCGGGCCGTCGAGCACGAACGTGACGCCGCCGATCGCCTTCTTGTCCCGCCCGAAGCGCTCCACCAGGTCAGCGGGATCGGCGCCTGGCGGCAGGTGCACCGGCAGGTCGTACGCGGCGACCACGCGGCGGTGCTCGGCCACCCGCGACGCGTCGATCCGCCCGAGCGCGTGCGCCAGCTCGGCGGCGAAGACGAGGCCGATGGCCACCGCTTCGCCGTGGCGCAGGTCGTACCCCCCGGCGGACTCGAGGGCGTGGGCGAGGGTGTGCCCGTAGTTGAGGATCATCCGGCGGCCGTCCCCCAGGCTCTCGCGCTCGTCGCCGGCCACCACGTCGGCCTTGATCCGCACGCAGGCGGCGACCTGGTCGACCAGGCTCAGCCGGTCGAGCCCGGCGCCGCCGAGGAAGTGGTACTTGGCCAGCTCCCCATAGCCCGAGCGCAGCTCCCGGGGGGGCAAGGTGGCCAGATGGTCCACGTCGCACACCACGCCGGCGGGCTGCCAGAACGCGCCGACCAGGTTCTTGCCCTCGGGGAGGTTCACCGCGGTCTTGCCGCCGATCGCGGCGTCGACCTGGCCGAGGAGCGTGGTCGAGACGTGCACGACCGGGATGCCTCGGTGGTAGACCGCGGCGGCGAACCCGCCGACGTCGGTGACCACCCCGCCGCCCACCGCCACGACCGCGTCGCCCCGGGTCAGGCCCCACCGGGCCCACTCCTGGCACAGGCGCTCCACGCTGGCGAGGGTCTTGGCCGTCTCGCCCTCGCCGAGGTCGAACACGCGGTGGTCGCAGCCCGGATCTACGGTGACCCCGATGCCGGGCTGGGTCACCACGGCCGCCCGGCGCACCCCGGCGGGAAGCAGCGCGGGCAGCTCCGCCGCCGCGCCGGCGCCCACCACCACGGGGTAGCTCCGCTCCCCGAGCGCGACCTCCACCCGGGTCAGCGCGGCGCCCATCGCTGCTCCTGACTCACGTGCACATCCCCACGATCTCGGCGGCGGCTTCCTCGGGGCCGCAAGCGTCGGTGGCGATCGTCGCCGCGGCCACCTCACGATAGAGGGGGGCCCGGCGGGCGGCGAGGGCCCGCACCGCCCCGGCGGCGTCGGCGGCCAGCAACGGGCGCCCGGCGCCGCCGTCCACCCGGGCGACGAGGGCCTCGACCGAGGCGTCGAGGTGCACGACCAGCACCTCGCCGGCCCCGCCGGCCCCACCGGTGGCGGGCCGCAGCCGCGCCCGGTTCTCCGACTCCTGCACCACGCCGCCGCCGGTGGCGATCACCGAGGCCGCCTCGCCGGCGAGGGCGGCGGCCAACGCGGCCGACTCCAGCCGGCGGAACGCGGCCTCGCCCTGCTCCTGGAAGATCTCGGGGATCGTGCGGCCGGCGCCCGCGGCGATCTCGTCGTCGGTGTCGACGAAGCGCCAGCCGAGCTGCGCCGCAGCCAGCCGGCCGACCGTCGTCTTGCCGGCGCCCATCATTCCCACCAGCACGACGTGTCGGGGCGCCACGCCGCCCACCCTACGGCCTCGACGACTCGCTGGCGCTCCCCGGGCGTGCGGCCTCGCTTCGCTCAGCCGGCGGGAACGGCGAGGAGCACGGCGAACGCGCCGAGGGCGAGCGCAGGGCCGAACGCGAACGGCTCGTTGCGCCGCCGGACCAGCCACAGCACGGCGCCCACCAGCGTGCCGAGCAGGCTGGCGAGCAGCAGCGCGGCCAGCACCCGGCCGAAGGCGCTCCACGCGCCCGGCGCCGCCCAGCCGAGGTACGCGCCGAGCAACAGCGCCAGCTTCACGTCGCCCAGGCCCATGCCCACCGGGTACACGAGGGCGGGCACGAGCAGCAGCACGAAGTACGCCGCGGAGCCGGCCAGCGCGGCGCGCACCGGCCCGAGCCCGTCGAGCGCGCCGGCCAGGCCGATCACCGCGTAGGTGAGGGCCAGCGCGGGGAACACGACGCGGTCGGGGATGCGCCGCCAGCGCAGGTCGATGGCCGAGACCACCACCAGCACCGCGACGAGGAACAGATGAGCCCCGAGGCGCAGGCCGCCGCCGACGCGCAGGCCGACCAACCCGCAGCCGAGGGCGCCGGCCAGCGAGAACGGCCACACGGCGCCGGCCGGGCCCGACGCCGCGGGGGCCGAGCCGGGCGCGGCGGGCCGGGCGGGGGGCGCCGCCGGCGCCGGACGGAGCGCCCACCCGTGGGGCAGCCGCCGGCTCAGCTCGGCGAGGAGCGGCCCGAGCGCGGCGCCCAACGCGGCGCAGGCCAGCCCGGCCGCCGGGCCCGGGCTCATCGCCGCCCGGCCCGGAGGAGACGAGCGCCCCGGCCGCAGCCCGTCGAGACGGAGGCGGCCGGGGCGGCTCGGCGAACGAAGGCCCGGAGCGTGGGGGCGACCCCGCTCAGTGGCGCTCGGCGCCCGCTTCGGGAGCGAGGCCGGACGTGGTCTTGACCGCCGCCTGCGCCTTGGGGCTCAGGTTGGCGAGCTGGCGGGCGATGTCGCTCGCCTCGGCCATCGCCGGGGCAGGCGGCGCCTCCACGCCGGGGGCGGCGGTGAGCAGCGCAGTGGCCGCTCCGCTCAACGCGTCGGGCCCCTTGGAGGTGACCGACGCCGCCTGGGTGGGGGGCGGAGGCGGCGGAGGCGGCGGGGCGGAGGCGGAGCAAACGACGTCGGCGAGCCGGGCACGAGGGGGCCGCCTCCGCCGAAGTCCCTGCTGCCGAAGGTGGCGGCGTCGCGCAACGAGGGGGCCCCGCCGCCGACGCTGCTGCCGTGGGCCTCGAAGATGCTCCGGGCCCGCACCGAGGGGTCGATGGCGGTGTCGGCGTCGGACAGGTCGCTCTTGACCTCGGGCCGGGCCATGCTGGCCGGCATCGGGGGCAGCGGGGCCACGAGATCGATCGTGGGAGCGCCGCTGGCCCGGGGGGCCGACGGCCCGTTGGGGCTCGGCCCGTTCGCCGTCGGGCCGTTGAGGGGGCCGCTCGCCACGGGGCCGTTGGCGGTGGGCCCGTTGGGGCTGGGCCCGTTGCGGGCTGCGCCGCCGCCGGGGGCGGGGGGCTCAGCCGGCCCGGAGAAGCGGGGCTTGTCGATGCCGAAGCTGCTGGCCAACGCGTCGAGCTGCTGGCGGGCCTCGGTCGAGGTGACGACGAAGGGCAGGTCCCCCTTCTCGTCGGCGTTGGCGCCGCTCTCGCCCGACGCGGCCTTCGCCTCGACCGGCGCGGGCGGCGCGGCGGGCGCCGGGGTGGGCGGCGC
>JBJXGF010000014.1:0-9339 GCA_046153015.1 Acidimicrobiales bacterium | reverse complement strand
ATCTCGGGCTCGGCCCGGCCGCGGCGGCGGCGGTCGCCGCCCGGCGCGGCATCGCTCGGCGGTTCTTCGTGTACCCCGCCATCACCTACCCCCACAAGAACCACGCCGTGCTCCTCGATGCCCTGGCTCGGCTCGAGGGGGGCGAGGGGCGCGGGGTGGACCTCGGCTTCACCGGCCGCGCCGACCGCGCCGAGGCGGCGCTGGCCGCTCGGGCGGCCGAGCTCGGCCTCGCCGGGCGGGTGCACCGGCTGGGGCGCATCCCCCGCCCGGAGCTCGACGCGCTGATCTCGGGCGCGGTCGCGCTGCTGTTCCCCTCCACCTACGAGGGCTTCGGCGCCCCGGCGCTCGAGGCGATGGCGCTCGGCTGCCCGGTGGTGGCCTCGGCCGGCGGCGCGCTGGCGGAGGTGGTCGGCGACGCCGGACTGCTCGTCGACCCGCACGACCCGGGGGCGTGGGCCGAGGCGATGGGCGGCCTGCTCGCCTCGCCCGAGCGGCGCCGTACGCTCGCCGCCGCCGGCGCCCGCCGCGCCGGCGAGTTCAGCGCCGAGGCCAGCGCGCGGGCGCTGGCCGCCGCCTACCGACGAGCCCTGATGGAGCCGACGCCCCCGTGAACCTGCTCGTGCTCTGCCCGCACTTCCGCCCCGACCTCGCCCCGACGGGCGAGATCATGACCGCGCTCGTCGAGCGCTGGGCCGCCGCCGGGCACCGCCTGCACGTGGTCACCGCGCTGCCCTGGTACGAGCACCACCGGATCGAGCCGGGTTGGGGGGGCCGGGCGATCCGGCGGGAGCGCACGCCGTGGGGCCGGATCACCCGGGTGCACCCGTTCCCCACCGACAAGGCCAACATCCCGGCCCGGGCCCTGGCCTTCGGGGGGTTCACCGCGCTGGCGGCCGCCGCGGCCGTCGCCGGCGCCGAGCGGGGCGGGCGGCCCGACGGGGTGCTGGCGATGTCGCCCCCGCTCACCCTCGGCCTCGCCGGCTGGGCGGCGGCCCGGCGCTGGCGGGCGCCGTTCGTGTTCAACATCCAGGACGTGTTCCCTGACGTGGCGGTCGAGCTCGGCGTGCTGAAGGGCGCCCGGATGATCCACGCGTTCCACCGCCTCGAGCGTTTCTGCTACCTGCGGGCCGACGCGGTGACCGTGCTCTCCGACGAGCTGGCCGCCAACGTGGAGGCCAAGCTCGGCGACCGCCGGCTGGTGAGGGGCCGCCGGCGGGTGCGGGTGATCCCGAACTTCGTCGACGCCGCCGCGGTGGCGCCGGGCCCGAAGGACAACGCGTACCGGGCCGAGCACGGCCTCGGCGACCGGCCGGTGGTGATGTACGCCGGCAACGTCGGCATGTCCCAATCGCTCGAGCTGGTGCTGCACGCGGCCGCCCGCCGGCCCGACGCGCTGTTCGTGATCAACGGCGGCGGCGCGGCCCGGGCGGGGCTCGAGGCGCAGGCGCAGCAGGCCGGCCTGGCGAATGTCCGCTTCGTCGGCTACCAGCCGAAGGAGCGCCTCGCCGAGGTGCTGAGCGCGGCCGACGTGCACGTGGTCCCGCTGCGGGCCGGCCTCGCCCGGGCCAGCGTCCCCTCCAAGCTGTACTCGGTGCTCGCCGCCGGTCGGCCCGTGGTGGCCAGCGTCGATCCGGGCACCGAGGTGGCCCGCACGATCGAGCGGGCCGGCGCCGGGTTGGCGGTGGCGCCGGAGGACCCCGAGGCGTTCACCGCCGCGCTCGCCCGCCTCCTCGACGCGCCCGACGAGGCCGAGCGGATGGGCAAGGCGGGGCGGGCGTTCGTGGAGGGCTGGGCGTCGCCCGCCGCGGTGGCGCAGGCCTACGTCGAGCTCTTCGCCGAGCTGCGCTGAGAGGCGGCGCCGGATCGGGCCAGGCAGCCGATAGTGTCGGGAAACGCTTATGGCCAAGTCATCCGCCACGAAAAAGGCCGCCCGCCTCGCCCGCAGCGGCGGGCGCGCCGGCGCCGTCAACCGCCGCAGCCCCTCGTTCCCGCTCGCCGTGCTCGTCATCTGCGTGCTCGGCGTGGCCCTGGTGGCCTACGGGGCCATGGAGCGCCGCAACGTGGTGTCCGCCGAGCCGGCCCTCGGCCAGCACTGGCACAGCGCGTACGGCATCTACGCCTGCGGCGACTGGGTGGCCAACCTCACCGACCGCCACACCGACGAGCTCGGCATCCACACCCACAACGACGGGCTCATCCACATCCACCCCTTCAGCGGCCAGGTCACCGGCAACGACGCGAAGCTCGGCCGCTTCTTCGAGATGACCGACGTGAAGATGACCGACTCCGCCCTCACCCTGCCCGACGGCGTGGTGTACGACGAGAGCCAGCCGTGCCCGGCCACGAGCTCCACGCCCGACGCCTCCGCCACGCTGCGGGTGGCCCGCTTCGCCCCCGGCGCCACCGAGCCGACCCAGGTGTACGACTCCGACTTCGACGACATCCGCTTCGAGGAGGACGGCGAGGCGCTCACGATCGCCTTCGTGGCGCCCGACGCGGCGATCCCGCCGCCGCCGAGCGTCGGCACGCAGCCGACCGACGTCGACGTGGCGCCCCAGCCGGGCGAGAACACCGTGGACGGCGCCGTCACCACGAGCACGGCCGTGGCCCCGGCCGACCCCAACGCCGCCACCACCACGGCGGGCGACGGGGCGAGCACCACCACAGCGGCGCCGGGCGCGACGACCACGACGGCGCCCGCACGGTAGGCGGCCGTGGACGCAGTCGTGCTGGTCGGCGGGTTCGGCACGCGGCTGCGGCCGCTCACCCTGACCACCCCCAAGCAGATGCTGCCGGTGCTCGACCGGCCGATGATCGAGTGGGTCATGGCCGGCCTCGCCGCCCACGGCATCTCCCGGGCCGTGCTGTCGCTCGGCTTCCTGCCTGATTCGTTCACCGCCGCGTACCCGCAGGGAAGCTGCGCCGGCGTGGAGCTGGTCTACGCGGTGGAGCCCGAGCCGCTCGACACCGCCGGCGCCATCGCCTTCGCCGCCCGCTTCGCCGGCGTGGCCGACACCTTCGTGGCCCTCAACGGCGACGTGCTCACCGAGCTCGACCTCACCGAGCTGGTGCGCATCCACCGCCAGCGCGGCGCCGAGGGCACGCTGGCGCTCACGCCGGTGGAGGACCCCTCCCGCTACGGGGTGGTGCCGATTGACGGCGAGGGCCGCGTGGAGGCCTTCGTGGAGAAGCCCGAGCCGGGCACGGCCCCCTCACACTGGATCAACGCCGGCAGCTACGTGCTCGAGCCGGCGGTGCTCGAGCGCATCCCCGCGGGCCGCCGCGTGTCGATCGAGCGGGAGACGTTCCCGGCCATGGCCGCCGATCGGGTGCTCTACGCCGTGCAGTCCGAGGCGTACTGGATCGACACCGGCACGCCCCAGAGCTACGTGCAGGCCCAGCTCGACCTCGTGGGCCGCCTCCTCGGGCCGGGGAGCAGCTTCCTCGACCCGAGCGCGAAGGTGGCCCCCGGGGCGGAGGTGACCGAATCGGTCGTGATGCGGGACGCGACGGTCGAGGCGGGGGCGGCCGTGCGGCGCTCCTGCGTGCTGCCCGGCGCCCGGGTGGCGGCCGGGGCCAGGCTGGAGGACTCGATCCTCGGACCGGCCGCGGTGCTCGGCGAGGGGGCGGAGCTGGGCGATTTCACCATCGTGGGGGAGGGCCAGCCGATCGCTCCCGGTACGGTGCTTGCGGGCGGGCGCGTGCCGAACGGCTGACCGGCGGCGCACGAGCTCTGGCCGGCGCGCGGGCGCCGGCACGGCCGTCAGCCGGTCGCGTCGTGAGCGAAGGAGCATCGCATATGAAGGCGCTGGTCACCGGGGGCGCAGGGTTCATCGGCTCGACGCTGGTCGATCGTCTGCTCGATGCGGGGCACACCGTCGAGGTGATCGACAGCTTCGTCACCGGCAGCCGGAGCAACCTCGAACGCGCCGCCGCCCACGGCGAACGTCTCTGCGTGCGTGAGCTCGACATCCGCAGCCCCGAGACCATCGACGTGGTCGCGGCCAGCGGCGCCGAGGTTGTGTTCCACCTCGCCGCCCAGGCCGACGTGCGGGTGTCGGTCACCGACACGCTCTACGACGCGCACGTGAACGTGATCGGCAGCCTGCACGTGATCGAGGGCGCCCGGCGTGGCGGGGTGCGCAAGGTGGTGTTCGCCTCGAGCGGCGGCACGATCTACGGCGCCCCGTCGGGCGACGAGCTGCCTATCGACGAGCGCGCGCCCCAGCGGCCGATCTCGCCGTACGGCGTGGCGAAGAAGGTCGTGAACGACTACCTGTACGCCTACCGTCGCCTGCACGGCCTCGAGTGGACGGCGCTGGCGCTGGCCAACGTGTACGGGCCCCGGCAGGATCCGCACGGCGAGGCTGGGGTGGTGGCGATCTTCGCCGGGCTGCTCCTGGCTGGGCGGCCCTGCACGATCTTCGGCGACGGCAAGCAGACCCGGGACTTTGTCTACGTCGACGACGTGGCCGCCGCCTTCGCCCTGGCCGGCGGGGCGGCCGGCGACGACGAGATCCTCAACATCGGCACCGGGGACGAGACCTCCGTGAACGCGCTGTACGAGGCGATGGCCGCCGCCGCCGGGGTCACGGCGCCGCCCTCCTATGCGCCGGCCCGCGCTGGCGAGCTCGACCGCAACGCGCTCGACAACCGCAAGGCCCGGGCCGTGCTGGGCTGGGCCCCGCAGGTTCCGATCGAGCAGGGCGTGCGGCGGGTGCTCGAGTGGTTCGCCGACCGCCCGAGCTCGCGCTGAGCCAGCGCCCGCCCGGCTACCGGAAGAGGTCCTCGGCCGGGCTGCGGACCAGCTCGGTCTGCACCGAGCCCTCGCCCAGCCACGCCGGGTCCACGCCCCGCACCACCGCCGCGGCCACCCGCTCGGCCTTGCCCATCACCAGCTCGGCGGCCGCGGCCAGCTCGTCGACGAGGCACACCTCGGTCACCTGCATGACCCGGCCGTTGGCGTCCTCCGCGCCGCGCAGGTCGAGGATGGGGCGGATGCCCGCCGAGCCGATCGCCACGTCGGTCAGCCCCCGCCGCCACGGCCGGCCGAAGGTGTCCGAGATGATGACCGCCACCTCCACGCCGAGGCGGGCTCGCAGCCCGTCGCGCAGGCGCCGGGCCGAGCGGTCGGAGTCCTCCGGCAGCAGCGCCGCCCACCCGGAGTCGACATTCGACAGGTCGATCCCGGCGTTGGCGCACACGAAGCCGTGCTTGGTCTCGCTGATGATCAGCTCGCCCCGCCGGCGCAGGACCCGCACCGACTCGGCCTCGACCAGCGGCTTGTGGCTGAGCGGATCGGTCGGGTCGATCGCCACCAGGCGGTTCTCGGCCTTGGACACCACCTTCTGGGTGACCACCACCACGTCGCCGTCGAGCAGAGGCTCCTCCCGGCCCACGGCCTCGGCGATCTGGCCCGCGAGGTCGTCGCCGGGGCGAACCTCGGGGATCGAGCGGATCGGGAAGATGTCGAGCCGGCCGGTCATGGCCGTGATTCCAGCACGGATTGCCGCACGGTTCGGGCCAGCGCCGCGGCCTTGTCCGGCGTGCTCATGATCGTGTCGGTCACCACCGCCCGCACGCCCTGCGCCTCGACCTCGCCGGCCAGGCTGCGGTCGGCCTCGTCGATCACCAGCACCGAGCACAGGTCGCGGTAGAGGCGGGCCACCGCCACGACCGAGGAGTCGAGGCCGAGCTCGCGCAGCATCCGATCGGCCGGACCCTTGAGCGCCGCGCCGCCCACGATCGGCGAGATCGCCGCGCAGGCTTCCCGCCGGGCCGCCACCGCGGCCCGCACGCCCGGGGTCGCCAGCACCGGGGCGATCGACACGAGCGGGTTCGACGGGGCGATCACCACCATCTCGGCCTGCGCGATGGCCTCCAGCACGCCGGGCGCCGGGGTCGCGGTCTCGGCGCCGTCGAAGCGTACGGCGGAGATCGCCACGGCGTGGCGGCGCTGCACGAAGTACTCCTGGAACGAGATCTCCGCCCCGGCGGGCAGGTGGGCGAGCGGGTCGGGCTCGGCCAGGGTCACGAACGTGCGGAGACGGTCGTTGGTGACCGGCAGGATCCGTAACTCCAGGCCCCAGGCGGCGGTGATCTCGGCGGTGACCGCCGCCAGGTCGGCCCCCTCTCGCAGGCGCTGGGTGCGGTAGAGGTGGGTGCCGAGGTCGAGGTCGCCGAGGTTGAACCAGGTCAACCCGCCGTAGCGGCCCAGCGCGCCCATGGCCCGCCAGGTCTCGCCGGCCAGGCCCCAGCTCGTCTCGGGGTTGATGGCCCCGGCCAGCGTGTAGGTGACCGTGTCGAGGTCGGGGCTCACGTGGAGGCCGTGCAGCTCGAGGTCGTCGCCCACGTTGACCACCGCGGTGAGCTCCGCCGGCGGAACCGCCCGCGCCAGGCCGGCCAGGAACCGGGCCGCCCCCACCCCGCCGGCCAGCGTCACGATCATCGGCTCAACGCTCGCAGGTCCCCCCGCAGCAGCGCCAGATCGGCGTCGACCATCATCCTCACCAGCTCGGGGAAGCTCACCGAGGGCCGCCAGCCGAGCTCCGCCTTGGCGTAGGAGGCGTCGCCGATCAGCTGGTCTACCTCGGCCGGGCGCATGTAGCGCTCGTCCTGGGTGACGTAGTCGCGGTAGTCGAGGCCGAGGTGGGCGAAGGCCAGCTCGCAGAACTCCTGCACGGAGTGCGTCTCGCCGGTGGCCACCACGTAGTCGCCCGGCGAGTCCTGCGCCAGCATGAGGTGCATGGCGACCACGTAGTCGCCGGCGAAGCCCCAATCCCGCTGCGCGTCGAGGTTGCCGAGCGGCAGCCGGTCGGCGAGGCCGAGCTTGATCTGGGCCGCGGTGTGGCTGATCTTGCGGGTCACGAACTCGAGGCCGCGCCTCGGCGACTCGTGGTTGAACAAGATGCCCGAGCAGGCGAAGAGGTTGTAGCTCTCCCGGTAGTTGACCGTGATCCAGTGGCCGTACACCTTGGCCACGCCGTACGGGCTGCGGGGGTAGAACGGCGTGCGCTCGGTCTGGGGCGCCTCCTGCACCTTGCCGAACATCTCGCTGGAGCTGGCCTGGTAGAAGCGGATGTCGGGGTCGACGATGCGGATCGCGTCGAGCGCCCGGGTCACGCCCAGCGCGGTGGTCTCCCCGGTGAGCACCGGCTGGCTCCAGCTCGTCTGCACGAACGACTGCGCGGCCAGGTTGTAGAACTCGTCGGGCCGGTGGTCGCGCAGGAGCTTGATCATCGACACCTCGTCGAGGAGGTCGCCGGCGACCAGCTCGATGCGGTCCTGGATGTGGGCGATGCGTTCGAAGGTCACCGTCGACGAGCGCCGGACCATCCCGATCACCTCGTAGCCGAGGCCGAGCAGGTGCTCGGCGAGGTACGAGCCGTCCTGTCCGGTGATGCCGGTGATCAACGCGCGTCTGGGCATGGGGGCCGTTGTACCCCGGGCCGGGCGGCGGGGTCTGTCAAGCGGCTTGGCGCCCGCCCGCCGGCCAGGCGGCGGGCAGGGCTAGCCTGACCGGATGGCGGGGCGGGGCGAGGCGCCGGAGCACTTCGGGCGCCGGGTGGCCAAGCTGCGGGCCGAGGCGGGGCTCACCCAGCAGGAGGTGGCCGAACGCCTGGGCCTGTCCCGGGTGGCGGTCTCACACCTCGAAGCCGGGCTCACCGACCCGAGCGAGCGCACGGTCGTGCTGCTGGCCGGGCTCTTCGCCGTCGAGCCGCCGGCCCTCGTGGCCGGCACGGGGTACCCGCGGGCCCGGGCCGACCGGCTCCCGCTCGTGGCCGCCCGCTACACCGAGCTCGATCACCAGCTCGCCCTGCTGGCGGCCGACGTGGCGTGGCTCGAGCGCCTCGCAGCCCTCGGGCTGGCGGCGCCCGAACGGCGCGAGGTGGTCGCCGCGTGGCGGGCCAAGCTGGCCGCCCTCCTCGCCGAGGCCTGCCTGCCCCGGGAGCGGGAAGCGCTGCGGGCGGCGCTCGCCGGCCTGACGGCCCTCGCTGCGCCGACCCCGCCGACCCCGCCGACCCCGTAGGCGCGGTCTAGCGGCGACGGATCTCCCAGCGGCCGCAGCCGCACCTGGTCACGCACATGAGCCGGCGGTTCGGCCACGGTCGGGCCGCCAGCTTGGCCCGTGCCTCGGCCTCGGTCTCCCATCCGACCGCCACGCAGTCCCGCATCGTCGTTCTCCCTTCGCAGCCATCACCGGGCGCCGGCGCGTCGAGCGCAGGAGCGCGGCTGTAGGTGCTCAGGGGTCCCGTTCGCGGCGGGGGGAGGCTCAGCGGGCGGCCGACGCGGCGCGGGCGTCGGCCAGCACGTCGTCGATCGTGTCGCTCAGGGGGATCTGCGGGGCCCAGCCGGTGGCCGCCGCCAGCTTGGCGTAGTCGCCCCGCAGCACGGGCAGGTCGACGGGACGGGCGAGGCCGGGGTCGACCACCAGGCGCAGCGGCCGCGCCGCCCGGGCCACGAACGCGTCGGCGAGCTCCTGCACGGCCACGTCGGCTCCGCTGCACACGTTGTAGATCTCGCCGCCGGCCCCCCGCTCCACGAGCAGCCGGTAGGCGCGCACCACGTCCCGCACGTCGGTGAAGTCGCGTCGCGCCGCCAGGTTGCCGGTGGCCGCGTCGGGCGCTCCCGTGCGTTCGGCGTGGGCCACCCGGGCGGCGAGCGCCGCGGCCACGAAGCGGTCGCTCTGACCGGGGCCGAGGTGGTTGAAGGCCCGGGCGACGACCACGTCGAGGCCCCGGCCGTAGAACGCCTGGGCGGCCACCGCCTCCGCCGCGGCCTTGCTCGCCGCGTAGGGGCTCACCGGCCGGAGCCGGCTCGTCTCGGTGAGGGGCAGCTCGTCGGGACTGACGCGGCCGTACACGTCGGAGCTGGACACCACCAGCACCCGCTCGATGCGGGCCTCGGCGGCGGCGTCGAGCACGTTCAGCGTTCCTTCGGCGTTGGTGCGGAACGTGGATGCCGGGTGCGTCCAGGAGTAGGCCACGTCGCTCTGCGCGGCGAGGTGGTAGATCGTCTCCGGCCGCGCCGCGGCGAACAGGGCGCGCAGGCCGGCGCCGTCGGCGAGGTCGGGGCCGCCGGCGGCTCGGGACACGGCCGCCACCTCGTCGCCCTGCTCCTCCAGGTGCGCCACGAGCCAGCGGCCCACGAACCCGCTGGCCCCGGTGACGAGCGCCTTCATCGGCGGGCGCCGCAGCGAGGACGAACCAGGTGCGGGCGGCGGGGTGGGCGGCTGGGTGGTCGGCATGGTGAGAAGCAGCGCGACCGGGTGCTCGTGGTCGAGGGCGCCGCGCCGCTCAGCGTAGGGCGCGTCGGCCCGCTTGCCGCGACTCGCGTTCC
>JBJXGF010000010.1:0-5436 GCA_046153015.1 Acidimicrobiales bacterium | reverse complement strand
GACCGCCGCCAACGGCGGCGCCGCAAGGTGCTGGTGGGTGCGGCCGCGGCCCTGGCCGTGGTGCTTTTCGCGGTCGGCGGCATCGCCGGCTACGCGGCGTGGCGGCTCGGCCAGTTCGACCGGCTCGACGTGGCGGTGGCCGCCTCCGATCCGGGCCAGCCGGAGAACTACCTGATCGTCGGCTCCGACAGCCGCGACGAGGTCGACGCCGAGGACGCCGACGCGGGGGCGCTGATCAACGGCGACGTGAGCGGCAAGCGCTCCGACACGATGATCGTGCTGCGCGTGGACCCCCAGGCCCAGCACCTCGACCTGCTCTCGATCCCGCGTGACCTCTGGGTGCCCATCGCCGGCGCGGGCAAGGAGGGGCGCATCAACGGCTCGTTCGCCGGGGGCCCGCAACGGGTGATCGACACCGTGCAGCAAAGCTTCGGCGTGCCGATCAACCACTACGTGGAGGTGGACTTCCGGGCCTTCAAGGGGGTGGTCGACGCCCTCGGCGGGGTCGCGGTGTACTTCGACCAGGCCCTGCGTGACGAGTACACGGGCCTGTCGATCAGCGAGCCGGGCTGCGTGCAGCTCGACGGCGAGCAGGCGCTGGCCTTCGTGCGGTCCCGCCACCTCGAGGTGCGCGAGGGCCGCCGCTGGGTGGCCGACCCGACCGGCGACCTCGGCCGCATCAGCCGCCAGCAGCTGTTCCTGCGCCGAGCGGTCGACAAGGCGAGCGGGCTGGGCCTCGGCGACCTCGCCACCCTCAACCGCCTCGCGGGCGTGGCCACCAAGAACATCGTGTTCGACGACCAGCTCGACCTGCGGCGCTCCACCGCCCTGGCCCGGCGCTTCGCGTCGCTGGAGGGCGACGCCATCGCCACCTACACGTTGCCCACCAAGAACTTCCGGGGCCCCCACGGGGAGGCGGCGCAGCAGGTCGACAAGGCCGCCGCGGAGCCGATCCTCGAGCTGTTCCGCGGCGCCCAGGCGGCCAAGGCCCCGGTGCCGCTGCGGGCCGATCAGGTGTCGGTGCAGGTGCTCAACGGCAGCGGCGTGGCCGGCCAGGCCCGCCGCCTCGCCGACCAGCTCGGCGCCGCCGGGTTCTCGGTGGCCGGCGTCGGCGACTCGAAGAGCGCCCGCAGCAGCCGCACCGTCATCCGCTATGCCCCCGAGCTGCGCGACGCCGCCGACCTGGTGGCCCGGCATCTCTCGGCCCCGCCGCACTTGGTGGAGGACCCGAAGGGCGGCGCGGCGGTGGTGGTGGTGACCGGGCGCGACCCGATCGATGCCGGCGCGGGCGCGTCGGGCGGGTCGACGGCGAGCCCGGGCTCGACCGCCGCGCCGCCGCCCACCAGCGAGGCCGTGGGCGTGGTGCCCGACGCCGCGCTCGACGCGGCCGCCGCCTGCCGGTAGCGGCCTACTCGGTGGTGCGGTCGGGCAGGAAGGGCAGGACCTCGGCGCCGGCCAGCTCGACCATCGCCGACACCTCTGCCGCCGGGGCGCCGCCCATGTCGAACATGAGCAGGTGCGTGTCGTGGCCGAGCACCTCGTGCACGTGGCCGATCCGGTCGAGCACCTCGGCCGGGCTGCCGCAGATCGTCGGCCCCGCCGTCAGCCGGTCGAAGTCGAACGGCATCCCGCCCTTCTCGGCGGCGCGGGGCGTGGAGATGGCCAGCAGCTCGCCGACCCAGCCGAAGTAATGGCCGAGCCGGGCCTGCATCAGCCGGCGGGCCGTCTGGGACTCCCGGTGCACGTTGGTGTGGGAGATGACCCCCACCCGGCAGCCCTCCGCGGGGTGGCCGTGCTCGGCGTAGCGCTCCCGGTAGCGCGCCACCGTCGGCGCGAAGTGCTCGGGGCGGTGCAGGATCGAGGGCAGCATCAGGCCCAGCCCGAGGCGGGCGGCGAGCTCGGCCGAGTCGACCGAGAAGCCGCCGCCGACCCACACCGGCAGCGTCGCCTGGAACGGCCGGGGCTGGGTGGTGAAGTTCTCGAACGGGGGCCGCCGCCCGCCCTTCCAGTGCACGGGCGACTCGCGCAGCGCAGCGAGCAGCAGCTCCACGTGCTCGTCGAAGATCTGCCGGGACTGGCGCGGGTCCTGGCCGAAGGCCACGAACGTGTGCTCGTACAGGTTCCCGCGGCCGGCCACGATCTCGGCCCGGCCGTGCGAGAGCAGATCGAGCGTCGAGTAGTCCTCGGCCAGGCGGATCGGGTCGTTGTTGGCGGCGAGGGTCACCGCGGTGGACAGCCGGATGTGCGTGGTGCGCTCGGCGACCGCGGCCAGCACCACCGGCGGCGCGGAGAGGATGTAGTCGCAGAAGTGGTGCTCGCCGAGGTTCACGCTGTCGAAGCCCACCTGCTCGGCCAGCACGCAGGCCTCGACGATCGCCCGGTGGCGCTGCGCCTGGCTCACGTACTCCCCGGTGACGGGATCCTTCAGGTGGTCGCCGAGCGTGGTGTAGCCGACCTGCATGTGCCTCGTCCTTCCCCCTAGCGCGCCCGCAGGCTAGCCCCCGCGCCCGGCCCGGTCCTGCGCCGGGCGCGGGGGCTACGGTGCGGGCCCAGGGGTTCCGGTCGCACTCGCACCGCTGGAGGGGACACGTTGGCAGCCTTGGACGGAATGCGGATCCTCGACCTCACCCAGTACGAGGCGGGGCCGTCGGCCACACAGGCCTTGGCCTTCATGGGCGCCGACGTGGTGAAGGTCGAGCGGCCCGCCGGCGGCGACCCCGGCCGGTCGTCGCCGGTGGTGGGCCACAGCTACTTCGTCAACTGGAACTGCAACAAGCGCAGCCTGGCGCTCGACGTGGCCGAACCGGCCGGCCGGGAGCTGTTCCTGCGCCTCGCGCCGAGCTTCGACGTGGTCGTCGAGAACTTCGGCCCCGGCGTGATCGAACGGCTCGAGCTCGGCTACGAGCACGTGCGGGCCGTGCATCCGAGCGTGATCTACGCCAGCGTGAAGGGCTTCGGCGCCGACGGGCCCTACGCCGCGTACAAGTGCTTCGACGCGGTGGCCCAGGCGATGAGCGGCGCCTTCTCGGTCACCGGCGAACCCGACGGGCCGCCCACCGCGCCGGGGCCCACCATCGCCGACTGCGGCACCGGCATGCAGCTCGCCGCCGCGATCCTCGCCGCCTACGTGCAGAAGCTGCGCACCGGCGAGGGCCAGCGGGTGGAGCTCTCCATGCAGGAGGCGATGACGTACTACATGCGCACCCGCCTGGCCTTCAGCGACTGGGGGGCGCAGGCCGTGCCCCGCCTGGGGGCGGGCATCAACTCGCTGATGGCCCTCTACGCCTGCCGGCCCTTCGGCCCGAACGACTACGTGCAGCTCATGGCCTTGCCCGCCATGTTCCCCGCGGTGTGCACGGCGATGGGCCGACCCGAGCTGCTCGAGCGGTTCACCGGGGCGGCGCTCGTGGCCAACGACGAGGCGCTCACCGCCGAGATCGCGGCGTGGACGGCGCAGCGCACCAAGTACGAGGCCATGCACGAGCTGGCCGCCGCCGGGGTGCCCGCCGGCGCCGTGCTCGACACGAAGGACCTCCACGAGGACCCGCACCTGCTGGCGCGGGGGTTCGTCAAGCGGATCACCCACCCCGAGCTGGGCGAGCTGCCGGTGCTGGGCTGGCCGGCCCGGCTCTCGGCGAGCGACACCCCGCTCACCTCCTCGCCGCTGCTCGGCCAGCACACCGACGCCGTGCTGGCCGAGGCCGGCCTCGACGCGGAGGAGGTCGCGGCGCTGCGGGCGAAGGGGGTGCTCGCCTGACCCGGCTCAGGCGCTGCGGCCCCGGCCCGGTTGGTGCCGTTCGGCCCGGTCCTGCCGGCGAAGTTGCCCTGGACCGCTCCCGGCCCGCCGGTCATCCTCGCCTGGTCATGGCCCCATCCCCGCCGCCGTGTGCCCCGCCCTGCCCGCCCGCGCGCCAAGGCGCTGAGCGCCCGTGACCCCGACGGCGTTGTCGCGCGTGCTCGTCGGGCTCGTGGCGCTGCTCGCCGCGGTCGGCGGGGTCGACGCCGCCATCGGGCGGGTCTGGGACCTCGCCGTGTTGTGCGGCGCGATCCTGCTGCTCACGCTGGTGCTCGCCGGGGTGAGCACGCTGCCGAGAACGTTCGTGCCGGTGCGGCGCGACCTCGTCCGCTGGGTGGAGCGGTACGCGGCTGACGGGGGCGAGCGGCCCGCCGAGGTGGTGGACCGAGCTCTCGCCGCGTACCGCGCCGGGTTGACGAGCGCCTGGGAGGCGGCCGATGGACCTCGTGGCGGCCGAGGCTGAGCCGGCGGCGCCGGCGTCGGCGCCGTTCACGGTGGTGCTCGGCGAGGGGGCGGCGGCGGGCGCCGGCCTGCTCGGCGGCAAGGGCGCGGCGCTGGAACGTCAGGCGCGGCGGGGCCTGCCCGTGCCCGCCTGCGGTGCGGTCACGACCGCCGCGTACCGGGCCGTGCTGTCCGATCCCGGCCTCGCCGCTCTGACCGGGCGCATCGCGGCCGGCGACGCGGTCGACGACGCGGAGGTGGACGGCGCCTTCCTCGCCGCCGACCTGCCCGACGCGTTGGGCGACGAGATCGCCGAGCTGGCCCGCCGCGTGGGCGGCGCCGGGCGGTTGGCGGTGCGGTCCTCGGCCACGGTGGAGGACCTCGGCCAGTACTCCTTCGCCGGGCAGTACCGGTCCTTCCTCGGGGTGGACGCGACCGACCCCTCCGAGGTGCTGCGCTGCGTCCGGCTGGTGTTCGCGTCGCTGTGGCGCATCGCGCCGGTGGCGTACCGGCACGCGCTGGGCGTCGACGACGCCGACGCGGCGATGGCCGCGGTGGTCATGCGGATGGTCGACGCCCGCCAGGCCGGGGTGACCTTCACCGTCGACCCGACCCGCGCCGACGACGCCGCCCCGAGCCTCGCCCGGGTCGAGCTGGTGGAGGGTCTGGGCGAATCCCTGGTGTCGGGCCAGCAGACGCCCGACGTGTTCGTGGTCGAACGCGACGGTGACCCGGCCGTGCCGCCCCTGGTGGCCGACGCGCTGGACCTGGCGCTGCGGGTCGAGGCGGCCGAAGGAACCCCTCAGGACGTGGAGTGGGCGTGGGACGGGCGCACCCTGTGGCTGGTGCAGGCCCGGCCGATCACCACGCTCGCCGGCGCCGCCGACGACATCGACGACCCGCCCGAGGCCGTGCGCGGGCTCGACCTCACCACCACCGGCATCGCCGAGATGCTGCCGGGCGTGCTCTCGCCGCTGCGGTGGGGGATCGACAGCTTCCTCGTCGAGGAGGCGTTCCGGCGTCTGCTCGACGGCTTGGGGGTGCTGCCCCCCGACCTGGTCGAGGCCCGGGGTCTGCTGCGCCGGGTGCACGGCCGCGCCGCGCTCGATTTCAGCCGGCTGGCGCAGATGGCGGCGGGCCTGCCCGGCTCGGCCGCCGCCGAGCTCGAGGCGCAGTACTTCGGCTCCCGGCGGCGGGGC
>JBJXGF010000009.1:0-5107 GCA_046153015.1 Acidimicrobiales bacterium | reverse complement strand
CCGCCGCCGACGCGGCGGCGCCGAGCACGACGGGTACGCCGCGCACGACCGCCGCGCCGAACCCGACGCCCTCGGTTGTGCGGACGCGGGCCACGCTCGGGTCCGGCGCGGCCGGCACGCCTCAGGCCGGTCCGGCGCTGGCCGCCGAGCTGGCGGGTGTGCTCGAGGCGTGGTTGGCCGAGACCGGTGTGAGCGGCGGCCAGGCCGGCGTCCTGCGCTACGGCGAGATCCAGTGGAGCGGCGCCGCCGGGGTCGGCGGCGCCAGCGAGACGCTCAGCGTCGGCCAGAGCTTCGACGTGGCCAGCATCACGAAGACGTACACGGCGGCGCTGGTCTTCCGCTACGCCGAAGCCGGCCTGATCGACCTCGACGCGCCGCTGCCGCCGCTCGCCGCGCTGCCCGGGTTCCCCTACGCGGGGGTGGTGACGCCGCGCCAGCTGCTCACCCACTCCACCGGCCTGGTGAACTACCGGGCCACGCCGAGCTACCTGTCGCACGGGTCGAGCGTGCTGACCCCGGCCTTGGCGCTGGGGTGGGCGGGGGCCGAGCCGCTGCAGTTCGAGCCGGGCACGGCGCAGGACTACTCGAGCTCGAACTACCTGGCCCTCGGGCTGCTGCTCGAGCAGGTGACCGGCCTGGAGTTCACGCAGCTCGTGCGCGGGGACATCCTCCGCCCGGCGCGGCTCGCCAACACCTCGTTCATGCCGCCCAACGCCAACTCCCCCAACTCGTCCACGGCCGGCGTGATGACCACGGTCGACGATCTGCTGCGGTGGGGCGTCCTGGCGCTGCGGGATCACGTCCTGATCTCGGACGCGGCGTTCGCCCAGATGACCACGATCGAGGAGTCGACCGCGATGGGCGGCGGCGTGATGGGCTACTGCCCGTGCACCCGCAAACGGGGCCGGCCCGTTTGGCGGGCGATCGGACACGGCGGCGCCAACACCGAGCTGCAGTACTCCACGGCGGACGACCTCGTGGTGGCGGTCAACCTCAACGCCGGCATCTGGGACCGCCTCGACGAGGTGCACGAGCTGGTGGAACGCCTCCGCCGCACCGTCGCCGCCTACGGGTGAACCCGGCCGGCGGCGCGAGCGCAGCGAGCCCGACGGCGATGGGGTTTGGGGGCGCAGCCCCCAACAACAACACGATCGAGCGCAGCGAACCCGGCCGGCGGCGCGAGCGCAGCGAGCCCGACGGCGATGGGGTTTGGGGGGCGCAGCCCCCAACAACAACACGGGCGAGCGCAGCGAGCCCTAGAGCGCCGGGGGCTCCAGGCTGATCAGGAAGCTCCAGGCGGCGGCGGTGGCGTCCAGGTCGGGGCCGGCGAACCACTGATGGCCGCCGCGGGTGAGCCGCCGCTGCACCACGGGGGCGGCGGCGCACCGGGCGCTGCTCACCACCCCGCCGGGCGCCGCGGCCTCCACCCGGTCGACGCAGCCGTTCGTCTCCGACCAGAAGCCGATCAGCTCGGCGGCGGGGCCGACCGTTCCTCGGGACCGCCCCCCGTGGGAGGCGACGGGGCCGCCCGCGTAGGGCACGACCGGGTCGTCGAGCGCGGACATCTGCAACAGCGCCACGGGCCGGGCGGGACGGCAGGTCGACGCCAGCTCCGGCGCGCCGGCGCCGCCCACCAGCACGACGGCCCGGACCAGCTCCGCTCGTTCGCACGCGAAACGCCCGGCCATCATCGCTCCGTTGGAGAACCCGACGAACGCGATCCGGCTCGGGTCGGCGCCGCGCGCGACGGCGTGCTCGACCAGCTCCCGCAAGAAGCCGACGTCGTCGACCGCGGGGCCGTCCACGAGCGGTTCGAGGCCGGGGCGCCCGTCATTCCACCCGCCGCCGACGCCGTCGGGGTACACGACCATGACGCCGCGGGCGGCGGCGAGGGCGTCGAAACCGAGCGTCCGCATCCCCTCGCCGCCGCCGCCGACCCCGTGGAGGACGACGAGCAGCGCCAGCTCGACCTCGCCGAGTTGGCCGGCGGGCAGGACCGTCGTCCAGGTGCGGGGCCTGCCGGCGAGCTCGCCTGCGCCTCGCTCGACGCGCAGCGCAGGCGCGTCGGTGGTGGTGGATCGGGGCCGGGTGGGCCGCGGCGTCGGCGCTGCGGCCGGGGCGGACGGGTTCGACGTGGGCGCCGCGACGTCGGCCGGCGGCGGAGACGGCGCGCTCTGGTCGGGCCCGCCCTCCGGGCTGGAAGCCGGCGGGGCGTCGGTGGAGCTGGAGCCCGGCGGTTCGCTGCTCGGCGGAATGATGCTGGCCGGCAGAACGGTGCTCGCCGGCTGGGCGGTGCTGGCCGGCTGGCCGGCGCCCGCCTCGGGCTCGGCCGGACCGCACGCAACGCAGGCGAGCGCGACGGCCAGTAGGCCGCTGGCCCGATGACGGCGCCGTCGTTCGCTCACCCGCGTACCCAACCGGGACCAGGCGGCGACGGCAACGGGCGAAGCGTCCTCATCTAAATTCCGCCCAACCCGGCTGCATCCCATCCCGCCCTCGGCCACGTCCCCGTCGCGGACGCCGAAGCTACTCGATCCGTCCCGGCGGCCGTCCGCCTCCCGCGTCCGGCGGCTGAGCGGCCGGGCGCCGATGCGGCGGCGTCCGCCGAGCCGGCCCCGGCGCCGCTCACCACGGGCGTTCGGACTGTGAAATCCCAGCTCCAGCTGGCCGTTGAGGGCGTTCGCGCCGCTACGCTCCCAGTTGTGCCAGTCTCGAACGGACTCCCCACCCAGCAAGTCGTCGACAGCCTGCGTGAGCTCGCCGCCCGCAAGCGGGCCGAGGCCGACCAGTGCGACCAGACCGCGGCGCTGCTCGAACGCGACATGCAGGACGCCGCGGCGAGCGGACGCGGCGCCAAGAGCCCCACGAACGGACGCTCCCCGGCCAAGAAGCCGGCGGAGCGGGCGGCTGCGAAGAAGGACGCTCCCCGGCGGCGGGGGAGTCACCGCGAGGCCATCATCTCGCTCCTGCAGAAGGAGCCGGCGCGGCGCTGGACGCCGAAGGACGTGGCCGCCGCCACCGGCATCAACGCGTCGACCGTTCGCACGTCGCTGCAGGCGCTGCACCGAGACAACGCGATCTCCCGGCCCGACAGCGGCTCGTACTCAGCCGCCGCCGCGGCCGGCGGGCGGCCGGCGAAGGTGAAGGCGGCGAAGGCGGCCGGGCCGCGGACGCGCCGTGCCCGCTCCGCCGCCGAGCCCGCCGCCACCCCGGCGCCGCCCGAAGCGAACGGCGCGGCCAGCTAAGCGCCAGGCGTCCGGCGGCTGAGGGCCGCCGACCTACGGCCCTGGCGCCGGCTCGCCGATTTGGGGGAGGCTCTACGGGATGGCTGGATCCGAGCAGAGCGCCGGGGCTGAGCGACAAGACGGCGGCAGCGCAGACGTGCTGGCGTCGGAGGAGTGCTTCCGCCTCCTGCAGGCCGACACGGTGGGGCG
The DNA here is from genome assembly GCA_046153015.1 of Acidimicrobiales bacterium. Lineage (GTDB taxonomy): Bacteria > Actinomycetota > Acidimicrobiia > Acidimicrobiales > CAIXPF01 > JBJXGF01. The sequence goes on along the minus strand of JBJXGF010000009.1, from coordinate 1,673 downwards.
CATTGCGTTTGTCGCCGGCGAGCATCCGGTGGTGCTGCCGGTGAACTACCGGGCGGTGCTCGCCGGGCGCACCGTCTGGGTGATCATCCGCACCCACCCGGGAGGCTCGATCGACCGGGCGCCGCTGCACGCCTCGTTCCAGGTCGACGGGGTGGACGCCCGAGCCCGGTTGGGGTGGTCGGTGCTGGTGCGCGGCGCCCTCGTCCACCTCGACGAGGCCGCCGTGGCCGAGCTGGCCGGCTACGCCGACCCGCAGCCCTGGCTCGCCGAGCGCGACTCCTGGCTGGCCCTCAAGGCCACGGCGGTGACCGGCCGGCGTGTGCACGGCGCCGAGCTGCAGTGGGCCTTCCACCTCCGCGCCTACATCTGAATGCAGGCGTCGCGGGACCTTCGGCCCCTCCGGATCGGTCATTCCGACCCGCAGGAGCGGCGCGAGGGGGTCGTTAGCGTGACCGCCTGGACCGCGTCCGCGGTCCCTGATCCGGAGGTGGGCATGGCACGCACCAAGCGGGTTGCAGCGCCGGCTGCGGCGTTGGCGCTGCTCTTGTGGAGCGCGGGCGCGGACGCCGCGGCAGCCGACGGAACCGAGACCCTCGGCCCGCCCAGCGTGGCCCTGGCCGAAGGCAGCGGCGTCGCAGTCGGCGGCGTGGGCCTGTTCGCCCAGCCGGCGTCGCTCACGGTCGAGGTCCCCGCCGACGCGGCCGTTCGCCAGGTGCTGCTCTACTGGGAGGCCGGCCATCGGCGAGGCGACGCCTCCGGGGAGCTGCCCGACGACACCATCCGACTGAACGGCGCGGAGGTCACGGGCCGGTTCGTCGGCGGTCCGACCGAGTTCTACGCCGAAACCGTCACCTCGACCCTGCGCGCCGACGTGACCGCGCTCGGCCTCGTAGGCGCCGGGCGCACCACGCTCACCGTGGACGGGCTCGACACCGACGAGGTCGACGACGGGGCTGGGGTGGTGGTCATCTACGAGACGCCGGGCGCCAGCGCCGAGATCGGGCTGCGGGACGGCAACGACATCGCTTTCGTGAACTACGGCCCGCCACGCGACGCGACCGTCCCGCAGACCTTCGAGTTCGCGCCGGCCGATCAGGAGCGAACCGCCACGCTGTCGTTGCTCGCGTCCTCCCTGCACGACCCCGCGCCCGGCACGCCGCAGGGCGCCAGCGGCCCGCGTCCGCACACGCTGGTCATCTCGGTCGGCGGGCTCACGAACCGTTTGGTGAACGCGTTCCCAGTCACGCCGGAGCGCGAGCTCGACGTTGGCCGGTTCACGGTGACCATCCCCGCCGGGGCGAGCTCGCTCACCGCGCAGATGGTGTCGGAATCCGACGGCTCCGACTTCCTGCCCGCCTCGCTCATCTGGGAAGTCGCTGCGCTGGCGGTGTCGAACCCGCCGGCTGTGAGCCCCACCAGCGCGCCGCCGACGACGGCTGCACCCACTACTGCTGCCCCCGATGTGCTGGGCGCGGCGGTCGACCGCCTGCCGGCCACCGGCCCCTCCTCTGGACCCTCGCCGGCGCTGCTGGCCGGCGGCGCCGCCGGCGTCGTGCTGCTCGGCGCAGCGATGGTGGCGGCGCGACGGCGCAGCGCTCGCTGAACCACCGGCCCACGGGGCTGGACGCGAGACGGGGGCCGGCCGACCGCCGAGACAGCGAACGGCCGGCCCC